>NZ_QKZF01000009.1:0-261070 GCF_003253915.1 Burkholderia sp. 28_3
GTGGATGTGCATGCGTTTCATGATTTAGCTCCTTGGCACTGCGACACAGCTTGAACGGAACAGTCAGCGCCCGCACAGCAGTTCTCGGTCAGAAACCCGAGCAGTGCGTTCATCGCATCGAAGTTGGCTGAATAGAAGATGAACCGTCCCTTCTGCTCGCTGTTGACGAGGCCCGCATGCGACAGGTCTTTAAGGTGGAACGACAAGCCAGACGGCGAGAGGCCAAGCTGCTGAGCAA
Source organism: Burkholderia sp. 28_3 (assembly GCF_003253915.1). Taxonomy (NCBI): domain Bacteria; kingdom Pseudomonadati; phylum Pseudomonadota; class Betaproteobacteria; order Burkholderiales; family Burkholderiaceae; genus Burkholderia; species Burkholderia sp. 28_3. The sequence continues at coordinate 239 of NZ_QKZF01000009.1, forward strand.
TCTCACCAGCCGGCATGCCTTCGGGGCCCGCGACAACCAGTGCGCGGAAGATCGCCAGGCGCGATTCATGAGCGAGCGCGCCGAGCGCGCGTACAACGAGGTTCGAGTCCATGGCGGCATCATAGACCTGTCGATTCAAAGATTCAAGTAATCTTGAAACGATGCGGCCACGGTGTTTGATGGTCAATTAGGGACGGTAGATAGCGAGTGGAGGGAAGAAAGTTGAACCCGCCCTCCAACCCTCAAACTCGAAATCTTGGGCTAGAATACCTGTATATTTATACAGTACTCCTGGAGCCAGATCGTGGGTCGGCCTGTCTTAGCCGCACAGCAGTTACGCACGCCCGAGGAACGGGCGCGCTCCCTCGATGCTGCGCTCGACAGAAATATGTATTCGGAGTCGGGGGGAATAACCCTTTGGCGCGGCTCGCAGCTCGCGCGCGGCGGCCCGCGCACGATCGACACGGGCTTCGCGCCGCTGTCGGCCGAGCTGCCGGGCGGCGGCTGGCCGGTCGGCGGCCTCGTCGAACTGCTGGCCGCGCAGCCGGGCTGCGGCGAGATGCGACTGCTCGCGCCGGCGCTTGCCCGCACCGTCAGCGTCCGGCGGCCGCTCGCGCTCGTCGCGCCGCCGCAGTCGCCGCATGCCACCGCGCTCGCCAGTCTCGGCGTGCCGGCCGACACGCTGCTGTGGCTGCGCGCCGGTAGCCGTACCGATGCGTTGTGGGCCGCCGAGCAGGCGCTCAAGACCGGCTGTTGCGGCGCGCTGCTGCTCTGGCAGGACGCGCGGCCCGATGCGCTGCGGCGCCTGCATCTCGCGGCCGCGCGCACGGGCGACACGCTGTTCGTGATGCTGCGTCCGCTGTCGGCCGCGCGGCAGCCGTCGCCGGCCGTGCTGCGCGTCGCGCTGTATCCGGTGCCGGGCGGCGTGTCGCTCGACATCGTCAAGCGTCGCGGGCCCGCGCGCAGCGAGCCGCTCGTGCTCGATTTGCCGTCGCCCATCGTGGAGAGCCGCTATGCGCGTCTTGCTCGGCATCCATCTGCCGCGCCTGCCGCTCGACGTGTGCGCCCCGCCGCCGTCTGACGCGGCGGCCGGCGAGGCCGGCTGCGCGGTGCTCGAGCAGGGCGTCGTGCTGATCGCCGACGCGGCCGCGCGCCGGCAGGGCGTGCGCGCGGGCATGAAGCGCGGCGGCGTGCTCACGCTCGCGCCCGATACGCAACTCGTCGAACGCGATCCCGCGCGCGAAGCCGATGCGCTGCGCGCGGTCGCGCTCGCGTTGCTGCGTTTCTCGCCGTGCGTCGCGCTCGACGACGAAGCCACGCTGATCGTCGACGTCGGCCCGAGCCTGCGCCTGTTCGGCGGCCTGCCGTCGCTGTGCCGCCAGGTGTGCGCGACGCTCGCGACGCTCGGCTACGCGGCGCGCCTGTCCGCCGCGCCGACCGGGCGCGGTGCATGGCTGCTCGCGCGCACGTCGGCCCGCGCACGCAGCCGGCGCCGCGTCGCACGCCAGGCCTCGCTCGTCCGCACGCTCGACCGGCTGCCGTGCGTGCTGTTGCCCGATGCGCGTCCGTATGCGGGCTGGTTCGACGGTCTCGGCTGCCGCACGCTCGCCGATCTGCGCCGCCTGCCGCGCGCAGGGCTGCAGCGACGCTGCGGTCCCGCGTTGCTGGCCGCGCTCGATCGTGCGTACGGCGAAGCGGTCGAGCCGCTGGCGTGGATGGCGGTGCCGCCCGTGTTCGACGTGCGGCTCGAGTTGCCGGAGCGCGTCGAATACGCGGAAGCCGTGCTGTTCGCCGCGCGGCGGCTCGTCGTGCAGCTGTGCGGCTGGCTGGCCGCGCGGCACCTGTCGCTCGCCGCGATGACGTTCGATCTCGAGCACGAACGCGGCCGCCAGGCCGTGCCGCCGACCCCGCTCGCGCTCGCGTTCGCCGCCCCCGTGCGCGACGAGGGGCATTTCATGCGGCTGCTCGGCGAGCGGCTCGCGCGCGTCGAGCTGCCGGCCGCGGTGATCGCGGTGCGTCTGAAGGCCACGCGCGTCGAATCGGTCGCGCCGCCGGCCGACGATCTTTTTCCCGAGCCGGGCGGTACGCGGGAAACCCGCGAGCGGTTGCTCGAGTTGCTGGTCGCGCGGCTCGGCGCGGAGAACGTGCTGCGCGCGGCGCCCGTCGCCGATCATCGGCCCGAAGCCGCGAACCGCTGGTTGCCGCTCGATGCGCAGGCGGGCAAGCCGGCCGGCGGGCCGCCGGCCGTGCCGCCGCGCCCCGCGTGGTTGCTGGCCGAACCGCTGCCGTTGCTGATGCGTGGCGAGCGGCCGGTATTCCATACGCCGCTGAGGATGATGTCGTCGGCGGAGCGGATCGAGGCCGGGTGGTTCGATGGTCAGCTCGCGGCACGCGATTACCACGTCGCGCAGGACGAAGCCGGTGCGTGCTATTGGGTGTTCAGGGAACGAGCGGGGAGCGAGTCCGAACCGCACTGGTTCCTGCACGGCCTGTTCGGGTGAACGAAGATGATGGCGGATTTCAGCGGGCTGCCCGATTACGCGGAGTTGTTCTGCCGTTCGAACTTTTCATTCCTGCATGGCGCGTCGCATGCGGACGAACTGGTCGAGCGTGCGGTGGAACTCGGCTATCGCGGGATCGCGATCACCGACGAATGCTCGCTCGCCGGCGCGCCGCGCATGCATGTCGCGGCGAAGGCGAACGGATTGCCGCTCGTCATCGGTTCGTATTTCGACGTCACGCCGGATGACGTCGCGCCCGGCCACGACCCGGGCCCCGGTGCGTTCGGGCTCGTGCTGCTCGCGCAGAACCGCGAAGGGTACGGCAATCTTTCCGAGTTGATTTCGTGGCGGCGGATGGCATCGTCGAAGGGCACTTACCAGCTGACGTCGCGGATGCTGTCGGCGCCGCCGGCGGAGTTTGCCCACTTGCGCGGCATGCCCGACTGCTTCGCGATTCTCGTGCCGACGTACCCGGTGCGGGCGGACGTGCTCGATGCGCAGGTCGCGTGGTTTCGCGCGATGTTCGGCGAGCGGGCGCGGCTCGGGCTCGTGCAGTTGCAGCGCGCGCTGGACGGCGCGCAGCGCGACGAGATTCGCGAGGCCGGCAAACGGCGCGGCGTGCGACTCGTCGCGCTGGGCGACGTGACGATGCACGTGCGCTCGTGCAAGCCGCTGCAGGACGTGATGACGGCGATTCGCGTCGGGATGCCGGTCTCCGAATGCGGGTACGCGCTCGCGCCGAATGCGGAGCAGCATCTGCGTTCGCGCGGGCGGATCGCGAAGTTGTTTTCGTCGGCCGAGATCGCGGAGACGTGCGCGATGTTCGATGCATGCGATTTCGGACTCGACTCGCTGCGTTACGAGTATCCCGACGAGATCGTGCCGGCGGGACTGACGCCGACGCGCTATCTGGAACAGGAAACCTTCGCCGGAGCGGCGGTGCGTTATCCGCAGGGCATTCCGGAGAAGGTCGACAAGCAGATCCGCCATGAACTCGACCTGATCGCCCGGCTGAGCTACGAGCCGTTCTTCCTGACCGTCTACGACATCGTCAAATACGCGCGCAGCCAGAACATCCTGTGCCAGGGCCGTGGCTCGGCCGCGAACTCGGTCGTCTGTTATTGCCTCGGCATCACCGAAGTGAATCCCGAGCAAAGCACGATGCTGTTCGAGCGTTTCATCAGCGAGGAACGCGGCGAGCCGCCGGATATCGACGTCGACTTCGAGCATCAGCGCCGCGAAGAAGTGATCCAGCACATCTACGCAAAATACGGCAAGGATCGCGCCGCGCTCGCGGCCGCCGTTTCGACGTATCGTCCGCGCGGCGTGCTGCGCGAAACCGGCAAGGCGCTCGGCGTCGATCCGATGCTGGTCGATCGCGTCGCAAAGGGGCATCGCTGGTTCGACGGCAGTCGCGATCTGCTGCGGCAATTCGCGTCGACCGGGCTCGATCCCGAAACGCCGCTGATTCGCACATGGGCCGAACTGGCCGGGCGCTTGCTCAACTTTCCGCGCCACCTGTCGCAGCATTCGGGCGGCTTCGTGATCAGCCGCGGCAAGCTCACGCGGCTCGTGCCGGTCGAGAACGCGGCGATGGACGGGCGGCGCGTGATCCAGTGGGACAAGGACGATCTCGAAGCGCTCGGGCTGATGAAGGTCGACGTGCTCGCGCTCGGCATGCTGTCGGCGCTGCATCGCGCGTTCGACCTGCGCACCGCGTGGCGCGGGCCAGCGAGGGACGGCGAACCGTTCACGCTGAAACACATTCCGCAGGACGACAAAGCAACTTACGACATGATCTGTCGCGCCGATACGGTCGGCGTGTTCCAGATCGAATCGCGTGCGCAGATGTCGATGCTGCCGCGGCTGAAGCCGCGCAACTACTACGATCTCGTCGTTCAGGTATCGATCGTGCGGCCCGGTCCGATTCAAGGCGGCGCCGTGCATCCGTATTTGCAGCGGCGCAGGATCGTGGCCGGTGAAGAGGAGGGCGAGGTCACGTATCCGAGCGACGCGCTCAAGGAAGTGCTCGTTCGTACGCTGGGTGTGCCGATCTTCCAGGAACAGGTGATGCAGATTGCGATCGTCGCCGCGGGTTTTACACCTGGCGAAGCGGATGACTTGCGTCGTGCGATGGCCGCGTGGAAGCGCAAGGGCAATCTCGAGAAATATCAGGACAAGATCATCAGCGGCATGCTCGAACGCAACTACACACGCGAATTCGCCGAACAGATCTTCGAGCAGATCAAAGGCTTCGGCGAATACGGGTTCCCCGAAAGCCACGCCGCGAGCTTCGCGAAACTCGCGTACGCGAGCAGCTGGCTCAAATGCCACGAACCCGCGATCTTTCTCGCCGCGCTGCTGAACAGCCAGCCGATGGGGTTCTACCCGCCGTCGCAACTCGTGCAGGACGCGAAGCGTCACCGCGTGAAGGTGCTGCCGATCGACGTGACGCAAAGCACCTGGGAAGCCGCGCTCGAAGCGTTGCCCGACCAGCCGCCGCCGCACGGTCAGCCGGCCGTGCGGCTCGGCCTGTCGCTCGTGCGCGGCCTGAGCGAAGCCGCCGCGCGGCGCATCGAAGCCGCACGCGCCGCCGGCCCGTTCGACAACGTCGACACCCTCGCGCGCCGCGCGCAACTCGAACGTCGCGATCTCGAGGCGCTCGCCGCCGCGAATGCGCTCGCGACGCTCGCCGGCCATCGTCGCGATGCGTTGTGGCAGGCCGTCGCCGCGGCGCCGGAGCGCGACCTGCTCGCCGCCGCGCCGATCGACGAGGTGGAGCAACCTGCGCTCGGCGCGCCGTCGGAAGCCGACGACATCCTCGCCGACTATCACACCACCGGCCTCACGCTGAACCGCCATCCGGTCGCGTTGCTGCGGCCGGCCTTGCGCGCGCAGCGGCTGTCGTCGGCGGCCGAGTTGCGCGACCGTCCCGACGGCCGGCTCGCACGCGCATGCGGGCTCGTGATCGCCCGGCAGATGCCGGGCACCGCGAAGGGCGTGATGTTCATGACGCTCGAGGACGAAACGGGCTGCGTGAACGTGATCGTCCGGCCCGAGCTGCTCGCGCGGCAGCGCCGCGAAACACTCGATTCGCGGCTGCTCGCGGCGTCCGGCGTGTGGCAGGTCGTGAGCGACGTGCGGCACCTCGTCGCGCAGCATTTCGAGGATCTGACGCCGTTGCTCGGTGGCCTGCGCACGTCGAGCCGGGAATTCCACTAAGGCCGGCATGCAGCGCCGGCACGACGGGTACGATGCCGCACGGCACGGCACGGCACGGCACGGCACGGCACGGCACGGCACGGCACGGCACGGCACGGCACCGCCGCCGCCGCCGCCGCCGCCGTCACCGTCACCGTCACCGCCGCCGCACCACCACCACCCAAGACCGCAAGCCGCCCCCCATACCCGTTACGGCATCACCGGCGGATGGTAAGCGAGCGTACCGGCGAGCGCCCACAGCATGAAGATCACGAGCGGCAGGTGAACGACCAGTTGCGTGAACGTGAAGCCGACGATGTCGCGGGCACGCAACCCGAGCACGCCGAGCAGCGGCAGCATCCAGAACGGATTGATCAGGTTCGGCAATGCCTCGGCCGCGTTGTAGACCGTCACGGCCCAGCCCAGATGAACCTGCAGCAGTTTGGCCGCCTCGATCACGTACGGCGCCTCGATGATCCACTTGCCGCCGCCGGACGGCACGAAGAACCCGAGCACGGCCGAATACACGCCCATCACCGCGGGGAACGACGCATGCGACGACAGCGCGACGAAGAAGTGGGCGAGGTGATCGGACAGCGGCAGTCCGGTGGGCGCGGCCGCCTTGGTCAGGATGTACGCGATCCCGCCGTACAGCGGAAACTGGATCAGCACGCCCGCGACCGACGGCACCGAACGCGCGACGGCATTGAGGAAGCGCCGCGGTCGCCAGTTGAGCAGCATGCCCAGCAGCAGGAACAGGAAGTTGTACGTGTTCAGGTTCGAGATCGCGATCAGCGGATTTTTCGTCGTGAACTCGTGCCACGCCCAGATTGCACCGATCGCCACGATCACGATGGTGACGAGCGGACTGTATTCGAGCCAGTCGCCCGGGCGGCTCGGGCGGGCGAGCGCGGCATGGCTCTCGTCGAGCGCAATGCCGAGTTCCGTCGCGGTCTTCGCCCGCGCGTCGTTCGGCGCGGACAGATACGCGATCAGCAGCGACGCGACGGTCAGCACCGCGGCCATCAGCATCGACTGCGGGAGAAAGATCGTCTCGGTGAACGGGATGACGCCGGAGATCGCGAGCAGCGCCTTGGGCAGGCTGTCCGGATTCGCCTGCAATTGCGACGCGGATGAACTCAAACCCAGCGCCCACGTCGCACCCATGCCGAGATAAGCGGCCGCGCCGGCCGCGCGGTAATCCATCCGCAGATCGGTGCGGCGCGCGAGCGCACGCACCAGCAGGCCGCTGAAGATCAGGCTGATCGCCCAGTTGAACAACGACGCGACGATGCTGACGAGCGCGACGAACGTCACCGCGGCGCGCCCGGACGCGGGCACGCGCGCGAGCGCATCGATCAGCCTCGACGCGGGCGGCGACACCGCGACGACATAACCCGAGATCGCGACGATCGCCATCTGCATCGTGAACGGGATGAGGCTCCAGAAGCCGTCGCCGAACGCCACGCCGATCCGCGCGACCGGCGCCCCGGCCGTCAGCGCGCCCGCCGCCACGATGATCACCGCGAGCGCGGCGAAGATATAGGCGTCCGGAAACCACTTCTCCGACCAGCGCGCCATGCCCGCGGCCATCCGTTCCAGCACGCGTTCGCGGTCCGCCGCCGGCGCGTCGCCGCGCTGCACGTCCATCAGCTCTTTCATCTCGATCTCCTTGCCCGTCACGGGTTCAATTCGTTTTTTCATGGATTTGAATGGCCGCGGCCAGATCCTCCAGCGCGGTGCCGACGGCCTTGAACACGGTGCGCTGCAGGTCGTTCGTCCGGCCCCGCGCGTCGCCCCGGCAAAGCGCCGTCAGCGTCCGACCCAGGTGGTCGGGCGCAATGACGTTGCGCGCCAGCGGGCCCAGCAGGTCGCCGGACTTTTGCGCGGCCTCGTCCGTGTCGACGTAAATCTCCGCGTGCCGGAAGCAGTCGTCGTCCGCTTCGCGCATGCGCGGCGTGAAGCTGCCGATCAGGTCCAGATGCGAGCCCGGTGCGAGCCACTCGCCGCGGACGATCGGCTCCGTCGCGAGCGTCGCGCAGGCGACGACGTCGGCGCGCCGGACGCTGTCCTCGAGATGCGTGACGGGCGCCGCGTCGAAACCGTCGCGGGTCAGCCGGTCGACCAGGCGCGCCACCGCTGCGGGGTCCTTGTCCCAGACCTCGACGTGCGAGATCGGCAACTGGCTGCGATACGCGAGCGGCACGAGGCTGCCGACCCGGCCGGCGCCCAGCAGCACGATGCGCGATGCGTCCGGCCGGGCCAGGTAGGTGGCGGCCAGCGCCGACGCCGCCGCGGTGCGGCGCGACGTGATTTCGTTGCCGTCCAGTTGCGCGAGCGGGCGACCCGTCCGCCCGTCGTAGAGCACGTAGGTCGAATGCAAGCCGGGCAGGCCGTGTTCCGCATTGCCGGGGAAGATGTTGACCGTCTTGATGCCCAGATAGCCGTGGTCCTGCCACGCGGGCATGACGAGTACCGTGCCTTCGTCCGTGCTGCCGGCATTGACGACGTGCGAATGTCGCAGCGGCACGTGGCAGCCGTCGACGAACGCTTGCCGCAGGCGGGCGACCAGCGATTCGAAATCCAGCGCGTCGCGGGTCGCGACGGCGTCGAAATGTTTCATGGTGAACCTTTCCTCGAATGGGGTTTATGCGTCGATGCTGATGTCGGTTGCCGGAATGGCCTGGCAGGCGAGGCACAGGTCGGCTTCGTCCGGCCCCTGTCCGCTCGGATGCGAGACTTCGCCCGAGACGACCTTGACCGCGCAGCTCTCGCACTGTCCGACCCGGCAACCGCTCGGCAACGCGATGCCGAGGCTTTCCGCGAACGACAGCAGGCTGCCGTCGCCGGGTGTCCAGGTGGCCGTGCGGCGCGACCGCGTGAACTGCACCGCGTATCGCTTCGACGGGTCGAGCGTCGGCCGGGACGGTGACCGGAACGCTTCCTTGAAGATGTCGAAGGGCGGGACGCCGCGCGCGATCAGGCCCGCCGTGATCGCCTCCATCATCGGTTCGGGGCCGCACAGATAAAACCGCGCACGCCGCCGGATCAGGTCGTCGGCGACCACGTCGGCCGACAGGTAGCCGTGCAGCTGAAAGTCGCGCCCCGGTATCTCGTCGCCCGGCTGGTTGTAGCAATTGACGACGTCGAGCGTCGGCAGGCGCTGCTTCAACGTCTCGATGCGGTCGCGGAACGCGTGCGTCCTGCTGTTCAGGTTCGCATAGAAGAGCCGCGATTCCGGTGCGCGGTCCGCCAGATCACGAATCGATTCGAGGTACGAAATGAACGGCGTGATGCCGATGCCGCCCGCGAACATCACGACGGGTTGGCGCGATGCCGGCGGCACGACGAACGTGCCGCCGGGCGCACCGAGCAACACCGGGTCGCCGACCTTGAGCACGCCGTGAATGTAGGACGACATCGCACCTTCGAACGCGGCGCCGTCGCGCGTCTGACCCTTCTGGTGCCGCACCGAGATCGCGTAACTGCGGCGATCGTCCTCGTGCGCGGCGCCCGTCAGCGAATAGGCGCGTGTCGTCCCGCCGTCGCCGAGCGACGGGATATGCAGCGTCACGTGCTGACCGGGCAAATAGTCCGGCAGCGCGCCGCCGTCCGCGGCCCGAAACGTGACGGTGCGCACGCCGCTCGCTTCTTCGCGGATCGCGGACACGACGAAATCGCGCAGCCCTTTCCATGCGCGGCGCGCCGGATCGACCGACGGATCGCGCCGGATGCGGCAGCGCACGGAGCGCAGCGGCGACGAGCCGCTGACCGGATCGAGTCGTGTCGCCGACACGAGCTGGTTGAAATTGCTGTTGTCGCGGCCGCCCGCGGCGAGCGCATCGAGGCCGACCTCGTCGCACGCCTGCCACCAGCCGTACTCGGCCACGATCACGTTGCGCGCCAGTTCCGGGACGACGCGCGCCTTGAAGCGCGCCGAACCGTTGGTCGTTTCGATCACGCACCAGTCGCCGTCGACGATGCCGTGCTCCGCCGCGAGTGCGTCGTTGAGTTCCGCCATCGGGTACGGCGCGCGGCGACGCAGGCTCGGCAGGCCGCGATGCTGGCTGTGGCAGTAGTACCCGTTCTTCATCGACGTCAACGTGCACGGAAAGCGGCGGCGGTTGTCCGCGCGCGCATCGTCGCCATGCTGCGGCGGCTCGTACTGCGGGACCGGCGGATAGCCGTGACGATGCAACTTCTCGGAATACAGTTCGACGCGCAGCGTCTCCGTGTTGAAACCGCGAACGCCGTCGGGCGTCGCCGCCGCGTATTGCCGCTCGCGTTGCGGCAACGGCCGGTAGAGGCCTTCCGGATGCGCGCGCAGCGACGCGACGTCCAGCCCGAGCGGTTCGAGCACGTGATTCCAGCCGGCCTCGATGCTGCCGCCGAAGAATGCGTCCTGCATGCCGAGCCGCACGGCCAGGTCGAAGACGATGTCGTAGTCGGCGCGGCTCTCGCCTCGCGGCGGCACCATGCGCTGTCGCAACTGAACCAGTTCGACCGCGCGCTCGTCGATCTCGAAGCCGAGCCGCAGCCCTTCGCGTTCCCACGGCGTGTTCACCGGGAGCAGGATGTCCGCATAGCGTGACGACGGCGTCTCGAAGAGATCGCAGTGGACATGAAAGTCGAGCGCGCAGAGCGCCTCGTGCGCGAGGCCGCCATCCGCCTGCGACATCACCATGTTCGTGCCGAACGCGAACAGCGCGCGCACGCGGTAGGGTTCGCCGTCGAGGATCGCGCGATAGACGTCGCGTGCCGTGACCCAGCCTTGCGCGGGCGGGCCGAGCGGCCGCTCCGCGAGGCCGAGCGCTTTCGCGCGTTGCTGCGGGCTCAGCATCGCGTAGCTGCTGACCGCGTTGGCCGGCTGCTTCGTCCATTCGCGGTTCGAGCCGCGCGTGTCGAACGCCCCCGTCAACGCATACAACGTCGCGATGGCGCGCTCGGTCTGCGTGGCATTGGTGTGCATGCCGACGCCCGACCATGCGTGATAGGCGATCGCCTGGTGCGGGCGCAGCATGGCGGCGGCCTTCACGATGTCGGCTGCGGCGACGCCGGTGAGCGCGGCCGCCTGTTCCGGCGTATAGGCGTCGAGCGCCTTCGCATAGAGGTCGAAGGCCGGCGTGCAGTCCACCTCCACGCAGCGGCCGGCCGCATCGCGGATCGCCACGCGACGCACGCCGGTCGTCAACAGGTCGGCGGACCGCGTCGCGGATTCCTCGCCGGCGCATTCCAGCCGCTCGAGCGTCGCGTTCCAGACCACGTAGCGGTTGCCGGACGCCTCGCCGTCGAGATCCCGCTCGCGCAGGAACCGCCCGGTGTCGGCCCGCACGAGCAACGGGCCGTTGGTCCATTCGCGCACGAATGCGTCGTCGACGTTGCCGGTCGCGATCATCTGCCGCGCGATCGCCATCGCGAGCGCGCCGTCGGTGCCGGGCTGCACGCGCAGCCACAGATCGGCCTCCCGCGCGAGCGCGGTCGGCCGCGGATCGACGACGATCAGCCTGGCGCCGTTGCGGCGGCCTTTCGCGATCGCGTCGGCCTGCGCGAGCCAGGTGTTGGCGGGGTTGTTGCCCCACAGCACGATGAGCTCGGCATGCCGGTAATCCGCGACGGGAATGCCGCAGCCGAACGTGAACGCATGCGCGCTGTCCTTGTGCCAGTTGCAGATCTCGGTCGCGTAGCAAATATTCGGGCTCCCGAACAACCAGACGAATCGCTCGACCCAGTCGATGCTGTCGCTCATCGGCGTGCCGCTGGGCGTGGTCACGCCGAACGCGACCGATTCGGCGCCGTTTTCCCGCTTGAAATACGCGAGACGCCCGGCGATCTCGGCCAGCGCTTCGTCCCAGCCGATGCGTTGCCAGCCGGGGTCGGCGGCACCCTTCGGACGCGTGCGCCGCATCGGGTACAGCACGCGGGTCGGGCTATGCACGAGTTCCGGCGCCGCTTTCCCCTTCATGCACATCGCGTGGCCGGTCGGGTGCGTATCGTCGGGCCGGACCTTGATCATCATGTCGCCACGCACGACGTTGATCGTGCCGCATCGCGACCGGCACAACGTGCAATAGCCCTTCTTTTCCTGCGTCTCCATCGCCTGGCACCGTCCGCTTCATGTTTGCGACTATGCTAGGAAGCCGCGGCGGCCATGACAAATTCATCCTTTCGATGGTCCGGTATATATTGAATCAATATCGCGTCCATCGATCTGCGGTACTGTTCGGGCCTTCGAGGCAGTGCTGATTCGGAGCTGCCCGGCCTTCCCGGACCTTTTCCCGTGAACACGCACATCACCCTGCGCCAGATCGAATACTTCGTGTCGGTTGCCGACACGGGGCAGATTTCGAAGTCGGCCAATCTCTGTTCGGTGTCGCAATCGTCGATGACGATCGCGTTGAAGAACCTCGAGGAGGCGGTCGGCGTCACGCTGCTGCTGCGTCATCCGAAAGGCGTGCGCCTGACCCCGGCCGGCGAGCGGTTCCTGCGTCACGTGCAGCACGCGACGACGTCGATCGATCGCGCGGTCGCGGCCGCGCAGGAGGAGCCGGAGCAGATCTCCGGACATGTCCGGATCGGGATGACCGAAACCATCTCGGCGTATCTGATGCCGGCGCTGATGTCCGCCATTTCCCGGCGCTTCGGCAACCTCGGCGTGAGCATCGTCGAAAGCGAACGCGAAGCGATCGAGACGATGCTGGTCGACGATCGCCTCGATATCGCGCTGCTGCTGGTGTCGAATACCGCGGAAGTCGCCGACCTCAAATACGAGACGATTCTGCGCTCGCCGCGCCGGCTGTGGACCCATCCGGCGCATCCACTGCAGGACGCCCATCGCGTGACCCTCGAGGACGTCGCGCGCGAGAACTATCTGCTGCTCGACATGGACGAGCACCTGCGCACCGTCGGCAAGTACTGGGGCAGCTACGGCATCGCGCCGAACGTCTGGATGCAGAGCAAGTCGATCGAAGCGGTGAGAAGCCTCGTCGCGCTCGGGCACGGGGTGACGATCCTCTCGGATCTCGTCTATCGGCCGTGGTCGCTGGAAGGTAACCGGATCAGCCGTCGCAATCTCAGCGTGACGGTGCCGACGATGGACGTCGGCGCGGTGTGGCGGCGGGGCGGCGCGACGTCGACGCCGTGCCGCGCGCTGCTGGAGCTGTTCCGGTCGTGGAGAAAGACGGCCGGGTAGGGCATCGGCCCGCCGCGTGATGCATACCAGTCGCCCCAAGTGGTTCTATCCTGGTCTGCTCCCGCCCTCCAAAAACGCGGTAAATCCGCCCATCGAACTGTCCCCCTGCATACCACTTCGGGTAAATCCCTATCCCGCACTGCGTTGTAAACAAAGGCCTTGCCGGTACTAAAACGCTTGCCGCGCAAGGCTTTCGGCGATTTCCGCGGCGCTAATACCAGTTCGTTGACTGGTATTATTGTGGTTATATAATGCGTTCACTTTCGACGGTCGGAGATCGTCGTCCGACACGCGGAGGCACATGGAAACCGGCTGGGCCGAACTGGCGCCCGATCCCCTCGACGATACGCCGCTCTATCTGCAGCTCGCCCGCAATCTGGCGAGCGCGATCCACGCGGGCGCGTGGCAGGCCGGCGAGGCGCTGCCGTCGGAGCGGCTGCTGTCGGTGTCGGTCGGCGTGTCGCGGATCACCGCGCGTCGCGCCCTCGCGCTGCTGGTCGAGCAGGGCCTGATCAAGCGGGCGCGCGGCGCGGGCAGCTTCATCACGCCGCGCGTTGCCGATCCGCTGTCGCGCCTCGTCGGCTTCACCGCGAAGATGCGCCAGCGCGGCTTCGTGCCCGATTCGGTGTGGCTGTCGCGCACGCTGCGCACCGCGAGCCGCGACGAGCTCACGCATCTCGGCCTCGCGCCCGGCGCGACGGTGGCGCGGCTCGAACGGCTGCGCCGCGCGGACGGCATCGTGATGGCGGTCGAGCATTCGACGCTGCCCGCGGCGGTGGTGCCCGATCCGCAGGTGCTCGGTGCATCGCTGTACGAATACCTGGAGGCGCGCGGCATGACCGTCGTGCGCGCGCTGCAGCACTTTCGCGCGGCGAACGCGACGCACGCGATCGCGAAATGGATGGCGGTGAAGCCGGGCTCGGCGCTGCTGGTGATCACGCGGATCGGCTACGGTGTCGACCAGCGCGCGATCGAAATGAGCGAAACGTATTGCCGCGACGACTATTACGACTTCGTCGCCGAACTGAAACGCTGACGCGCGAGACTGCCCGCGCAGCACATGCAACGGATTTGCAAATCACGACGCGGATGCCCGCGTCACCAGATCATCAAGAGAACGTCATGCTGACTGGAAACATCCTCACCCCCGACGGCTGGATTCACGGTTCGCTCGATAGCGAGAACGGCCGCATCACCACGCTCGACGGCGCGCCCGTCGATCCCGCGAAGAACGACGCGCCGTACATCCTGCCCGGCTTCATCGACCTGCACGTGCATGGCGGCGGCGGCGCCGACGTGATGGAAGGCGGCGACGCGATCGAAACGATCGTCCGCACGCATGCGCAATTCGGCACGACGAGCCTGCTCGCGACGACGATGACCGCGCCGCGCGACGAACTGATGGAAGTCGTCGCGAATCTCGGCACCGCCGCGCGGGCCCGCACGCCGGGCGGCGCCCGCGTGCTCGGCGTGCATCTCGAAGGGCCGTACATCAACCCCGGCAAGCTCGGCGCGCAGCCCGACGCGGCCGTGTCGGCCGTGCTCGACGAGGTGCTGAAGTACCTGTCGATCGCGCCGATCCGCGTCGTCACGCTCGCGCCGGAAATCGCGGGCCACATCGAGATCATCGGCGAGATGGCCGCGCGCGGCGTGCGCGTGCAGCTCGGCCACTCGCTCGCGACCTACGACGACGCGGTCGCCGCGCTCAAGCACGGCGCATGCGGTTTCACGCACCTGTTCAACGCGATGTCGCCGCTGCATCACCGCAACCCGGGCCTCGTCGGCGCGGCGCTCGCGCATGCCGAATACGCGGAAATCATCCCCGATCTGCTGCACGTCCACCCGGGCGCGATTCGTGCTGCGCTGCGCGCGATTCCGCGCCTGTACGTCGTGACCGACAGCACGTCCGCCACCGGCATGCCCGACGGCGAATACCGGCTTGGCAGCCAGCACGTGACGAAGTGCCTCGGCGGCGTGCGGCTCGCCGACGGCACGCTCGCCGGCAGCACGCTGACGATGGACCAGGCGCTGCGCAACCTCGTGTCGCTCGGCCTGCCGATCGCCGACGTGTCGAACCGGATGTCGCGCTACGCGGCCGACTACCTCGGCGTGACCGATCGCGGCCGCCTCGAGCGCGGCGCATGGGCCGACCTCGCGGTGTTCGATCGCGACCTGAACCTCACCGCGACCTACGTCGAAGGAGAATCGATTGTCGAATATGCTTAAGGAAGCGCGCGAGTCCGCCCAGGTCGTCGCCGCGCAGATCGCCGACACCGCGCGCGTCGAAGCGCTCGCCGGCCAATTGCTCGATCACCCGCCGGCCGTCGCGCTGACGGTCGCGCGCGGCAGCTCGGATCACGCCGCCAGCTATTTCGCGAGCCTGACGATGAGCCGCCTCGGCGTGCCGGTCGCGTCGCTGCCGATGTCGGTCGCGACGCTGCAGCAGGCGCCGCTGAAGGTGCAGGACCAGCTCGCGATCGCGTTCTCCCAGTCGGGCAAGAGCCCCGATCTCGTCAATACGATGGCCGCGCTGCGCGAAGCCGGCGCGCGCACCGTCGCCGCCGTGAACGTGCTGCCGTCGCCGCTCGCCGATGCGTGCGAGCACCAGTTGCCGCTGCTGGCCGGCCCCGAACTGTCGGTCGCCGCGACCAAGAGCTATATCGCGATGCTGTCGCTGTCCGCGCAGATCGTCGCGTACTGGCAGCGCGACGCCGCGCTGATGACCGCGCTGCGCGGGCTGCCCGACGTGCTCGCGCAGGCCGGCCGGCTCGACTGGTCGCAAGCCGTCGCGGCGCTCGCGGGCGTCGAGCGGATGATCGTCATCGGCCGTGGTCTGGGCCTCGCGATCGCGCAGGAAGCCGCGCTGAAGCTGAAGGAAACGTCCGGCATCCAGGCCGAGGCATTCTCGAGCGCCGAAGTCCGTCACGGCCCGATGGAGCTGATCGACCGCGACTATCCGCTGCTCGTGTTCGCGCCGCCGGGGCCCGAACAGGCCGGCCTGCTGCAGCTCGCCGCGGACATGCGCGCCCGCGGCGCCGCCGTGCTGCTCGCGGCGCCGGCCGGCACGCCCGGCGTATCGACGCCCGGCGTATCGGGCACCGTGCTGCCGCTCGCGCAGTCCGCCCATTCGGCGCTCGACCCGATCGCCGCCATTCTTTCGTTCTACGTGATGGCGGCGGATCTCGCCGTCGCGCGCGGGCGCAATCCCGACACGCCGCGCCACCTGAACAAAGTCACCGAAACGCACTGATAGCCGAGAAAGCCGATGAGACGCGCCGAGGAATCCCAGTTGAAGAGCCCCACCCACGATCAGATCGTTCTGCTCAGCCCATTGACGGGGCCGATCGTCGCGCTGGCCGACGTGCCCGATCCGGTGTTCTCCGGCGGGATGTTCGGCGACGGCATCGGCATCGACCCGCTCGCGGGCCGGCTCGTCGCGCCGTGCGCGGGCGTCGTGTCGCATCTCGCGCGCACGGGCCATGCGGTCACGATCACGACACCGCAAGGCGCGGAAGTGCTGCTGCACATCGGCATCGACACCGTCGAGCTGAACGGGCAGGGCTTCATCGCGCACGTCGAAGCCGGCGCGCGTGTCGAGGCGGGCGCGCTGTTGATCGAGTTCGACCAGGACGCGGTGGCGCGCCACGCGCATTCGCTCGTGTCGGTGATCGCGATCGCGAATTCCGACGCGTTCGAGGTGGTCGAGCGCGCAAGCGGTTTCGCGACCGCCGGCGAGACGCCGTTGCTCGCGCTGCGCGGCAAGGGCGAAGCCGCCGCGCAGGCGGCGCAGGCCGGTGCTGCCGCGCAGAACGAAGTGCGCCGCGAGATCGTGCTCGCGCAGCCGGGCGGGCTGCATGCGCGGCCGGCCGCACGGGCGCGTGAAGCCGTGCGCGGGTTCGATGCGACCGTCGACGTGCTGTTCGACGGCCGCAAGGCGTCGATCGCGAGCGTCGTCGGCCTGCTCGGCCTCGGCGCCGGCGAAGGCGCGACGGTCGAACTGGTCGGGCGCGGCGCGCACGCGCAGCAGGCCGTCGATGCGGTCGAGCGCGAGCTGCTGCGCGAGGCGCACGGCGAAGTGGAAGAAAAGCCGGCGCGGCTGAAGTCGCCCGCGCCGCAAGCCATCGCACACGCACCCGGCGCGACGCTCGACCCGAACACGCTCGCCGGCGTATGCGCGGCGCCCGGCATCGCGGTTGGCACGCTGGTGCGTCTCGACGATGCGGACATCGTGCCGCCCGAGCAGGCGTCCGGCACGCCGGCCGCGGAAAGCCGCCGCCTCGACCAGGCGCTGAAGGCGGTCGACGCCGAACTCGGCGAAACGGTGCGCAACGCCTCGGCGCGCGGCGCGGTGGGCGAGGCGGGCATCTTCGCGGTGCATCGCGTGCTGCTGGAGGACCCGACGCTGGTCGACGCGGCGCGCGACCTGATCAGTCTCGGCAAGGGCGCGGGCTTCGCGTGGCGCGCGACGATCCGCACGCAGATCGACACGCTGTCGAAGCTCGACGACGCGCTGCTCGCCGAACGCGCGGCCGACCTGCGCGACATCGAGAAGCGCGTGCTGCGCGCGCTCGGCCATACGAACGGCGCCGCGCGCGCGCTGCCCGACGAGGCCGTGCTCGCGGCCGAGGAATTCACGCCGTCCGACCTGGCGTCGCTCGATCGCGAACGTGTGACCGCGCTCGTGATGGCGCGCGGCGGCGCGACGTCGCACGCGGCGATCATCGCGCGGCAGCTCGGCATCCCGGCGCTGGTGGCGGTCGGCGATGCACTGTACGCGATTCCGGACGGCACGCAGGTCGTCGTCGATGCGAGCGCGGGCCGGCTCGAACATGCCCCGACCGCGCTCGACGTCGAGCGCGCGCGGCACGAGCGCCAGCGCCTGGACGGCGTGCGCGAGGCGAACCGGCAACAGGCCGGCGAGGCGGCCGCGACGGTCGACGGTCGCGCGATCGAGGTCGCCGCGAACATCGCGACGCTCGACGACGCGAGTACCGCGGTCGACAACGGCGCGGACGCGGTCGGCCTGCTGCGCACCGAACTGATGTTCATCCATCGCCAGGCCGCGCCGACGGTGGTCGAGCATCAGCAGAGCTACCAGTCGATCGTCGACGCGCTGCAGGGCCGCACGGCGATCATCCGCACGCTCGACGTCGGCGCGGACAAGGAAGTCGACTACCTGACGCTGCCGCCCGAACCGAACCCGGCGCTCGGCCTGCGCGGCATCCGTCTCGCGCAGGTGCGCCCCGATCTGCTCGACGATCAGTTGCAGGGCCTGCTCGCGGTGAAGCCGTTCGGCGCGGTGCGCATCCTGCTGCCGATGGTGACCGACGCAGGCGAGCTCGTGCGGCTGCGCAAGCGCATCGACGAATTCGCGCGCGCGCAGGGCCGCACCGAGCCGATCGAGGTCGGCGTGATGATCGAGGTGCCGTCGGCCGCGCTGCTGGCCGACCAGCTCGCGCAGCACGCGGATTTCCTGTCGATCGGCACCAACGACCTGACCCAGTACACGCTCGCGATGGACCGCTGCCAGGCCGACCTGGCCGCGCTGTCCGACGGCCTGCATCCGGCCGTGCTGCGCCTGATCGACATCGCGGTGCGCGGCGCCGCGAAGCACGGCAAGTGGGTCGGCGTATGCGGCGCGCTCGGCGGCGATCCGCTCGCGGTGCCGGTCCTGGTGGGCCTCGGCGTGACCGAACTGTCGGTCGATCCGGTGTCGGTGCCGGGCATCAAGGCGCGTGTGCGCCGTCTCGATTACCAGTTGTGCCGTCAGCGCGCGCAGGATCTGCTCGCGCTCGACTCGGCACAGGCGGTAAGGGCAGCAAGCCGCGAGGTCTGGCCGCTCGACTGAGCGTCGACGGCAGGTTCGCGACCGGTTTCACGACGAAGGCATTCGCTCAACGACGATTAATGACGAGACAAGGATTGGAGGACTGAATGAACGGGAATCCGTTTCTGAAAATACAGGGCCTGGGCCGGGCACTGATGCTGCCGATCGCGGTATTGCCGGTCGCCGGCATCCTGCTGCGACTCGGCCAGCCGGACGTGTTCAATATCAAGATGATCGCCGACGCCGGCGGCGCGATCTTCGACAACCTGCCGCTCTTGTTCGCGATCGGCGTGGCGGTCGGCTTCGCGAAGGACAACAACGGCGTGGCGGCGCTCGCGGGCGCGATCGGTTACCTGATCGAAACCGCGATCATGAAGGACATCGATCCCAAGCTGAACATGGGCGTGCTGTCCGGGATCATCGCGGGGGTCGTCGCGGGCCTGCTGTACAACCGCTACAAGGACATCAAGCTGCCGGACTACCTCGCGTTCTTCGGCGGCAAGCGGTTCGTGCCGATCATCACCGGGCTGGTCTGCGTGATACTGGGCATCGCGTTCGGGTACGTGTGGCAGCCGATCCAGCATGCGATCGACGCGGCCGGCCAGTGGCTGACGACGGCGGGCGCGATCGGTGCGTTCGTGTTCGGCTTCCTGAACCGTCTGCTGCTCGTCACCGGCCTGCACCACATCATCAACTCGCTCGCGTGGTTCGTGTTCGGCAACTTCACGCCGCCCGCCGGCGGCGAGATCGTGCACGGCGACCTGCACCGCTTCTTCGCGGGCGACCCGACCGCGGGCACCTTCATGGCCGGTTTCTTCCCGATCATGATGTTCGGCCTGCCGGCGGCGTGTCTCGCGATGCTGCACGAGGCGCCGAAGGAGCGCCGCGCGATGGTCGGCGGCCTGCTGTTCTCGATGGCGCTGACGTCGTTCCTGACCGGCGTGACCGAGCCGATCGAGTTCAGCTTCATGTTCCTCGCGCCGGTGCTGTACGTGATCCATGCGGTGCTGACGGGCTTGTCGCTCGCGATCTGCCAGATTCTCGGCGTGAAGCTCGGCTTCACGTTCTCCGCCGGCGCGATCGACTACGTGCTGAACTACGGGCTGTCGACGAAGGGCTGGATCGCGATTCCGCTCGGCATCGCATACGGCGCCGCGTACTACGGGCTGTTCCGCTTCTTCATCCGCAAGTTCAACATGGCCACGCCGGGCCGCGAGCCGGCGTCGACCGATGCGGCCACGGAATCGTACGCATCGGGCGGGTTCGTCGCACCGGCCGCGGGCGCGGCTGCAACGGCTGCCGCACCGCGCGCGCAACGCTACATCGCCGCGCTCGGCGGCGCGGCCAACCTGTCGGTCGTCGACGCGTGCACGACGCGCTTGCGCCTGACCGTGGTCGATCCGGAGCAGGTGTCGGAGCCGGAACTGAAGTCGATCGGCGCGCGCGGCGTGCTCAAGCGCGGCGGCAACAGCGTGCAGGTGATCATCGGGCCCGAGGCCGACATCATTGCCGACGAGATGCGCGCCGCGATCGGCGGCGGCGCGACCGGTGCGGCCGCGCCGGCGACGGCCGCCGCGCAGCCGGTCACGGGCGCGGCCGCCGGCCCGCTCGATCCGGAACCGACCCGATGGCTCGCGGTGTTCGGCGGCGCGACCAACGTCGCGTCGCTCGATGCGGTGGCCACGACGCGCCTGCGTGTGGTCGTGCGCGATCCGTCGGCGGTCGATCGCGAGCGTCTCGGCACGCTCGACGTCGCGTGGGTGTCGCTCGACACGTTCCACATCGTCTGCGGCAACGCGGCCGCACGCTATGCCGAACAACTCGGCGCGCGCCTGCCGCCGTCGGGCGGCGGGGCGGCAGCCCAACCGGCGTGATGCGGTGAAGCCGGCCTGACATCCGCGCGGCGGATGCGGGTCGGCGGTCAAGAGAGGCCAAAAGAAAACGGCTTGCGACGACGATGTCGCAAGCCGTTTTTGCTTTGGAGACGGCGGTGCGCGATACGCGATGCGTTGCGCCGCATCGCTTGTCGCTCGACTGCCTGGCCGGTCAGCCGATCACGGATTCGTCAGCGTGAAGGTCGGCTTCCGGTAGCCGACGCCGGCGCGGTCGAGCTTCGGCAATTCGCGTTGCGTGAGCAGCGTCGCGAAGCCGGCCCAGTCGCGCTGCAGCGCGGCGATGTCGACGTGATGCGTGTCGCCGCGCTTGAAGCGCACGCCGGCCGCATACGGCAGCTCCCAGTCGGCCCGGTGCCACGCGCGCTCGGCGAGCGCGAGCAGTCGCGGATAGGTCATGTATTCGAGAAAGGTGTCGTTGCGCATCACCTCGCCCCACGCCTGGCCCTGCATGCCTTCGATGCGCGGCGCGGGGCCCGTGCCCGTCACCTCGAACGGGTTGCCGTCGCGGTCGCCCATCACTTCGGCGTTCTGCGGCAGGTTCTCCGGCGCGAGCGAGAACACCTTGTACTCGTCGGTCGCGTGCGAGCCCCAGTAGTAGCCGCGCTCGCGCGGATTGAGCGTGTACGGGAAGTCGAAGTACAGGTAGTCGGGCAGCGCGAGCACCGTCTGGTAGCCCTTGCCGCTCAGGTCGCGCGCGCTGTCCGACGCGCCCCAGAAGATCGTGTCCCACAGCGACACCATCACGTGGCGCGTGCTGAAATCCTGCGGCCCGTTCGCATGCTTGATGCCGTCCTGCCACGCGGCCATCGTGCCGATCCCGTTCGCGTTGACCGCCGCGCTCACCTGTTTCGCGAAACGCGTCGGCAGCTCGTCGATCGACTTGATCTCGCCGCGCTGGAGCAGCGCCGTGCAAGCGGGCGAACGCGCCCACGGCTTGTCCTGCGCGGCCAGATCGATGCGCCCCTTGTTCGGGTCGGTGCCGTTCAGCGGCTGGAAGCCGCCGCCGAGGAAGATGTTCTTCGCTTCGTCGCCGCCGTAGTGCCAGGTCTGCAGCGGCGCCTGCGCGTCCGCGTGCATCGCCGCGATCTCGCGGATCACCTTCGACGCGAAGTTGAGCGCGCCCGGCACGCACGGGTTCAGGTCGCTGCGCCGGTCGTAGAACTGCACCGTCGTCAGGTTCGTCGTGTCCTGCGGGTCGAGCAGCCGGTATGCGTTCGCTTCCTGCTCGCGACCCGCCGCATGCAGCCGCCGGTAGCGCGCCTCCATCGTCACGACGGCCGCCCGCGCATGCGCGGGCATGTCGATCTCGGGGATGATCTGAACGAAGCGCGCGGCCGCGTAGCGCACGAGCGCCACGTAGTCGTCGCGCGTCAGGTAGCCGCCGCCCGAGCGATTGTCCGGCCCGGAGCCGAGCTGCGGCAGCAGGCAGCGCGTCTCGCTCGGGTCGTGGCAGCGGCGTCCCCCGATCTCGGTCAGCTCGGGCAGGCCGGGAATCTCGATGCGCCAGCCTTCGTCGTCGGACAGATGCAGGTGCAGGCGGTTGAGCTTGTACGCGCTCATCTGGTCGATCAGGCGGCGCAGCGTCGCCGGCTGCTTGAAGTTGCGCGCGAGGTCGACGTGCATCCCGCGATGCGTGAAGCGCGGCGCATCCTCGACGAGCATCGCCGGGATCGGGCCGCCGCCGGCCGGCGCGAGCGAGTAGAGCGTCTGCACGCCGTAGTAGAGGCCCGCGCGATCGTAGCCTTCGATCAGCACGCCGCGCGGCCCGATCGCGAGCCGGTAGCCGCCCGGTGTCGCGAGGTCGGCCGGCAGCCGGCGCGGCGCGACGAAGCCGCGTACCGGCACGCCTGCGCCGTCGAGTCCGAGGGTCGTCGCGCGCTCGCGCAGCGCCGCGACCTGTGCGTCAGGCAGGTCCGGCAGCGCGAGTTCGACGCCGCGCAGCTCGAGCGTGCCGGGCAGCGGCAGCTCGCGCTTCACGCTCGGCAGCGCGCGACCGGGATCGGGCCGCACGGCCACGGGCGGCGCGTTGCCGGTCGAATTGTTCTGCGCGTCGGCCGGCAGCGATTCGACGTAGCGCAGCTCGTTGTCGGTGTCGTCGTAGCGCAGCACGGCCGGCGGCGCGCCGTCGACGACGACATACGGACGCGGAATCACGTCGCTGTAACGCAGCAGCCAGTATTCGGCGACGAACGGCAGCTCGATGCGCTCGCCGGGCGCGAGCCGCACCGAGCCTGGCTGCGGCGTCAGCTCGTACAGGTCGCCGGTGAGCCGCCGCAGCGCGAAGCCCGGCCGGTCGATCCGCAGCAGGCGGCGGATGCTGTGCAGGTAGAGCTTCCAGCCGCCGTCGGCAATCGCCGCATGGCCGCGGTTCTGCAGGATCAGGCGGCCGGTCGCGCAGGCGGCGCCGTCGGCGCCGAGATCGGCGCACGGTACGCCGGCCGCGGCCGCGTGGTTGTTGTCGACGGCCACGCGCAACGCGAGGCCGTTCGACAGCAGCGTCGCGAGGCTGGCCGCCTGGGCGGCGGCCGCTTGCGCGGTGCCGGCGTTCGCGCCAGCGGCGGCCGACGCCGGCACCGCGGAGATCGCCGCCGGCGACAGCACGGCGATCAGCAGGCCGGCAATGAGGGAGGGCAAGGTACGCTTCAATTCGAACTCCTGAGAAAAAGGGGGCGTAGCGGCGCCGTGACGCGACGTCGCTGCGATCGGGTCTTTCAGTGGAGCTGCGGGAGATACCAGCACGCGGAGCGATGCGGCTGCGCCGCGCGCATTCGGCACGCGGGCGCGTGCGTTACGGAACGGGAGGCGGGCATGCGTGCCGGTCGGCGCGGCGCGGCGGCGTGCGCGGAATCATCGGCGGCTCGCGGCGTTCGCTGCAGCGGCGAGACGGCCGCAATCGACGGCGCACGGTTGGCCGCGCACGAGCGCGACGACGGCACGCGCCGTGGCACGCGGACATCGACACGGCGCGCACGCGCACGCCACACACGGGATTCGCATGTCTCCCCCACCCAGAAGGAATCGGCCTGTCAGCGGCCGTGTCCAACGATCTTATGAAACCTTTTATTGGTATTCAAGTGGTATCAATCTGGCGCTAAATTGGCATCGCCGTGCGACGTCCCGCCGGCGCGGCCGTGACGAAAAAAAACCTCGCGCGAAGCGAGGTTCTTTCCGTTGTCGGACGGCGGCCGCGCGTATCGCGCGCGGTGCGTCACTGCGTCAGTCGCGGCGCGCACGCACCGGCGCTTCCTGCGGCTTCTGCCGCGCTTCGAGCCACATCGCGTTGACGATGCCGAACGACAGCGCGACGCCGATACCGAGAATCCAGCTGAAATACCACATGATCCGACTCCTTGCGAAACGGTGGGCGAGGGCGCCTGCGCGCCCCGGCCCGGTTCAGTGCGTCAATACATCGAGTGCTTGTTCTCTTCGAGCGTCTGGTGCGTGACCTTGCCGCGCATCACGCGATACACCCAGCTCGTGTAGAGCAGGATGATCGGCAGGAACACGATCACCGCGAACAGCATCACCTGCAGCGTCATGTGGCTCGACGTCGAATCCCACACGGTCAGGCTGCTGCGCGGGTCGAGCGACGACGGCATGATGAACGGGAACATCGAGAAGCCCGCGGTCAGGATCACGCCGACGATCATCAGGCCCGTGCAGAAGAACGCCGTCTTCTCCTGCTTCGAGCCGGCGAGCAGCAGCGCGAGCACGCCGCCCGCGATCCCGACGACGGGCGCCGCGATCATCCACGGATACTCGCCGTAGTTCGCGAGCCACAGGCCCGAACCGGCGGCGACGTCCTTGAGCAGCGGGTTCGCGACGGTGTCGGTCGGCGCGGCGTGGGTGATGTGGAAGCCGCCGATATACGAAGCGACGAGCACGCCGGCCAGCACGAACAGCACGACCGCGAGGAACGACGCGACGCGCAGCGCGATCGACGCACGGCGCGCGATCACGCCGTCGGTCTTCATCTTGATGAACGCGGCGCCGTGCGCGACGAGCATCGTGAGGCTGACGAGCCCGCACAGCAGCGCGAACGGGTTCAGCAGCGCCCAGAAGCCGCCGTAGTAGGTCACGCGCAGGTCGCTGTCGAACTTGAACGGCACGCCCTGCAGCAGGTTGCCGAACGCGACGCCGAACACCAGCGCCGGCACGAAGCCGCCGACGAACAGGCCCCAGTCCCAGCCCGCGCGCCAGCGCGGGTCGGGCCGCTTGCTGCGGTAGTCGAAGCCCACCGGCCGGAAGAACAGCGCGAACAGCACGAGCAGCATCGCGAAGTAGAAGCCGGAGAACGACGCGGCGTAGACGAGCGGCCACGCGGCGAACATCGCACCGCCGGCCGTGATCAGCCACACCTGGTTGCCTTCCCACGTCGCGCCGACCGTGTTGACGATGATGCGGCGCTCCTCGTCGGTCTTGCCGAGGAACGGCAGCAGCGCGGTCGCGCCCATGTCGAAGCCGTCGGTGACGGCGAAGCCGATCAGCAGCACGCCGACGAGCAGCCACCAGATCAGCTTGAGAGTTGCATAGTCCATAGCGATTCCTTGTTCGGTTGCGAGGGCGTGCTCAGACCGCGGCCCGCTCGCCGGCGGCGGCGAGTTCGTGGTGATAGCGGCCGGTATGCAGCGACGACGGGCCGAGGCGCGCGTACTTGAACATCAGCTTGATCTCGATGATGAACAGTACCGTGTAGAACGCGATGAAACCGGCGAGGCTCAGGTACAGGTCCGTCGACGTCAGGCTGGACGCGGACAGATGCGTCGGCAGGATGCCCGCGATCGTCCACGGCTGGCGGCCGAGCTCGGCGACGACCCAGCCGAATTCCGCGGCGAGCCACGGCAGCGGGATCGCCCACACCGCATAGCGCAGGAACCAGCGGCGGTTGTCCTGCAGCAGCTGCCGGCGCGCGCAGAACCAGAACGCGGCGACGAAGGTCGCGAGGAACAGGAAGCCGAGGAACACCATGATCCGGAACGAGAAGAATACGGGCGCGACCGGCGGGATCGTCTTCTTCGCGGCGGCCTTGATCTGCTCGGGCGTCGCATCGACCACGTTCGGCGTGAACTGCTTGAGCATCAGTCCGTAGCCGAGATACTGCTTGTGCTGGTCGAACAGCGCGCGGGTCGCGTCGCTCGTGTCGCCTTCCTTGATCTTCTGCAAGGCGCCGTACGCGACCATCCCGCTCTGGATGTGTTCCTCGCTGTGCTTCGCGAGCTCGCGCAGGCCGATCACCGGCTCGTCGATCGAGCGCGTCGCGATCAGGCCGAGCGCGTACGGGATCTTGATCGCGTAGTCGGTGCGTTCTTCCTTCTGGTTCGGGATGCCGATCAGCGTGAACGATGCCGGCGCCGGCTGGGTTTCCCATTCCGATTCGATCGCGGCGAGCTTCATCTTCTGCACTTCGCCGGTCGTGTAGCCCGATTCGTCGCCGAGCACGATCACGCACAGCGTGGCCGCGAGGCCGAAGCCGGCCGCGACCGCGAACGAGCGCAGCGCGAAGTCGACGTCGCGCTTTTTCAGCAGGTACCACGACGAAATGCCGAGCACGAACATCGCGGCCGTCACGTAACCGGCCGACACGGTGTGCACGAACTTCACCTGCGCGACCGGGTTGAACAGCACGTCGAACAGGCTCGTCAGCTCCATACGCATCGTCTGGTAGTTGAACTCGGCGCCGACCGGGTTGTTCATCCAGCCGTTCGCGACGAGGATCCACAGCGCGGACAGGTTCGAGCCCAGCGCGACGAGGAACGTGACGACCAGGTGCTTGACCTTCGACAGGCGGTTCCAGCCGAAGAAGAACAGGCCGACGAACGTGGATTCGAGGAAGAACGCCATCAGGCCTTCGACCGCGAGCGGCACGCCGAAGATGTCGCCGACGTAGTGCGAGTAGTACGACCAGTTCGTGCCGAACTGGAATTCGAGCGTGATGCCGGTCGTCACGCCCATCGCGAAGTTGATCCCGAACAGCTTGCCCCAGAACTGGGTCATGTCCTTGTAGACCTGTTTGCCGGTCATCACGTAGACGGCTTCCATGATGACGAGCAGCCAGGACAGGCCGAGCGTCAGCGGCACGAACAGGAAGTGGTAGAGCGCCGTGATGCCGAACTGCAGACGTGACAGATCGACGACTTCGCTACTTATCATGGTGGTCTCCCTCGGTAGATGCAGGCGCCGGCACCGAGAGCAGCTTCTCGGCCACGGCGGCAGGCGGCAACGACATGTGCTCGGCCTGCGGATGATTGAAGAATGCGTATTTGAGCGACATCAGGAGGATCAGCTTGACGATCAGCACCAGCGCGATGTCGCGGGCGAGGGTGGGGCCGCGTGCCCACGCGGCGATGCGCGCGCGCCAGCCGATCGTGCCGGCCGGCCGCGAAGGCTCTTTATTGATCGAGATCAAGGCGATTATCCTGAATCGATTGAGATCGGATTGGGGGCGACTTTACGTCGGATTGGTGACGGCCGTGAAGCTGTTTTAATCCTTTTGCGCCTGACATGCCAATTTTAAAAGGACGGCTTTCCGCTGCCGAGTGCTGCGCTGCGGCAGACCGTCGCGAAGCGTGGGGTAAAAATTGAGGTGGATCAAGGTTATGCGGAAGGCCGCTGCAAATGACGCAATATCCGATGAATCAGGTCAATTAATCGGCGTAGAAACGGCGTGTGAGACGCGTTGAAAAGCGGGTGAAAAGCAGCGGAAAAACGGACGAAAAAAAACCGCTGCCGGTCAGGCAGCGGTTTTCGACGAAGCGCTCTAAATTGCCGCGATTTACGCGTATTCGGCGAGCGCCGTGCGCATCTTTTTCATCGCGCTCGCTTCGATCTGGCGGATGCGTTCCGCCGACACGCCGAACTCGGCGGCGAGATCGTGCAGCGTCGAGCCGCCCGAGCCGTCGTCGTCGACGTGCAGCCAGCGCGCCTCGATGATGCGGCGGCTGCGTGCATCGAGCGCGTCGAGCGCCTGCGCGATGCCGTCCGTCTGCAGCATGTCGCGCTGACGCGCGGCGAGCACGGCGGTCGGCTCGTTGTGCGAGTCGGCCAGGTAGGCGATCGGCGCGTACGACTCCTCGCCGTCTTCCACCTGGCCTTCGAGCGCGATGTCGCCGCCCGACAGGCGCGTTTCCATCTCGGTGACTTCCTCGCGCTTGACGTTGAGCTCCTGCGCGAGGCCGTCGATTTCCTCGGGCGTCATCGCCTGCATGCTCTTCTTGTGGCTGCGCAGGTTGAAGAACAGCTTGCGCTGCGCCTTCGTCGTCGCGACCTTCACCATGCGCCAGTTGCGCAGGATGTACTCGTGGATCTCGGCCTTGATCCAGTGAATCGCATACGACACCAGGCGCACGTTTTGCGCCGGGTCGAATCGCTTCACGGCTTTCATCAGGCCGATGTTGCCTTCCTGGATCAGGTCGCCGTGCGGCAGGCCGTAGCCGAGATAGTTGCGCGCGATCGACACGACGAGACGCAGGTGCGACAGCACGAGGCGGCGCGCCGCGTCGAGGTTGTTGTCGTCGCGGAATTCGGTTGCGTAGCGGCGTTCCTCCTCGGCGGTCAGCAGCGGGATGCGGTTGACGGCCTGGATGTACGCGTCGATGTTGCCGAGCTGGCCGGGCAACATCGATTGGGCTGCGAGCGCCAGCGAGCCTGCCGATTCGGCCTTGGCCGGCGTCGGGCTCAGGGTGTTCGGGAGGGTCAGGGCGTTGCTCACTAAAAACTCCTTTGGAATCAGGGACAAACCCCCGGTCTCGAATGAGATTCCGTGGGTCATCTTAGCACTCCCGCAAGGTGAGTGCTAATTCCTTAGAGCGGGCGGGGGCATCGGAGTTCCCCATTTTTCTATCGAACCAGTCGAGCCGATAGTCTATTCTGCGACCAGGGTGGCGCCACGAAGTTCCGTAAGCCGTTGTTTCTGATGGGAATCAGTAGACGATTTCGATTTTTGTCGTTTTGGAAGGAAGCCATTTCGTTTCGTGATGCCGATCCGAAAAGTCCTTTACCATACCATTCAGTTCGCTCGGGCCCGGCCGTTGCGGCAGGCTCCATTCAACCCACAAAGTTGGAGTGTCAGATGAACAATAAGAAGAATCGCCGGCCCCGCAGCCGGCTGGTGCTGCATGCGATGCTGGCAGCGTCTCTTCTGGGCGGATCGGGTGCGGCTTTCGCGGATCGCTGGGGGATCCAGGCGGGCGGCGGGTTTTCGGATCGTCACGGGGTCGACAAGGCCGATATCGGCGTGGTGTGGGATCCGGGCTGGAACTGGTGGGAAGTCGGCGGCTGGCACTTCGCGTTCGTCGTCGAAGGGCACGCCGGCTACTGGCACACGGGCGGCAACGTCCACAGCAGCATCGGCGAGTTCGGCGTGACGCCGATGTTCCGCTTCATCAAGAGCAGCGGGCAGATTCGCCCGTTCATCGAGGCGGGCGGCGGCGTCCGGCTCCTGACGCACCCGACGATCTCGGACAATTTCTCGCTGTCGACCGCGTTCCAGTTCGCGCCGACGGGCGGCGTGGGCGTGCAGTTCGGCCAACGGCAACAGTATCAGGTCGGCTACCGTTTTGAACATGTGTCTAACGCGGGTATCAAAGAGCCGAATCCTGGTATAAATTTCCACCAGTTCTACCTGCAGTACAACTTCTGATCCGTACGCCCGTGCAAGGCGGGCGCGTTGCCGAGGAGTCAGGCGATGGCGAAGGTGGTCGATGCGATCCGCGCGCTCGAGCGCGACCGGTTCCGGGCGATGGTGGACGGCGACGGCGAGGCGCTCGACGCGCTGTTGTCGGACAAGGTGTTTTTCGTCCATACCAACGGCAAACGCGAAACCAAGCAGCAGTTCATCGACGCCATCGTCGCCGGCCGCCGCCGCTATCGCCAGATCGAAATCCAGTCGCAGGACGTGCTGCCGGTCGGCGACGAGACCTGCGTCGTCACGGGGCGCGCGTTGATCGAGATGGAAACCAACAACGGCGGCCTCGTGTTCCCGATTGCCTATACGTCCGTCCACACGCACGACCACGGTCGCTGGAGCCTGTTCGCGTGGCAGGCGACGCGGTGCGCGACCGAGGCGTGAGCGCGGGTAACGCGCCTTTTTCATGCCCCGACCGAAGCGGCCTTCTGAGCCGCTTTTTGTTGCCGCGTGCGGCGCGGATCGCGCGTCGCACGGGCGGTCACGCCCCGCTCGCTGACGTTTCAACCCTGCATCGAAGCCCCGCGTTCAGGCCGCCGCGCGGCGATCCGCGCAGTGCCATGCCGAGCGGTTGATCGCGCTGACGACCGCATCGAGCGCCGCACTCGCCGCATCGGCGTGCACGCCGACACCGTGCCGCAGCGGCGCGTCGCCGACCCGGCAGCCGACCGATACCGCGACCCGGCCGTCCGCCGTGCGCGTGGATTCGCACGACGCGATGTCGATCGTGGCGCCGGCGGCGCTCGCGAATGCCGCGGCGAAACGTCGCACGGCGTCGTCGGGCGTCGCGTCGGCGGCGGGCGCCAGCGCGATCTCGCGGTTTTGCCAGCGCGCGCCGATGCCGTGGCGCGCGGTCGGGCCGTCCGTCTCGAAGAATTCGCGCGCGAACAGCGCGCAGATCGTGTCGCCCGTCACTTCCTCGCCCGATGCGTCGGCGAGCGTCTGCACCGCATGGCTGAACTCGATCTGGACGCGGCGCGTCGGCGTGAAGCCCATCCCGCGTTCGAGCAGGAAGGTCGCGCCGCCCTTGCCGGACTGGCTGTTCACGCGGATCACCGCGTCGTAGCTGCGGCCGAGATCCGCCGGGTCGATCGGCAGGTACGGCACTTCCCAGATCGCATCGGGGCGCTGCTGCGCGAAGCCCTTGCGGATCGCGTCCTGGTGCGAGCCGGAAAACGCGGTGAACACGAGGTCGCCCGCGTACGGATGGCGCGGATGCACGGGAATCTGGTTGCAGCGTTCGACGACGCGGCGCACGGCGTCGATGTCGGAGAAGTCGAGGCCCGGGTCGATGCCTTGCGTGTAGAGGTTCAGCGCGAGCGTGACGAGATCGACGTTGCCGGTGCGCTCGCCGTTGCCGAACAGGCAGCCTTCGATGCGGTCGGCGCCCGCGAGCAGCGCGAGTTCGGCCGCCGCGACCGCGGTGCCGCGATCGTTGTGCGGATGCACGGACAGCACGATGCTGTCGCGATACGCGAGGTTGCGGTCCATCCATTCGATCTGGTCGGCGAACACGTTCGGGGTTGCGGCCTCGACGGTGGCCGGCAGGTTGACGATCATCTTGTGGTCGCGGGTCGGGCGCCACGTCTGCGCGACCGCGTCGCAGATCTCGCGCGCGAACGTCAGCTCGGTCATGCTGAAGGTTTCCGGCGAGTACTGGAAGGTCCAGTGCGTCTCGGGGCGCGCGGCCGCGTGTGCCTTGATGATGCGCGTGCCGTCGATCGCGAGCGCCTTCACGTCGTTCTTCGACATGCCGAACACGATGCGGCGGAACGACGGGCAGACCGCGTTGTACAGGTGCACGATCGCGCGCGGCACGCCTTCGAGCGCATCGAACGTACGGGCGATCAGGTCTTCGCGCGACTGCACGAGCACCTCGATCGTCACGTCGTCGGGAATCCGCTTGTCGTCGATCAGCTTGCGGACGAAATCGAAGTCGGTTTGCGACGCCGACGGAAAACCGACTTCGATCTCCTTGAACCCGATGGCGACCAGCATTTCGAAGAACTCGAGCTTCTGCTCGATGCTCATCGGCTCGATCAGCGACTGGTTGCCGTCGCGCAGGTCGGTGCTCATCCACACGGGCGCACGCTCGATGGTGCGGGCCGGCCAGCGGCGGCCATTGAGGCGAACGGGCTCGAACGGACGGTACTTGTCTTGCGGATTGCGCATCATCTTCTGGACCTCGGGTCTCAAGTCGCGAGCGAAGACGGGGCGGCATGGGCGACGGTTGGCGCTGCCTCGCATCCCGGCGCACGATGGCGCCGCGGATGCGGATGATCTTCGCGAATCGGCCGACGGATAGACGGACGAAGGCTGACGACTTCGGGTTGTAAAAACTGCGAGAGGGGTACTGCGAGGAACTGCTGGGAGGACCGTGCGAACAGCACACGGCGCTACGACAGCCTTAGGCTAGTCGTAGCGATAGCGGCCGCGCTAGGCGGCCGGAGGTAATTCGGAGGGTGTTCGGAAAGGAACGCATGACGGCCACTCTATGCCAGGATGCGCTCGCGTGTCAAATGTCGGGATAAAGGGGCAGGTCGTCAGCGCGCGATGCGGGCGACCTGCACGATCGTCGCGACCTGGCGCGCCACGGTGTCGGGCACCGGCACCTCGCCGCGCAGCACGGCGTCCGTCCACGCGGCCGTGGTCGCCGCATCGCGCGACTCGGGCAGCGCGACGGGCGGTGCGTCGGTCGACGAACGCTCGGCCTCGATCAGCGTGTCGCACACGCCGTCATGCAGCCAGTCGACCTGCACCTGGCGCCGCGTGTCGGCCACCGCTTCGCCTTCGGTGCCGCGCGCGAGCAGCGCGCCGCCGAGCGCGGCGTCCGGATGATCGCGGAACAGCTGCGCGAGGCTGTCACGGTACGGCGGGTGCGTGTAGTTGACGAGCCGCAGCCCGGCCGGCGCGAACGGCTGCAGGATCTTCACGAGCGTATGCGTCGAGTTGCGCACGCCGAGCACGCTGCGCATCGACAGCAGGTGCGCGATGCGCGGCGCCAGCACGTCGATCGGCGCGAACGCGACGCGGCGTTCGGCGAGCGTGTCCTCGATCGCATCGTGCGACGTCGACGGCGGGAGCGACAGCGCCGAGAAGATCTCGGCGCTCGTCACGCGGCCCGGATCCTGCTCGACCCCATGCACGAGCACCGGCACGCCTTCGCGCGCGAGCAGCAGCGCGAGCAGCGGCACGAGGTTCGGTTGCTTGCGCGCGCCGTTGTAGCTCGGAATCGACACCGGGCGGAACGCGGCGTCCTGCACGTGCACCGGCTCGAACGACGCCTGCGCGGCGGCGAGCATCGCGGCCAGTTCGTCGGCGGATTCGCCCTTCAGCCGATAGGCGATCAGGATCGCGCCGAGTTCGACGTCCGACACGCGCGCATCGAGCATCGCGCGATAGAGCGTGAACGTGTCCTCGGCGGACAGGGCGCGCGCGCCGTGCGGGCCGCGGCCGATTTCCTTGATGAAGCGGGCGCAAGGGAACGGAGCGGCGGCGGGATCGTGGGAAGCGGTCATCGGAACGTGGGGCGGGCGGCCGGCATCGGGCCGCGCGGTGAGCGGTGAGGAATGTCCCGAGTATCGCACGGGCGCGGGCGCGCATCGTGCCGCGCTACACTCTGGTTCCCGGCGGCGCGCGCACCGGCTGCGCCGCGCCCGTGCCGCTGCCGACCGAATACGACTACGAGAGACATCCCATGAAGCTCTACAGCTATTTCCGCAGTTCCGCGTCGTACCGCGTGCGGATCGCCCTGAACCTCAAGCAGTTGCCGTTCGACTATGCGCCCGTGCACATGCTGCGCGATGGCGGCGAGCAACTGAAGGACGCGTACCGCGCGCTGAATCCGGATGCGGTCGTGCCGACGCTGATCGATGGCGACGCGACGCTGCAGCAGTCGCTCGCGATCATCGAATATCTCGACGAAACCCATCCCGAGCCCGCGCTCCTGCCGAAGCAGCCGGTCGATCGTGCGTACGTGCGCGCGGTCGCGCTGCAGATCGCGTGCGAAATCCACCCGCTCAACAACCTGCGCGTGCTCAAGTACCTGAAGCACACGCTGAAGGTGCCCGAGGACGCAAAGAACGCGTGGTACCGGCACTGGATCGAGGCGGGCTTCGAAACGCTCGAGGCGCGTCTCGCGAACGACCCGCGCACCGGCAAGCTGTGCTTCGGCGACACGCCGACGCTCGCCGACGTGTGCCTCGTGCCGCAGGTGTTCAACGCGAACCGCTTCTCGATCGACACGACGCGGTTCCCGACGATCCAGCGGATCGTCGACCATGCGGCGACGATCGACGCGTTCAAGGCCGCCGAGCCGGGCGCGCAGCCCGACGCGGAATGAGCGCGGCGCGCCCGTGGCGAGCATGATCGGACGCGCATGAAAAAGGGCGCCCGAAGGCGCCCCGTGCGATGCAGGCCGGCGGCGTTCAGCCGAGCAGCGCGTCCGCGAATTCCACCGCGCTGAACGGCTGCAGGTCCTCGACCTTCTCGCCGACGCCGATGAAGTAGACGGGCACCGGCCGTTGCCGCGCGATCGCGGCGAGAATCCCGCCCTTCGCGGTGCCGTCGAGCTTCGTGACGATCAGGCCGGTCAGGCCCAGCGCGTCGTCGAAGGCCTTCACCTGCGTGAGCGCGTTCTGGCCGGTGTTCGCGTCGATCACCAGCAGCACTTCGTGCGGCGCGCCGTCGTGCGCCTTCGCGATCACGCGCTTCACCTTCTTCAGCTCCTCCATCAGATGCAGCTGCGTCGGCAGGCGGCCGGCCGTGTCGGCCATCATCACGTCGATCTTGCGCGCGCGCGCGGCGCTGACCGCGTCGAAGATCACCGCGGCCGGATCGCCGCTCTCCTGCTGCACGACCGTCACGTTGTTGCGCTCGCCCCAGACCGCCAGCTGTTCGCGCGCGGCCGCGCGGAACGTGTCGCCGGCAGCCAGCAGCACCGACTGGTCGAAGCTCTGCAGGTGCTTCGCGAGCTTGCCGATGCTGGTCGTCTTGCCCGCGCCGTTCACGCCGGTGATCATCATCACGAGCGGCTGCGCGCGGCCGAGCATCAGCGATTTCTCGAGCGGCGTCAGCAGCTCGACGAGCAGGTCGTGCAGTGCAGCCTTCACCTGCTGCGGATCGGTGAGCCGGCCCGCGCGCACCTTTTCGCGCAGCGCGCCGAGCAGGTATTCGGTCGCGTCAACGCCCGCGTCGGACATCAGCAGCGCGGTTTCGAGCTCCTCGTACAGATCCTCGTCGATCTTCGTGTTGACGAAGACGCCGGTGATGCTCGAGCCCGTCTTCGCGAGCCCCGTCTTCAGGCGCGCGAGCCACGACTTCTTCGCGGACGCGTCCTGCAGCGGCGGCGGCACGATCTCGACCGTCTCGACGACTTCGTCGCGGCCGTCGTTGGTCGGCGTGACGGTCATCACGACGGCCGGCGCAGCCGGTTGCGCGGGCGCTGGCGGCACGCTGGCCGCGGGCGGCGCGTCGAGCACGGGCGCGTCGGCGTCGGACGCTTCGTCCGCTTGCTGCGCGTCGGCCGATTGCGATTCCGCCGGATCGGGCTCCTGCGTTTTCTTGAATCGTTTGAAGAAACTGAACATGGTCTGACGTCGGGAAGAGGGCGGGCCGCCGCCGGGAGCGGGGCGCCGGACGGGCCGTTCTGCGTTCGCGCGGGCGCGGCGCACGGCGGCCGAAACCGTGCATTTTATCAGTGCGGCGTGGCGCTCGCGTCAGTGCGCGTCGCCGCTGTGGTAACGTGCGCCTGTTTGGCGGCGCGCCCCTGCGCGTGCCCGGTCCCTCCGTTGTCGATATCCCGTATGTCCCGTTCCTCTTCCGGCCGCCCCGCGGCCTCTCCCGGCCGCGGCAAGCCGCACACGATCCGCATCATCGGCGGCGACTGGAAACGCACGCCGCTCGCGGTGCTCGATCTCGACGGCTTGCGCCCGACCCCCGATCGCGTGCGCGAGACGCTGTTCAACTGGCTCGGCCAGGATCTCGAAGGCCGCCGCTGCCTCGACCTGTTCGCGGGCACCGGCGCGCTCGGCTTCGAGGCCGCGTCGCGCGGCGCGGCGAGCGTCGTGATGGTCGAGCGTCATCCGCGCGCCGCGCAGCAGTTGCGGGCGATCAAGGACAAGCTCGGCGCCCGTTCGGTCGAGATCGCCGAAGCCGATGCGCTGCGGCTCGCGGCCGGCCTGACGCCGGGCGCGTTCGACGTCGTGTTCCTCGATCCGCCGTTCGACGACCTGGCCGCGCTCGAGCGTGCGATCGCGCTGTCGGCGCCGCTCGTCGCGGCGGGTGGCGCGTTGTACGTCGAAACGGGGGCGGAACTCGATCCGGCCGCGCACGACGCGCTCGCAGGCTGGCAGGTGGTGAAGCACGGCAAGGCCGGTGCGGTTCACTATCATTTGCTGCGGCGCGAAAATGATGAATAATGCGCGTTCCATACGAGGCGGCGCGCCGCAAAGGCGACGCATGCCCATCTCGGCAGCGGCGCGTGCATCGCACGGCTGCCATCCCGTTTGCGTGATGACAGGAGGAGCGACATGGTAGTCGCCGTGTATCCCGGTACGTTCGATCCGCTGACGCGCGGGCACGAAGACCTCGTGCGGCGTGCGTCGAGCATTTTTGATACGCTGGTGGTGGGCGTTGCCGACAGCCGCGCGAAAAAGCCGTTTTTCTCGCTCGAGGAACGTCTGACGATTGCGAACGAGGTGCTCGGCCATTACCCGAACGTGAAGGTGATGAGTTTCACCGGCCTCCTGAAGGATTTCGTCCGCGTGAACAATGCGCGCGTGATCGTGCGCGGGCTGCGCGCGGTGTCCGATTTCGAGTATGAGTTCCAGATGGCGGGGATGAACCGCTATCTGCTGCCCGACGTCGAGACGATGTTCATGACGCCGTCCGACCAGTACCAGTTCATCTCGGGGACGATCGTGCGCGAAATCGCGCAATTGGGCGGCGATGTTAGCAAATTCGTGTTTCCGTCCGTCGAGAAATGGCTGACCGAGAAGGTCACCGCGATGGGAGGCCCTGCCGCGTGATGCGGCGCCGGCCGGTTTCGTTGCGAAGCCGGCCGCCGGCCTGAAGAAGTGAGATCAGTATGGCTTTGATGATTACCGACGAGTGCATCAATTGCGACGTGTGCGAGCCCGAGTGCCCGAACGGCGCGATTTCGATGGGCCCGGACATCTACGTGATCGACCCGAACAAGTGCACCGAGTGCGTCGGCCATTTCGACGAACCGCAGTGCCAGCAGGTGTGTCCGGTCGAATGCATTCCGCGCGATCCGCAGCATGACGAATCGCATGCGCAATTGATGGAGAAGTACCACGCGCTGATCGCCGTGAAGGGCGGCGACGCGTCGTGATCCGGCGCTGACGCGCGCTTTGTGTGGCGCGCGCGTCGCGCTTTCAGCCCGGCGCCATTCGGCGCCGGTTCTTCCGTATCAGGCCAGCAGCTCGCGCAACGCCGCGACGAGCGCGTCGCATTCGGCATCGGTGCCGACGGTGATGCGAAGATGCTGGTCGATCCGCGGCAGCCGGAAGTGCCGCACGAAAATTTCCCGTTCCTTCAGCTTCGCCGCGATCGCGCCCGCATCGTGCGCGGGATGGCGCGCGAACACGAAATTCGCGGCCGACGGCACGATCTCGAAGCCGAGTGCGTCGAGCGCCTGCGTGAGCCGCGCCCGGCTGTCGATCACGCGCCGGCAGGTGGCGTTGAAATAGTCGGTGTCTTCGTACGCGGCCTGCGCGGCGACCTGCGCGAGCCGGTCGAGCGGATACGAGTTGAAGCTGTCCTTCACGCGGTTCAACGCGTCGATCAGCGCCGCATCGCCGAACGCGAAGCCGACGCGCATGCCCGCGAGCGAGCGCGCCTTCGACGTCGTATGCACGACGAGCAGATTCGGATGGCGATCGATCAGCGTAATGGCCGACTGCGCGCCGAAATCGACGTACGCTTCGTCGATCACGACGACCGACGACGGATTCGCGGCCGCGATCCGCTCGACGTCCGCGAGCGGCAGCGCGCGCCCGGTCGGTGCATTCGGGTTCGGAAACAGCACGCCGCCGGCGTCGTCGAGATAGTCGTCGACACGGATCGAGAAATCGTCCGCGAGCGGCACGACCGTGGTCTCGACGCCGTACAGGCGCGCGTAGGTCGGATAGAAGCTGTACGTGATGTCGGGGAAGCGCAGCGGCCGGTCGTGCTTGAGCAGCGCCTGGAACGTGTGCGCGAGCACCTCGTCGGAGCCGTTGCCGACGAACACCTGTTCGGGCTTGATGCGGTGATGGGCCGCGACCGTCTCGCGCAGCGCGCGCGCGACCGGGTCCGGATAGCGGCGCAGCGTGTCGCCGGTGCCGCCGAGTTCGCGGGCGATCGCCGCGACGACGCGCGGCGACGGCGGATAGGGATTCTCGTTGGTGTTCAGCTTGACGGGGTGCGCAAGCGCGGGCTGTTCGCCCGGCACGTAAGGCACGAGTTGCTGAACGACGTCGCTCCAGTAACGGCTCACCGCTTGGCTCCTGTCGGGCAAAACGTCGAGATTACCG
Organism: Burkholderia sp. 28_3; assembly: GCF_003253915.1. NCBI lineage: Bacteria > Pseudomonadati > Pseudomonadota > Betaproteobacteria > Burkholderiales > Burkholderiaceae > Burkholderia > Burkholderia sp. 28_3. The sequence continues at coordinate 38,072 of NZ_QKZF01000009.1, forward strand.
CATGTGCGCGTCGCGGTGGGGCGGACGAGGCCGCCCGGTTGCGCCGGACGGCCGATGCGCCAGGCGGGTGCGACGGGCGTCAGTTGCGATGCAGCTGCATCGTCGCGCGGTCGAGTTCGCCCTTGACGACCATCGGCATCACGGCGAGCGCGCGTTCGATCGATGCGTCGATCACGTCCTGCTCCTCGCGGCGCGGCGGCTTCAGCACGAAGTTCGCGACGTCGGGCTTCGCGCCAGCGCGCGCGCTTTCCGGAATCAGGTCGCGCGGATGGCCGATGCCGATCCGCAGCCGCCAGTATTGCTGCGACGACAGGTGCGCGGTGATGTCCTTGAGGCCGTTGTGGCCGCCGCTGCCGCCACCGAGCTTCAGCTTCACGGTGCCGGGCGGCAGGTCGAGCTCGTCGTGCGCGACGAGGATCTGGTCGGGCAGGATCTTGAAGAATTGCGCGAGCGCGACGACCGACTGGCCGGAGCGGTTCATGTAGGTCTGCGGCTCAAGCAGATGGACTTCCTCGCCATGCAGGCGCGCTTTCGCATAGAAGCCGTGGAAGCGGCGTTCGTCGCGCAGCGTCGTGCCAGCTTCGCGGGCGAGCTGGTCGATCAGCCAGAAACCGGCGTTGTGGCGCGTCGCGGTGTATTCCGCCCCGGGATTGCCGAGGCCGACGATCAGTTTGATCATGACGTTTCGAAGGCGGCAACGGCCGCCTGGGCGCAGAAAAAGAAAAACCCGCCGGGCAAGCCGCGGCGGGTTGCGTCGACCGTTTCGTGAAACGGATCGAGGGGGCGCGTACGCAGCCGCTTAGGCAGCCGGCGTTTCGCCTTCTGCTGCGTCCGACACGGCGCCAGCCGGGACCGTCGCCGAGGCGACAACCGGGTTTTCCGCGTCGACGTGCGCGACCAGCGTCACGCCCTTCGGCAGTGCGATGTCCTTCGCGTGCAGCGACTGACCGGCTTCGATCTTCGACAGGTCGACTTCGAGGAACTCCGGCAGGGCAGCCGGCAGGCACTCGACTTCGATTTCCGTCGCGACGTGCGAAACGATCGCGCTCGACAGCTTCACGGCCGGGCTGACTTCAGCGTTCAGGAAGTGCAGCGGCACCTTCGTGTGCAGCTTCTTCTTCGCGTCGACGCGCTGGAAGTCCACGTGCAGCACCAGTTGCTTGAACGGGTGGTATTGCACGTCGCGCAGCAGAACCTGTTGCGACTGGCCGGCCACTTCGAGGTCGAGGATCGACGAGTGGAAAGCTTCCTTCTTCAGGGCGTGCCACAGGGCGTTGTGATCGAGTTCGATCTTTTGCGGGGCTGCTTCGCCACCGTAAACGATACCCGTGGTCTTACCGGCGTTGCGCAGGCGGCGGCTCGCACCCGTACCTTGCTGTTGGCGCTCGAAAGCGACGACTTTCATGTGATTCTCCAATGGCTGCCCGCGACCAGGCAGTAAAACGGGGCCATCAACTGGTGGCCCCCGATGAAACGGCCGGGGTTTCGTCTATCCCGTCCGATTGTGCAAAAAGCGAAGCGTCGCCGCTTCGCTTTCTGCGCATGCTTTGTTCAGTCGATTCGCGATCAGGATTCCGCGAACAGCGACATCACCGAATCGCCGCGGCGAATCCGCGAGAACGTTTCGGCCAGCAGGCTCGCGCTCGTCAGCGAGCGGATCTTCGAGCAGGCCAGCGATTCGGCCGACAGCGGAATCGTATCGGTGACGACCAGCTCGTCGAGTGCCGACGCGGCGATGCGATCGGCGGCGCCGCCGGACAGCACCGGATGCGTCGCGTACGCGAACACCTGCTTCGCACCGCGGTCCTTCAGCACTTGCGCGGCCTTGCACAGCGTGCCGGCCGTATCGACCATGTCGTCCATGATCACGCAGGTGCGGCCTTCGACTTCACCGATGATGTTCATCACTTCGGCGACGTTCGCCTTCGGACGACGCTTGTCGATGATCGCGAGATCGCAGTTGAGCTGCTTCGCGAGTGCACGGGCACGCACGACGCCGCCGACGTCCGGCGACACGACGAGCAGATCCGAGTAGTTCTGCTTGCGCAGGTCGCCCAGCAGGATCGGCGTGGCGTAGATGTTGTCGACCGGGATGTCGAAGAAGCCTTGAATCTGGTCGGCGTGCAGATCCATCGTGATGATCCGCTCGACGCCGGCGATTTCCAGCATGTTCGCGATGACCTTCGCCGAGATCGCGACGCGCGCCGAACGCGGGCGGCGATCCTGACGGGCATAGCCGAAGTAGGGGATGGCAGCAGTGATCCGGCCAGCGGATGCGCGCTTGAGCGCATCGACCATGATCATCAGTTCCATCAGGTTGTCGTTCGTCGGTGCGCACGTGGATTGCAGGACGAAGACGTCCTTGCCGCGCACGTTTTCCTGGATCTCGACCTGGATCTCGCCGTCGGAGAAACGGCTGACCATTGCTTTGCCGAGGGGGATACCAAGGATATTGACGACTTCCTGGGCGAGCGCGGGATTCGCGTTGCCAGTAAAGACCATCAGGCCATCATGGCTGTGGCTGCTCATCGTGCACCTGCTTCAGGCTTGGGCGGGAAATGCGGGAAAATTTTTGGCAGGGGAGGAAGGACTCGAACCCTCGCATGCCGGAATCAAAATCCGGTGCCTTGACCAACTTGGCGACTCCCCTACACTTAACTGATAACTTCACCGAACTCGTGTAGGCCGTTCGGCAAAGTAAAACTTCATGACGCGAAAGTGAAGAGCGGATGCTCGTTCAGACTCTCGGCAACTGCGCCATTCCAACTGGCGGGCAGTTTGGCTTTCGCCGCTTCTGCCTCGTGCTTGCTGTGAAACGCTGCAAACACGCTTGCTCCGGAGCCGGTCATCCTCGCGGGGGTCACATCATACAACCATTTGACCACCTGCGCAACTTCCGCGTACTTCCTTGTTACAACTTCCTGCATATCGTTCCGGCCGAAGCTATCTGGCCATCCCGCATCGCTGGTTTGCTGTGCAAGAAAGTCAGCAATTGTGACGGGCTTCGTATCTCTTGTCAACAACTCATCTGAAAATATTTCAGCGGTCGGGACATGAACGCGTGGCGTCACAACCAAGAACCAGCGAGTCGGCAATTGTACCTCAGCTAATTCTTCTCCGATACCCTCTGCGAACGCATTTTTTCCAAAAATAAAAAACGGCACGTCGGCGCCGAGTTTGACCGCGAGCGATTGAAGTTCGGCGCGCGGTAAATCGAGTTGCCACAGGCGGTTCAGCGCGAGCAGCGTCGTCGCCGCGTCGGAGCTGCCGCCGCCGAGGCCGGCGCCCATCGGCAGGATCTTGTCGATCTCGATGTCGACGCCGTGCGCGGTGCCCGTATGCGTTTTCAGCAGGTTGGCCGCGCGCACGACGAGGTCGCTTTCCTCGGGCACGCCGGGCACGTCGGTGACGCGTGCGACGCGGCCGTCGTCGCGCAGCGTGAAGTGCAGCGTGTCGCCCCAGTTCAGCAGCTGGAATACGCTCTGCAGATCGTGATAGCCGTTCGGACGGCGGCCGGTGATGTGCAGGAACAGGTTGAGTTTCGCGGGCGCCAGGCAGTTGCGCAGCGAGCGGGTCGAATCGGTCATGCGGGTATCGGGGCTAGGCGCGCGTGCTCACTGATCGAGCACGAGCTTGATGTCGAGCGGCGGCGTCGCGCGCACGAGGTTGACGCGTTTGACGCCCGTGGCCGGGGCATCCGCGTAGGCAAGGTAGTCGATCGTCCAGCCGTCCTGACGGATCTGCTTGACGCGCGTGCCGTCGGCCGGGTCGCGCACGGTTTCCGCCGGCGTCGCGGGGGCAACGGTCGGCAGCAGCCAGTAGCGCAGGCCCGCGAGCGGCAGCTCGAAGCCGAGCGTTTTCTGCATCAGGTCGCCGACGTCGGGCGCATATTGGGTCGGACGGTTCGGCAATTCGAGCGACGCCGCGCGCGGCGTCGATTTCACGACCGCGAGCGTCTGGCCGAGCGGGCTGCGCAGCTCGAGCGACACGTCGTCGCCGTGCTCCTGCCAGTCGAAGTTGCCGTACACGTTCTGCGGGTTGCCGAGCCGATCGTCGTACCGCACCGCGAAGCGGCCATGGTACGCATGCGTCGCGGCCGTCTGCAGTGCGGCGCCCGTCGACGTGCCGGCCGGCGGCGGCGTGCTCGCGCAGCCGGCGAGCGCGAGCGCCGCGCCGGCCGCGGCCAGCGTGCGCTGCGTGCGGAAGGACAGGGAAAACATCGGGAACATCCGCATCAGAGGCCGTTGATCTGCAGGCGTTTCAGCGTCTGCACGAGCGTTTCATTGTCGGGCTCGAGCTTCTGCGCGGCGCGCCACGCGTTGCGCGCGTCGTCCTGCGCGCCGCTCTTCCACAGCACTTCGCCGAGATGCGCGCCGATTTCGGCGTTCGGCTGCAATTCGTACGCGCGTTGCAGCACTTTCGTCGCGCCGGCCGTGTCGCCCATCCGGTACTTCACCCAGCCGAGGCTGTCCATGATGTACGCGTCGTTCGGCGCGAGCGCCATCGCCTTGTCGATCAGCTTGCTGGCCTCGGGCAGGCGCTGGTTGCGATCGGCGAGCGAATAGCCGAGCGCGTTGTAGGCCTGCGGGTTGTCGGGCTGCGTGCGGATCAGTTCGCGCAACTGCTTTTCCATCGTCGCGTAGTGGCCGGTCTTTTCGGCCGCCATCGCGTAGTCGTAGCGCAGGTCGGGATCGTCCGGGAAGTCCTGGACGGCCTGCCCGAGCCGCGCCTCCGCTTCCGGATAGCGCTTCGCGGTGAACAGGATCGACGCATCGGTGCGCGCCACCACGGCCGCGTCGCGCGGATCCGTGATCGGCAGGTTGTCGAGCACCTTGCGCGCCTCGTCGGTCTTGCCCTGTTTCTGCAGCAGCTGTGCGCGCGTGATCTGCGCGGGCAGGTAGTGCTGGCTCGTCTGGTCAACCTTGTCGAGCCATTGCGACGCCTGCGCGTCGTTGTTCTGGTCGATCGCGATCTGCGCGAGGTAGATGTAGCCCTGGCCGACGTCGAGGTTCGGCTGCTTGTCGCCGAGCTGCACGTACTGCTTCAGGTAGCCGGTCGCCTCGTCGAGTTTCTTCTGCTGGATCTTGATCAGCGCGAGCGCCATCAGCGGCGTCGGATCCTTCGAGTCGAGCTTGCGCATCGTCTCGAACTGCTTCTGCGCGTCATCGAGGCGGTCGTCGGCGAGATAGAGCTGCGACAGTGCGAGCCGCGCGTCGCGGGACTTCGGATTCTGCTGAACATATTTCTCGAACGACGCGATGCCCGCCGCGCGTTCCGCCGGCCCCATCTGCGACAGCATCAGCGCCGCCGGCAGGTAGTCGGGGCGGATCTGCAGCGCCTGCTTCAGCGACTGCGCGGCGCCGTCCTTGTCGTCGACCGCGAGCTGCTGCCGCGCGATCGCGAGCTGCGCCTCGGGGCGATTCATGTCGTTCTTCAGCATGTCCTTCAGCACCGCGAGGCCGCCGACGCGGTCGGGGCCGCGTACCAGCAGCGCCTGCAGCGCGAGGATCGCCGGACCGCGCGTGTCGCCGGTCGCGCGGGCCAGCTCGCGCGCGAGCATCGGCTGCGCATCGGCCGGCTTGCCGGCGAGCACCAGCAGCGCGGCGTCGACCTGCGATGCCCGGTTCGAATCCGGTGCGTACTGGCGCCACAGATTCGCGGCGGACAGTGCGTCGGCCGGGCTCTGCGCGCCGAGCGCGATTTCGGTCGCGCGCTGCGCCATGCGCGGGTCGCGCGTGTCGCGGGCCAGCGCGAGGTAGGTCTGGTAGGCCGGTGCCGGCTGGTTGCGCTGAAGCGCGACCTCGGCGGCGAGCACCTGATAGACGATCTGGCTCGTCAGCGGCACAGCGGGGAGATTTTTCTGCTCGTCCGGCATCACATGCTCGAACGCACCCTGCGGCTCCGCGTCGTCCGAGGCCGGATCCTGCGCGTGGGCCGGAAAGGCGGTGAGGGTCCAGGCGGCAAACAGCGCGGCACCGAGTGCACGGCGGACCGGGAAGGCGCGCGCGCCGCGCACGGCGGCGGGGCGCTTCTGAAGCAGCTTCGAGGGCAGGGTCATGGAAATCCGTTCGATGTTTCAACCGATTGTAACGCGCTCGCTACAATACACGCACGATCGTGATAGGGTCCGTTTACCTGCGGAACCCACATGCGGATGCCCGAAATCGCCCGCCTCGCGTGCTGCCAGGCCGGGCGATTTCGGGCATTCCCGTGTTTAATTCGGGGTCGTCGCGAGAACGGCCGTTCTCGTGGCGCCGCATGCGCATTCTTTCTGTAAGCAGACCGTAGCCTCAGACCCGCAAAACATGCCAGAGTTGCCAGAAGTCGAAGTCACGCGCCGGGGCATCGAGCCCTTTGTCGCGGGCCGCCGCGTCGAGCGTGTCGACGTCCGTACCGCGATGCTGCGCTGGCCCGTGCCGGCGGGGCTCGCCGAGCAGTTGCGCGCGCGCGAGGTGCTCGCCGTCGAGCGCCGCGGCAAATATCTGCTGTTCGAGGTCGATGCGGGCTGGTTCATCGTCCACCTCGGGATGACGGGCACGCTGCGCGTGCTGCCCGCGGCCGGCGTGCCGGTCGCCGCGAAGCACGACCACATCGACTGGATCTTCGACGAATTCGTGCTGCGGTTCCGCGATCCGCGCCGCTTCGGCGCCGTGCTGTGGCACCCGCGCGAAGCAGGCGACGTGCATGCGCATCCGCTCCTCGCGAGCCTCGGCGTCGAGCCGTTTTCGCCGGCGTTCACCGGCGCGCTGCTGCATGCGCGCACGCGTGGCCGCACGGTGTCGGTCAAGCAGGCGCTGCTCGCGGGCGACATGGTCGTCGGCGTCGGCAACATCTACGCGTCGGAGAGCCTGTTTCGCGCCGGCATCCGGCCGACGACGGCCGCCGGCAAGGTTTCGCTGCCGCGCTACGAGCGGCTGGCCGACGCGGTGCGCGCGACGCTCGCGGACGCGATCGAGCGCGGCGGCAGCACGTTGCGCGATTTCGTCGGCAGCAACGGCGAAAGCGGCTACTTCCAGCTCGACTGTTTCGTCTACGATCGCGCCGGCCAGCCGTGCCGCGTATGCGGCACGCCGATTCGCCAGATCGTGCAGGGCCAGCGGTCGACCTATTACTGCCCGACGTGCCAGCGTTGAAACCCTTTTCCACAATTCGATAACTTGAAGCCGCCCCGCATCGCCCCCGCTCCGTTCCCCGCCACGCCGCTGCACCGCACGTTCGCCACGCGTCTCGTCGCGTGGCAGCGCGCGCACGGCCGCCATGACCTGCCGTGGCAGAACACCCGCGATCCGTACCGGATCTGGCTGTCGGAAATCATGCTGCAGCAGACGCAGGTATCGACCGTCATTCCGTATTACACGCGCTTTCTCGATCGCTACCCGGACGTCGCCGCGCTCGCGGCCGCGCCGAGCGACGACGTGATGGCGCTGTGGGCGGGCCTCGGCTACTACTCGCGCGCGCGCAACCTGCACCGCTGCGCGCAGGTCGTCGTCGCCGAGCATGGCGGTGTGTTTCCGGCGACGCCCGACGCGCTGGCCGAACTGCCGGGCATCGGCCGTTCGACGGCCGCCGCGATCGCGTCGTTTGCGTACGGTGCGCGCGCGACGATCCTCGACGGCAACGTGAAGCGCGTGCTTGCGCGGGTATTCGGCGTCGAGGGCTTTCCGGGCGAGAAGCGTGTCGAGAACGACATGTGGGCGCTCGCCGAATCGCTGCTGCCCGATGCCGCGAACGCGGCCGACGTGAGCGCGTATACGCAGGGGCTGATGGATCTGGGCGCGACGCTGTGCGTGCGCGGCAAGCCCGACTGCGCGCGCTGCCCGTTCGCCGGCGACTGCGTCGCGCAATCGACCGGCCGCCAGCGCGAACTGCCGGCCGCACGGCCGAAGAAGGCCGTGCCGACGCGCAAGACCTGGATGCTCGTGCTGCGCGATGGCGACGCCGTGTTGCTCGAGCGCCGGCCGCCGACCGGCATCTGGGGCGGACTATGGAGCCTGCCGCAAGCGGACGGCGATGCCGCGCTCGCGGATCTTGCGCGCGGTTTCGGTGGCGGTCGCACGGTGCCGCTCGCGCCGCTCACGCATACGTTCACGCATTTCCGGCTCGAGATCGAGCCGCGGCTGAGTGATCTGGCGGACGGCGGCGGCCTGCCGTCGCAGGCGCGGGACGCGGACACCGCCTGGGTGCCGCTGAGCCGGCTCGACGCGTACGGCGTGCCGGCGCCCGTGCGCAAGCTGCTCGATGCGCTGAGCGGGCCGCTGCTGTAACGAACCGGGGAAAGGTGCGGCGCGGGCGGCGTTCGACAGGGCGGCGGGCCACCGCGCGCGAAAAAGGCATTCGGGCGGGCGATGCGCGACGAATCAGCCGCGATAGTCAAGCCGGGCTTACAGCCAGCCGTGCCGGTCGAGCACGTGGTGCACGGCGTCGATGCGCGCACCGACGTCCGGAAACTCCATCAGCTTCTGTCGCGCGCGCAGGTCGAGCGGCAGCAATTCCGCGAGGCGGTTCGATACCCAGCTCGGATCGTCGAGGCGGAACGGTTCGCCGAACGGCATTTTTTCCGGATCGGATTTCTTCAACGCGTCGATGATGCGCTCGAGCACCTCGGCGCACGAACCGAACTGCGCGAGCGCCTGTTCGCCTTCGAGCGGGATGTCGTCGGGCAGCGGCTCCGCGATGCCGACCAGCAGCCCGTTGCCTTCGACGCGATACGACAGCAGCTCGAAACGCTGCGTGCCGATCGCCTGCAGATACAGCATCCCGAATTCGCCGGTATCGCACTCGGTGATGCGCGCCATGCAGCCGATGGTTTCGGGCACCGACACCGCGCCGTCCTGCGCGACTTCGGGCCCGCTCTTGAGCAGGCACACGCCGAACGGGGCGTCGTCGCGCAGGCACGTGCGGGACATGTCGAGATAGCGCGCCTCGAACACCTTGAGCGGGAGCAGGCCTCCGGGAAACAGCACCGTGTGCAGCGGAAACAACGGCAGGTCGATCAGGGTGGTCGATAGGGAGGACATGGCGCGCGGGCGTTGGGCGGGTGTCGCTAGGGTCGGTCGACCTCGGAGACGAGCCGCGACGACGCGTCGACATCCACTGGCGCGTCACGATGCCGCACGATCACGTTCGCCTCGCGCGCCAGGCGCGCGGCGAGCGTTTCCGCGATGAACACCGAGCGATGCTGGCCGCCCGTGCAGCCGATGGCGACGGTCAGGTAGCTGCGGTTGTCATCGCGGAAGTGCGGCAGCCATTTCATCAGGAACGCATGGATGTCGTCGATCATCTGATGGACGATCGGCAGTGCGTCGAGAAAGGCGATGACCGGCTGGTCGAGCCCGGTGAGCGGGCGCAACTGGTGGTCGTAGTACGGATTCGGCAGCGCGCGCACGTCGAACATCAGGTCGGCGTCGAGCGGCACGCCGCGCTTGAAGCCGAACGATTCGAACATCACCATCAGATCGTTGTTCTTCTGCTCGATGAAGCGCTTGACCCAGGTGCGCAGCGCGTTCGCGCGCAGCGTGCTGGTATCGATCTGGTGGCCGAATTCGGCGAGCGGCGCGACGAGTTCGCGCTCGCGCTCGATCGCTTCCTCGAGCGACGACAGCAGGCCGACATCCGCATCGTGCGACAGCGAGCCGGACAGCGGATGGCGGCGGCGCGTTTCGGAGAAGCGCTGGATCAGCGCCTGGGTGCTCGCGTTGAGGAACAGCACGCGCACGTCGTGTTCGCGGGACAGCTCGCGGATCAGGCCGGGCATCTCGTCGAGCGACGCGCTCGAGCGCGCGTCGATCGCGACCGCGAGCCGGCGCTGGCCGTCCTGGGCAAGGTAGCGGGCGAGTTCGGGGAGCACGTGCGGCGGCAGGTTGTCGACGCAGTAATAGCCTGCGTCTTCGAGCGCGTTCAGCGCGACGGACTTGCCTGAGCCGGAGATGCCGGTGATGAGGACGATGCGCATGGGAACGGAGAATCCTGACATTTCATCATAGCACCGGCTCGACGCGTCGGCGTTGCGCGGCCGGCGCGTGCGGGTTACACGAGTTTGCCGGGGAACTGACTGTCGGGATCTTGCATCGCGAGTCGTTGCCGATCCATGAAATCGCGCAACGTGTCGATTCCGCGCAACTGCAGGATCGTGTTCCGGACGGCCGCCTCGACGAGCACCGCGAGGTTGCGGCCGGCCGCGACCTGGATCGTGACCTTGCTGATCGGCAAGCCGAGCACGTCGACGGTCTGGCTTTCGAGCGGCAGGCGCTGGAATTCGCCGTCGGGGCGCCGCACGAGCTGAACGATCAGCTTCAGCTTCATTTTCCGCCGCACGGCGGTTTCGCCGAAGATCGTCTTGATGTCGAGCAGGCCGAGGCCGCGCACTTCGAGCAGGTTTTGCAGCAACGGCGGGCAGCGCCCTTCGACGAAATCGGGGCCAAGACGGACGAAATCGACCGCGTCGTCGGCGACGAGGCCGTGGCCGCGGCTGATCAGCTCGAGGCCGAGCTCGCTCTTGCCGAGGCCCGAATCGCCGGTCAGCAGCACGCCCATCCCGAGGATGTCGAGGAACACGCCGTGCAGCGTCGCGCGCGGCGCGAGGATGCGCGACATGTAGAGCCGCAGGCTGTCGATCACCGCGGCGGCCGACATCGGCGTCGTGAACAGCGGAGTGGACGAGCGCGTGCAGCGCAGCACCAGTTCGGGCGGCGCCGCGGCGCCGCCGGCGACGACGAGGAACGGTGGTTCGAGCGCGATCAGCTCGGCCATGTGGCGCGAACGGTCTTCGTCGGTCTGGCGCTGGTAGTAGTCGATTTCGGCTTCGCCGAGCACCTGGATCCGGTTCGGGTGGATCAGGTTCAGGTGGCCGACGAGGTCGGCGCTCGACGTGGCGTTGCCGACCGTGTCGGCCGAAAAGCCGCGTTCCCAGCCTTCATGCCCCGTCAGCCAGCTCAGTTTCAGCGTGGCTGCGTTGTCGTCGAAGATGCTCTGGGCGTTGATGCTGGACGTATCCATGACTCTCGTCACTCCAATGGGCCGGTGCGGGCGCGCGGCGACGGACGTCGCCATGCCGGGCCGGCGCCGGGCGGCCCTGGACGGCGGCGTGGGCCGCCTCGTACGGGGAAATATTCCGCCCGGAACAACTCAAGGTTGCCACTGAGTGAGCAGGCGATGCAACTCGGCGATATCCGTTTCGTTGTGCAGACGCTCGCGGGCGTCGCGATCGGACAGCAGTTGCGCGATTTCCGACAGGATCTCGAGGTGCTGCTGGGTGGCTTGCTCGGGAACGAGCAGGAAGATCAGGAGGCCGACCGGCTGGCCGTCGGGCGCTTCGAACGGGATCGCATCGGCGAGGCGGACGAACGCGGCGAGCGGGTGCTTGAGGCCCTTGATGCGGCCGTGCGGAATCGCGACACCTTCGCCGAGCCCGGTCGAACCGAGGCGCTCGCGCGCGAACAGGTTGTCCGTGACGGTGCTGCGGGCGATGCCGTTCTGATTCTCGAACATCAGCCCGGCTTGTTCGAAGACGCGTTTCTTGCTGGTGACGGAGAGGTCGATGACGACGTTCTCTATGGGCAGGATTTTGGCTAGGCGATTCATGTTGGCAGGCGATTGGGCGGCCTGGGGTCTCCTTGCGGCGGCGGACTGATTTTCCATGTTCGGCGATATCAAGGCATGTGGCATCGGCAACCTGCAGCGCAGCTACCGCATCCAACGCCCCCCGGCGATAACCGGAACATTATAGAGCACAGCCGCGTGCGTGGCGCAGCACGGACGGACCGGTTGCACCTTCGCGCGGAGTCACAAAAAAAACGCCCGGCGAACCGGGCGGCGTGCGTGTTGCGGTGACGGTTATTGCGGCGGCAGCTCGATCTGGTCGATCGACGGCTGAAGCTTGATCGGGTCGTGCGCGTGCGTTTGCAGGCGCTCCATGTGCTTGACGACCTGGCGATCCAGCTTGTCGATCAGCAGATCGATCGCGGCATACAGGTTGCCGTTCGCGCTTTCGACGAAGATGTCCTTGCCCTTCAGGTGCAGGTTGATTTCCGCGCGCTGCTGCTTGTCCTTTTCCTTGTGGTTGTCGACCGAGAGGATCACAGTGCCATCGATCACCTGATCGCTATGCCGTAGCACCCGGTCCAGCTTGGTGATCACGTATTCGCGAATCGCAGGCGTGACTTCGAGATGATGTCCACTGATCTTCAGGTTCATAGTGCTTCTCCAAGCGAGTGGCCACCCGGCCGCATCGAGGCGGCGCTCCGGTCGACTTGCCCGTGCCGCACGAAGCGGCGTATCGCGGACAGATCGTCCGGCCTGTTCCCCGTGTGCGCGGTGGCCGGGACACGCCTGCCGCCGGGCAGGCAGCAGGCTTAAAGAGACTTGCGCAGATTCACTGCCGGGATCTTGAGGGCTTCGCGATATTTCGCAACCGTGCGGCGCGCGACCACGAAACCCTGTTCTGCCAGCAGCTCGGCAATGCGGCTGTCCGAAAGTGGCGATTTTGGGTCTTCAGCTCCTATCAGTTGCTTGATGAGGGCTCGGATGGCGGTCGACGAGGCGGCGCCACCGGTGTCGGTCGAGACGTGAGATCCGAAGAAGTACTTAAATTCAAGCGTCCCGAACGGGGTCAGCATGTACTTCCCGGTTGTCACACGGCTGACAGTCGACTCGTGTAGGCCCAGCGTATCAGCTATTTCCCGCAAAACCAAGGGGCGCATGGCAATTTCACCGTGCGCAAAGAAATTCTTCTGACGCTCGACAATAGCCTGCGCGACACGCAGGATCGTGTCGAATCGCTGCTGGATATTCTTGATCAGCCAGCGCGCTTCCTGGAGCTGCTGTTTCAGCGATCCGGCCGACGGATCGCCGCGGCTGTTGCGCAGGATGTTCGCGTACAGGTTGTTGATCCGCAGGCGCGGCACGACTTCCGGATTGAGCTCCGCGAGCCAGCCCTGGCCGGCCTTCTTCACGATGATGTCGGGCACGACGTAGTCGGCCTCGGCCTTGCCGTATGCGGCGCCGGGGAACGGCTCCAGCGAGCGGATCAGTGCGTGCGCGTCGCGCAGCGCGTCGTCGCTCGCCTTCAGGTGCTTGCGCAACCGTGTGAAGTCGCGTGCGGCGAGCAGTTCGAGGTGCTGCGACACGATCTCGAGCGCGAGCGTGCGCGTCGGGGACGGATCGAGACGCAGCAGCTGCAGCTTCAGGCATTCGGACGCCGAGCGCGCGCCGACGCCGGCCGGGTCGAAGCTGTGCAGCAGCGCGAGCGCCGCGTTCAGTTCGTCGCAGTCGATTTCCAGTTCGGGCGGCAGGTCGGCGAGCACTTCGTCGAGCGTGGCGGTCAGGTAGCCGTCGTCGTCGAGCGATTCGATCAGGAACATCACGAGCGCGCGATCGCGCGGGCCGGCCTGCGTGACGCGCAACTGCGCGGCGAGGTGGTCGCGCAGCGACGTCGCGGCTTCCTGCACCTGCAGCGGCGGCAGGTCGTCGTCGTCGGACGCGCCGCTCGAGCGGCCGTATTCGTCGAGGTTCCACTGCGGGCCGTCGTTGCCGTCGCCGGACCCGTAGCCGTCGTATTCGTCGGCGCCGGCCGGCTCGTCGCGCTCCGCGCGATCGCTGGACGGGCTGCTGCCGTTGGTCGCGGCGGGCTCGGTGTTCTGTGCGGGCGGCGTCTGCGCGATCAGCGATCCGTCCGCCGCGACGCGCAGCGGGCTCGCGATCCATTCGTCGTCGTTCTCGAGCAGCGGGTTCTGCGCGACGGCCATCGCGACTTCCTGCTGCAGTTCGAGCGTCGACAACTGCAGGAGCCGGATCGACTGCTGCAGCTGAGGCGTCAGCGCAAGATGTTGCGACAGGCGGAGTTGAAGGCTGGCTTTCATGGCAAGGAGGGAGTCATACCGGCAGTTTGCCACGACCCAGGCGCATTGAGCCATCCGCGATTACGCGCGGCGCGCCGCCCGGCCGCGGGCATGCCCGCGGGCGTGGATGCAAAGCGGGGCGCAGCCCCGCGCGGCGATGCCGGGCGGGGTGCAGCCAGCCACGAGGAGGACGTTACATGCGGAAGTGTTCGCCGAGGTACACGCGGCGCACGCTTTCGTTTTCGATGATTTCGCTCGGCGCGCCGGCGGCCAGCACCGAACCGTCGCTGATGATGTACGCGTGGTCGCAGATGCCGAGCGTTTCGCGGACGTTGTGGTCCGTGATCAGCACGCCGATGTTGCGCTGTTTCAGGAACTTGACGATCTTCTGGATCTCGAGCACCGCGATCGGATCGACGCCGGCGAACGGTTCGTCGAGCAGGATGAAGCTCGGGTTGGTCGCGAGCGCGCGCGCGATCTCGACGCGGCGCCGTTCGCCGCCCGACAGCGACAGCGCGGGGTTCTCGCGCAGGTGGCCGATCTGCAGCTCGTCGAGCAGCGCTTCGGTACGCGACGAGATCGCGTCCTTCGACAGCCGCTTGCCGTCCTCGTCGTGCTGCAGCTCGAGCACCGCGCGGATGTTTTCCTCGACGGTCAGCTTGCGGAACACCGACGCTTCCTGCGGCAGGTACGACAGGCCGAGCGACGCGCGCTTGTGGATCGGCAGCAGGCTGATCGAGCTGCCGTTCAGCGTGATTTCGCCCGCGTCCGTCGGCACGAGGCCGACGATCATGTAGAACGACGTGGTCTTGCCGGCGCCGTTCGGGCCGAGCAGGCCGACGACTTCGCCGCTCTTCACGTCGAGCGACACGTCCTTGACGACCGTGCGTGAGCCGTAGCGCTTCTTCAGGTTGCGCACGACGAGCGAGCTCGTCGTGCCGGCCGGCTGGCGGTTCGGAAGCGCGTTCATTGGCCCGGCGCTCCCTGGATCGTGGTCGACGGCGACAGCTTGGCCGGCGCCCCGTTCAGCGGCGCGGGGCCGCCGTTCTTCGGCGACAGCATCGCGCGCACGCGGCCGTTCGGGTTGCCCGGCGCCGCGACGTCCTTGCCGCCCTTCGCGGTGTAGAAGTCGCGCTGGCCGTCGTACGTGATCACGCTGCCGTGCACCGTATCGGCGACCGTCGACGTGCCCTGCAGGCGGCGCACGGTCGCGGCGGTGGTCAGCGTGGTGAGATCCTGCTTGCCGTCGTAGTCGATGCGCTCGGCGTCGCCGTCGATGTATTCGTCGAGGCCTTCGCGCTTCTGGCGGAACGTCGCGTGCTTCTTGCCGCTGCCGAACGACGTCGCGTACTGATAGCCTTCCGGGTCCTGGCGCACTTCGACGCGATCGCCCTTGATGATGATCGTGCCCTTCGTGATCACGACGTTGCCGGTCGCGACCGTGACCTGCTTCAGATCGTCATAGGTCAGGTTGTCGGCCTCGACGTTGATCGGCTTGTTCTGGTCGGCCTTCTCGGCATGGGCGAGCGGCGCCAGCCCGACGAGCGGGAGCGCCACGAGCGTCGCGGCGAGCGCGGCGCGGACGGCGCGCGCAGCGCCGCCGGAAATCTGTCGAGGGAACGGTTCGTTCATGCAGTCACGTGAGGGATGCGTCACCTGGGTTGACCTTTCGAGCCGCCGGACGTGTCCGCCGCGGCGATCGTGCCGCGCACGTTGCCGTAAAGCTCGATGACCCGGGTGACGTTGTTGTACTTCATGCCGTCGGTCGCGTTGACGAGCGACAGGCCGCGCTGAAGTTTAACCGGCTTTTCGGTCTGGATCACATCGTCATTGACGAAGATCCGGAAATGCTGGGAATCGGCCTGCATCTGCGGATCGCCGCCGCCGGCCGCGCGCAGGATGCGCGCATCGTCGTACAAATCGACGATCGACACGTCGCCGTTGACGGTGCCGCGCTTCGCGGTGGTCGTCACGACCGGCTTGCCGGGCTGGAACGCGCGCATGGCCGGATCGGTCAGGTCGCTGCCTTCGGTGTCTTCGTAATGGACCAGCTTCGCGGCCGTCAGCCGGTACTGGGTCGTGCCGGTCTGGTCGAGCTCGGTGACCGAGAAGTTGTCGGCGAAATAGTCGGGCGTATGGCGCTTCGGCTGCACGGCGCCCTCGCCGGGCGGCGGCAGCGTGGCCTGCAGCAGCCACCACGTGACGCCCGCGAGCGCGGCGACCGCGACGAGCGGCAGCATCTGGGTCCAGCGGAAATGCGTGCTCATCGGTCAGGCTCCGCAGGCGGCGGCGAGCAGCGCGTCGTAGCGGCGCTGCGCGCGCAGGATCGCATCGCAGACCTCGCGCACGGCGCCGTGGCCGCCGCGGGCCTCGGCGACCCAGTGCGCGCGGGCGATCACCTCGGGGTGCGCGTTCGCGGGGGCCGTCGCGAAGCCGCAGCGCAGCATCACCGGCAGGTCGGGCCAGTCGTCGCCCATGTAGCCGCAGGCGTCGGCCGTCAGGCCGAGCGACGCGATCAGGTCGGCGAACACGGTGAGCTTGTTCTCGACGCCCTGGAACAGGTGCGCGATCTTCATTTCCTTCGCGCGCGCCGCGACGATGTCCGAGCGGCGGCCCGTGATGATCGCGGTCGCGATGCCGGCTTCGCCGAGCAGCTTCACGCCATGGCCGTCGAGCGAATTGAACGACTTCATCGCGTCGCCGGCCGCGGTAAACAGCAGGCCGCCGTCGGTCAGCACGCCGTCGACGTCGAAAATCATCAGCTTCACGCGGCTCGCGCGTTCGGCCGCAGTCAGCGCTGCGCTCATCAGATCACCTTCTTCGAAAACAGGTCGTGCATGTTCAGCGCGCCGATCAGCGCGCCGTCGGCATCGACGACCAGCATCTGGTTGATCCGGTGGCGCTCCATCAGTTCCACGGCCTCGACGGCCAGGTGATCCGGCGCGATCGTGCGCGGGTCGCGCGTCATGACTTCGGTGATCGGCAGC
This sequence comes from Burkholderia sp. 28_3, assembly GCF_003253915.1. Classification (NCBI taxonomy): domain Bacteria; kingdom Pseudomonadati; phylum Pseudomonadota; class Betaproteobacteria; order Burkholderiales; family Burkholderiaceae; genus Burkholderia; species Burkholderia sp. 28_3. Next base: position 54,894 of record NZ_QKZF01000009.1, read on the forward strand.
GTGCGGAAATCGCCGTCGCGGGCGAGCACGCGGCGCAGGTCGCCGTCCGTGAAGATGCCGGCGACCTTGCCGTCGGCGTCGACCACGGCCGTCATGCCGAGGCGCTTCGCGGTGATCTGGAACAGCGCGTCCGACAGCGTCGCGTTCAGCCCGACGGACGGGACGTCGTCGCCCGAGCGCATCACGTCGCGCACGTAGGTGAGCAGGCGCCGGCCGAGCGCGCCGCCCGGATGCGAGCGCGCGAAATCTTCCGAGCCGAAGCCGCGCGCGTCGAGCACGGCGACGGCGAGCGCGTCGCCGAGCGCGAGCGCCGCGGTCGTGCTCGCGGTGGGCGCGAGGTTCAGCGGGCACGCTTCCTTCGACACCGCGGCGTTCAGGTTCACGTCGGCGAGCGTGCCGAGGCTCGACCCCGCGCGGCCCGTGATCGCGATCAGCTTCGCGCCGATCCGCTTCACGAGCGGCAGGATCGCGACGAGTTCTTCCGACTCGCCGGAATAGGAGATGCCGATGAAGACGTCGTCGGAGGTGACCATCCCGAGGTCGCCGTGGCTGGCCTCGGCAGGGTGGACGAAGAAGGCCGGCGTACCGGTGCTGGCCAGCGTGGCTGCGATCTTGCGGGCGATATGCCCCGATTTGCCGATCCCGGAGACCACGACGCGGCCGCGGCAGCCGAGCAGCAGCGCCACGGCCTGGACGAAGCCGCCGTCGAGCTGGTCGCGCAGCGCGCGCACGGCGTCCGCCTCGATGTCGAGCACGTCGCGGGCGAGCGCGAGCGCCCGATCATCATTGATTTTCGCTATCATGCGCGGAGTATAGCAAAGGCGTTTGTTCGCCGCGCCGCGCCTTCGGACTCGTCCGAGGTCGCCTGTCCACCGCCACCACCCGCGCCCGCATTGCCGTGGCCCCGACGAACGAGGACGCTTCGCCTGTGATTTCCCCGCTCGAAATGACCCTGCTGCTGCTGCTGGCCTCGGTGGTGGGCGTCGTCGTATTCCGCTCGTTGAACCTGCCGCCGATGCTCGGCTATCTGACCGTCGGCATCCTGGTCGGCCCGCACGCCTTCGGCGTCGCGGCGGATCTCGAACGGGCCGAGCACCTCGCGGAATTCGGCGTGGTGTTCCTGATGTTTTCGATCGGCCTCGAATTCTCGCTCGCGAAGCTGAGGGCGATGCAGCGGCTCGTGTTCGGACTCGGCCTCTTGCAGGTCGTCGCGACCCTCGTGCTCGCGCTCGTGCTCGGCGCGCTGTTCGAGCGCTGGGTGCACATCACGTGGCAGGGCAGTATCGCGCTCGGCGGCGCGCTCGCGATGTCGTCGACGGCGATCGTGTCGAAGATGCTCGCCGAGCGGCTCGAGATCGAGACCGAGCACGGCCGCAACATCTTCGGCGTGCTGCTGTTCCAGGATCTCGCGGTGGTGCCGCTGTTGATCGTGATCGCCGCGTTCGGCGCCGAGTCGTCGAAGGATCTCGCGCTCACGCTCGGCTTCGCGGCGGTCAAGATCGTGATCGCGCTCGCGCTGCTGCTCGTGATCGGCCAGCGCTTCATGACGCGCTGGCTCAACGTCGTCGCGCGGCGCCGCTCGCAGGAGCTGTTCGTGCTGAACCTGCTGCTCGTCACGCTCGGCGCCGCGTTCATCACCGACCGCTTCGGGCTGTCGCTCGCGCTCGGCGCGTTCATCGCCGGGATGCTCATTTCCGAGACGCCGTTCCGCCATCAGGTGGAGGAGGACATCAAGCCGTTCCGCGACGTGCTGCTCGGCCTGTTCTTCGTGACGACGGGGATGCTGCTCGATCCGCGCGTGATCTGGGAGCATCCGCTGATCGTGCTCGGCTTCTTCGTCGGGCAGATCCTGTTCAAGGCGACGATGATCGCCGGGCTCGCGCGGCTGTTCGGCGCGACGCCGGGCGTCGCGATGCGCACGGGCATCGGCCTCGCGCAGGCCGGCGAATTCGGCTTCGTGCTGCTGAACCTGATCCTCGACCGGCATCTCGTCGATTCGACGCTGCTGCAGGCGATCCTCGCGTCGATGCTGCTGTCGATGCTCGCCGCGCCGTTCCTGATCCAGAACGCCGACCGCATCGTGATGCGGCTGTCGTCGACCGAATGGATGCAGCAGTCGCTGCAGATGACGCGGATCGCGACGCAAAGCCTGAAGCAGCGCGGCCACGTGATCATCTGCGGCTACGGCCGCGCGGGCCAGAACCTCGCGCGCATGCTCGAACAGGAAGGCATTTCGTACGTCGCGCTCGACCTCGACCCCGATCGCGTGAGCGCGGCGGCGACCGCCGGCGAATCGGTGGTGTTCGGCGACGCGGCGCGCCGCGAGTCGCTGCTCGCGGCCGGTATCCACCGGGCGGCGGCCGTCGCGATCACCTACGCGAACACGCCGTCCGCGCTGCGCGTGCTGCACCACGTGCACGAGCTCGAACCGACGCTGCCCGCGATCGTGCGTACCGTGGACGATGCCGACCTGGAGAAACTGCTCGCGGCCGGCGCGACCGAGGTGATTCCGGAGATCGTCGAGGGCAGCCTGATGCTGGCGTCGCATACGCTGGTGCTGGTCGGCGTGCCGATGCGCAAGGTCGTGCGGCGCGTCGAGGAGATGCGCGACGAGCGTTACAGCCTGCTGCGCGGCTATTTCCGCGGCGCCGACGACGCGGACGACGACGATCACGAGCAGGTGCGGCTACAATCGGTGCCGGTCGATGCGCGCGCGGACGCGGTCGGGCGTTCGCTGGAAGAACTCGGGCTGTACGCGCTCGGGCTGGAAGTCACGGCGATCCGCCGGCACGGCATCCGCGGCGTCGAACCCGATCCGCAGACCAAGCTGCGCGCGAGCGACATCGTGGTGCTGCGCGGGCTGCCCGAGGCGCTCGCGCTCGCGGAGGAGCGGTTGTCGCGCCATCGGCGCGACCCGCCGGCCGCGGCCGCGTGAGCCACGACTCACAACCTGACCCGTATTGATCAGAAACGGTGCCCGATCTTCGCGCACCGTTTTTTTCGGAGAGTTTCATGCCGCATTCGTCGTCGGGCGCACCGCTCGATCCGGTCGCCTTCATCCATAGCCAGATCCGCACGGTGCCGGACTGGCCGCAGCCGGGCGTGCAGTTCCGCGACATCACGACGCTGCTGCAGAGCCCGAAGGCGCTGCGCATCCTCGTCGACCTGTTCGTCGAACGCTATGTCGACGCGAAGCTCGACTACGTCGCGGGCCTCGACGCGCGCGGCTTCATCATCGCGCCGATCGTCGCGTACGAGCTGAGCGTCGGCTTCGTGCCGATCCGCAAGGTCGGCAAGCTGCCGTACAAGACCCGTTCGGAATCGTACGACCTCGAATACGGCAGCGCGACGGTCGAGATCCACGAAGATGCGTGCCGCCCCGGCGACCGCGTGATCATCATGGACGACCTGATCGCGACCGGCGGCACGATGATGGCGGGGCGCAACCTGCTGCAGCGGCTCGGCGCGGTGGTCGTCGAGGGCGCGGCGATCATCGACCTGCCCGATCTCGGCGGCTCGGCGCTGCTGCGCAACGCCGGACTGCCGGTCTACACCGTTACCGAATTCTCCGGCCACTGAACGCCGGTCCCCCGGGGCGGGCCGCCCCGGCTTGCGTTGATTCACGCCTGGTTCACATTCCGCAGCGAGGTCACGATGCCCAACTTCATGCTGTTTCTCGCCACGTCGATCGCGATCACGTTCGCGCCGGGTCCCGACAACCTGCAGGTGCTCGCCCGCGGCATCTCGCAGGGTCGCGCGGCCGGCTTCGTCGCCGCGCTCGGCTTCACGGCGGGGATCCTGTTCCACACGACGCTCGCGGCGCTCGGCGTCGCGGCCGTGCTGCGTTCGTCGCCGGTCGCGTTCCAGATCCTGAAGCTCGCGGGCGCCGCGTACCTCGTGTGGATCGGCATCAGGGCGCTGCGCAGCCAGGGCCTCGCGAACGCGCATGCGCGGCCGCCGCAGCCGCTCGGCACGATCTTCCGGCAGAGCGTGATCGGCAACCTGATGAACCCGAAGGTCACGCTGTTCTTCGTCGTGTTCCTGCCGCAGTTCGTCGATCCGCACGGCGCGCAGAGCGTGACGCTGCAGATGTTCGAGCTCGGCGCGCTGTTCATGCTGCAGACGGCCGCGGTCTTCTCGCTGTTCGGCGTCGGCGCGGGCATGATCGGCACGTGGCTGAAGCGCCGCCCGAAGGCCGGCGTGTGGCTCGACCGGATCGCCGGTGCGACGTTCATCGCGATCGGCATTCGCGTCGCGCTGAAGGATTGATGACGATGACGTTTCCGTGCATCGCGGCCGCGCGCCGCTTCGATCCGGCCGCGCACCTGCGTTTCGAGATCGCCGGCCAGGCGGTCGGCTGGGTGCGCCGCCAGGACGTCGCGAAGCTCGCGCGCTGGCCCGACGTGTTCGAGCTGACCGGCGAGCGCGTCGTGCTGTCGGCGCGCTACGATTCGGTCGACGCGCGCAGCATGGCGCTGGCCAGCGCGATCGGCGCGCTCGCCGCCGAAGGCGCGATTCCCGGCTGGCGCGACGAGATCTACGCGATCCGCAACCGCTTCGACGATCCGCCGCTCGCGTACATCGAGCGCGCCGCGTCGCGCTTCTTCGGCACGCAGACCTATGCGGTGCACGTGAACGGCATCGTAGAATACGCGGTTACGCCGGGCGAGCCGCCCGCCGCGGCCGCGCCGAAGATGTGGCTCGGCCGCCGCAGCGCGACCAAGGCCACCGACCCCGGCATGCTCGACAACGTCGTCGCGGGCGGGATCGGCTGGGGGCTGGGCGTTCACGAGACGCTCGCGAAGGAATGCTGGGAAGAAGCCGGCATTCCGGCCGACCTGGCGGCGCGCGCGATCGCGGGCCGCACGGTGCAGGTGCTGAATTCGCTGCCGGAAGGCACGCAATCCGAACTGATCTTCGTGTACGACCTGCCGCTGCCGCACGACTTCGCGCCACGCAACCAGGACGGCGAAGTGGCCGAGCACCTGCTGGCCGGCGTGCCCGAGGTGATCGGCTGGTTGCGCGAAGGCCGCGCGACGATGGATGCGAGCCTCGCGACGCTCGATACGCTGCTGCGCCACCGCTGGATTGCGGCGGCCGACGCGGCCGGCATCGACGTGCTGTTCGTCCCGGCGGCGTGACGCGCGCCGAGCGCGCAGCCGCGCGGCGCGAACGGGCAATTTGACGAATACGGAAACAATGGGAGTAGCGGTCATGCCGACCGATCACAGCTTTATCTTGAAACTGTCGTGCCCCGACCGGCACGGCATCGTCCATGCGGTCTCGGGCTTCCTGTTCGAGCGCAGCAACAACATCCTCGATTCCGCGCAGTTCGGCGACAGCCGCACCAGCGAGTTCTTCATGCGCGTGCACTTCGAGCAGGACGGCGGCGGCGTGGATGCCGCGTCGGCGCTCGACACGCTTCGCAAGGAATTCGCGCCGCTCGCCGAACAGTTCTCGATGCGCTGGGAGCTGCACGATGCGGCCGTGAAGCCGCGCGTCGTGATCATGGTGTCGAAGATCGGCCACTGCCTGAACGACCTGCTGTTCCGCTATCGCACGGGCCAGCTGCCGATCGAGATTCCGGCGATCGTGTCGAACCACAAGGAGTTCTACCAGCTCGCGGCGAGCTACAACATTCCGTTCCATCACTTCCCGCTGATCGGCGGTTCGTCCGATGCCGCGAAGGCCGCGCAGGAAGCGCGCGTGCTGGAAGTGATCGACGAGCACCAGGCCGATCTCGTCGTGCTCGCGCGCTACATGCAGATCCTGTCGCCGAATATGTGCGAGCAGCTCGCCGGGCGCGCGATCAACATCCACCATTCGTTCCTGCCGAGCTTCAAGGGCGCGAAGCCGTACTACCAGGCGTTCGACCGCGGCGTGAAGCTGATCGGCGCGACCGCGCACTACGTGACGACCGATCTCGACGAAGGCCCGATCATCGAGCAGGAAGTCGAACGTGTCGATCACAGCATGACGCCCGACCAGCTGACCGCGATCGGCCGCGACGTCGAGTGCGTGACGCTCGCGCGGGCGGTGAAGTGGCACGTCGAGCACCGGATCGTGCTGAACGGGACGAAGACGGTCGTGTTCCGCTGATCCGTCGGCCGCGAACGGCCGGCTCCACAAGCAAAAACGCCGCGCCCTTTACGGGGCGCGGCGTTTTTGCTTTCCGCTGGCTGGCGGGCGGTTTCAGATCAGCCGCAGCAGGTACAGCTCGCGTTTCAGGTACGCATAGAAGATCGGCGCGGCGATCACGCCCGGCAGCCCGAACGCGGCTTCCATGATCAGCATCGCGAGCAGCAGCTCCCACGCGCGCGACTCGATCTGACCGCCGATGATCTTCGCGTTCAGGAAGTATTCGAGCTTGTGGATGACCACGAGGAACGCGAGCGACGCGATCGCGGTGCCCATGCTGACCGACAGCGACACCGCGACGATCAGCGTGTTCGAGATCAGGTTGCCGATCACCGGCAGCAGGCCGACGATGAACGTGACGAGCACGAGCGTTTTCGACAGCGGCAGCCGCTGGTGGAAGATCGGCAGCGCGACGAGCAGATAGATGCCGGTGAATGCCGCGTTGATCGCCGAGATCTTGATCTGCGCGAACACGATGCGGCGGAACGCGTCGGAGAAGCGCGACACGCGCATGACGAGCGCGGTCGACAGCGGCCGGCGCACCTTGCCCTGCTCGACGCCGATCGCGATCATCGCGCCGATGATCATCCCGAACAGCACGTGGCCGAAGCCGCGCGCGACGCTCTTGCCGCTTTGCTGGAGCTGGTCCATGTGCGAGTGCATCAGCACGGCCGCCTTCGTCTTCATCTGTTCGACGTCGACGGGCAGCAGATTGGCGATCCACGCCGGCGTGCGTGCGCGGGTCTGCTCGACGATCTGCATCAGCTGGTCGAGCAGGCTCTGCAGGTTCGGCACCGTGTGCTCGAAATGCTCGATGATGCCGATCGTCAGGCCGGTGAGCGCGCCGACGATCGCGATCGACAACAGCACGACGGCGACCCAGCGCGCGCGCATGCTGGTGGTGTGACGTTCGATCACGGGTGCGATCGTGTGGATCAGCTGGTAGACGAGCAGGCCGGCGAGCATCCCGCCGAGCAGCCGGAGCTCGAGGACGAGCCACATCATGACGAGCGCGAAGAGATAGCTGCCGATCTCGAGTGCCGACAGCTTCGGCAGGCTCAAGTCGCTCGTCAGCCGCACGCTGCGCAGGTGCGGCTCGCGGTTCTGCGTGTCGCGCGACTCTTGTTGCTTCTCCATCGTGGATTCCTGTCGTCCGTGTGTCGTGCCGCGCAGCGCGCGGCAGCGTGCGGGCCGCCCGGCGCCGCACCGGATTGGTGCGGATGGCGAACCTTACGACCGTAAAGTATAGCTGCCATTATGGTCCGCAAACGGGCCGTTTGGCGCGTGGTGTAAACGCAGAAGGGAAAACGAGGAGGCGCGCGGCCGGACGGCCGCGCGCGGGCAGGGTGGAGCGGCGTCAGCCGGCCGCGACTTTGCGGGTCGGACGCTTGAGCAGCGGCGCGAGGTACTTGCCGGTGAAGCTCGCCTTCGTCTTCGCGACCTGCTCGGGCGTGCCTTGCGCGATGATCTGGCCGCCGCCGGCGCCGCCCTCGGGGCCGAGGTCGATCACCCAGTCGGCCGTCTTGATCACGTCGAGGTTGTGCTCGATGATCACGACCGTGTTGCCCTGGTCGCGCAGCCGGTGGATCACTTCCAGCAGCAGCGCGATGTCGTGGAAGTGCAGGCCGGTGGTCGGCTCGTCGAGGATGTACAGCGTGCGGCCGGTGTCGCGCTTGGACAGCTCCAGCGACAGCTTCACGCGCTGCGCCTCGCCGCCCGACAGCGTCGTGGCCGACTGGCCGAGGCGGATGTAGCCGAGGCCGACGTCGAGCAGCGTCTTCAGCTTGCGTGCGATGACCGGCACCGCGCTGAAGAACTCGTACGCGTGCTCGACCGTCATGTCGAGCACTTCGCTGATGTTCTTGCCCTTGTACTGCACTTCGAGCGTTTCGCGGTTGTAGCGCTTGCCGTGGCACACGTCGCACGGCACGTAGACGTCCGGCAAAAAGTGCATCTCGACCTTCAGCACGCCGTCGCCCTGGCACGATTCGCAGCGGCCGCCCTTCACGTTGAACGAGAAGCGGCCCGGATCGTAGCCGCGCTCCTTCGACGTCGGGACGCCCGAGAACAGCTCGCGGATCGGCGTGAACAGGCCCGTGTACGTGGCCGGGTTCGAGCGCGGCGTGCGGCCGATCGGCGACTGGTCGACGTTGATCACCTTGTCGAAGTGCTCGAGGCCCTCGATCGCCTCGTGCGGCGCCGGCTCGGCGGCCGAGCCGTACAGGTGGCGCGCGACCGCGTGATACAGCGTGTCGTTGATCAGCGTCGACTTGCCGGAGCCCGACACGCCGGTGATGCAGGTCAGGAGGCCGACCGGCAGTTCCAGATCGACGTGCTTCAGGTTGTTGCCGTGCGCGTCGACGATGCGCAGCATCCGCTCCGGATCGGGCGCGAGCCGCTCGTCCGGGTACTCGATCACGCGCTTGCCGAGCAGGTACTGGCCGGTCAGCGACTGCGGATTCGACTGCACCTGCTTCGGCGTGCCTTCGGCGACCACGACGCCGCCGTGCTCGCCCGCGCCGGGGCCCATGTCGACCACGTAGTCGGCCGTGCGGATCATGTCCTCGTCGTGCTCGACGACGATCACCGAGTTGCCGAGGTCGCGCAGGTGCTTGAGCGTCGCGATCAGGCGGTCGTTGTCGCGCTGGTGCAGGCCGATCGACGGCTCGTCGAGCACGTACATCACGCCCGTGAGCCCCGAGCCGATCTGCGACGCGAGCCGGATGCGCTGCGCCTCGCCGCCCGACAAGGTCTCGGCGCTGCGCTCGAGCGACAGGTAGTCGAGGCCGACGTTGTTCAGGAACGTCAGGCGCGCGACGATTTCCTTGATCACCTTGTCGGCGATCTCGCGCTTCGCGCCGTCGAGCGTCAGCCCGTCGAAGTAGCCGAGCGCGTCGCGCAGCGGCCAGCCGCTGATTTCATAGATGCCGCGCGCGTAGTCGCCGGTGCCGATCCGCACGTGGCGCGCCTCGCGGCGCAGGCGCGTGCCGTCGCACGACGGGCACGGCTGGTTGTTCTGGTACTTCGACAGCTCTTCGCGCACCGCGACCGAATCGGTCTCGCGGTAACGGCGCTCGAGGTTCGGGATGATCCCTTCGAACACGTGCTCGCGGATCGTCGTGCGGCCGCGCTCGTTGATGTACGAGAACGGGATCGTCTGCTTGCCCGAGCCGAACAGCAGCACCTTGCGGATCTTTTCGGGGAGATCCTCGAATGCGGCGTCGATGTCGAACTCGTAGAACGCCGCGAGGCTCTGCAGCATCTGGAAGTAGAACTGGTTGCGGCGGTCCCAGCCCTTCACCGCGCCCGCGGCCAGCGACAGCGACGGGTGCGCGACGACCCGCTTCGGGTCGAAGAACGTGATCTGGCCGAGGCCGTCGCATTCCGGGCACGCGCCCATCGGGTTGTTGAACGAGAACAGGCGCGGCTCGAGCTCCTGCAGCGAGTACGAGCAGATCGGGCACGCGAACTTCGAGCTGAACAGGTGCTCGTGATCGGTATCCATCTCGAGCGCGATCGCGCGGCCGTCGGCCAGGCGCAGCGCGGTTTCGAACGATTCGGCGAGCCGCTGCTTCATGTCCGGGCGCACTTTCAGGCGATCGACGACGACGTCGATCGTGTGCTTGTCGTTCTTCTTCAGCTTCGGCAGCGACTCGACCTCGTAGATCTTCGCGACGCCTTCGTTCGCGGCGCCGCCGCCCGAGCGTACGCGAAAGCGCACGAAGCCCTGCGCCTGCATGTCCTCGAACAGCTCGGCGTGCTCGCCCTTGCGGTTCGCGACGACGGGCGCGAGGATCATCAGCTTGGTTTCCTCGGGCAGCGCGAGCGCCGCGTCGACCATCTGCGACACGCTCTGCGCCTCGAGCGGGATGTCGTGGTCGGGGCAGTACGGCGTGCCGACACGTGCGTACAAAAGTCGCAGGTAGTCGTGGATTTCCGTGACCGTGCCGACGGTCGAACGCGGGTTGTGGGACGTGGCCTTCTGCTCGATCGAGATCGCCGGCGACAGCCCCTCGATCAGGTCGACGTCGGGCTTCTCCATCAACTGCAGGAACTGGCGGGCGTACGCGGACAGGCTTTCCACGTAGCGGCGCTGGCCTTCGGCATAAAGGGTGTCGAACGCGAGCGACGACTTGCCCGACCCGGACAACCCGGTAATCACGACCAGCTTGTGGCGCGGCAGGTCGAGATTGACGTTTTTCAGGTTGTGGGTGCGTGCCCCACGGATACGGATCTGTTCCATGAACCTGGCGAAAATGGAGGGAACCAAACCTGCTACTATAACGGCTTTTCGAGACCGTCGTTTACGGCCCCCAGCCTTTACAGCAGGTGGCAGCAAGGCGACACCTGCGCCGGGGAATGCGGTCGCGCCGCACGGTTCCGGGCGGCCCGCAGGCCGTCTGCATCCGGCCCCGACGCGTCGCCCGAAAGGCCGCCAGGCCGCCGGTCCTGATCTTCCGCCGCCCGCCGCCGGGCGGACATTCCGATCATTCGAAATTCATTCCCGATGTCCAATCCGTCTGCCACGTCTTCCCGCATGACTGCGCCCGAACTGCGCGCGACCACGTCGCTCGCGGCGATCTTCGCGTTGCGCATGCTCGGCCTGTTCATGATCATGCCGGTGTTCTCGGTCTACGCGAAAACCATCCCGGGCGGCGACAACGTGCTGCTCGTCGGGATCGCGCTCGGGGCCTACGGCGTCACGCAGTCGCTGTTCTATATCTTCTACGGCTGGGCGTCCGACAAGTTCGGCCGCAAGCCGGTGATCGCCACCGGCCTCGTGATCTTCGCGCTCGGCAGCTTCGTCGCCGCGTTCGCGCACGACATCACGTGGATCATCGTCGGCCGCGTGATCCAGGGGATGGGCGCCGTGTCGTCGGCGGTGCTCGCGTTCATCGCCGACCTGACTTCCGAGCAGAACCGCACGAAGGCGATGGCGATGGTCGGCGGGTCGATCGGCGTGTCGTTCGCGGTCGCGATCGTCGGCGCGCCGATCGTGTTCCACTGGGTCGGGATGAGCGGGCTGTTCGCGATCGTCGGCGTGCTGTCGATCCTCGCGATCGGCGTCGTGCTGTGGATCGTGCCCGATGCGGCGAAGCCCGTGCACGTGCCCGCGCCGTTCGCCGAGGTGCTGCACAACGTCGAGCTGCTGCGCCTGAACTTCGGCGTGCTGGTGCTGCATGCGACGCAGACGGCGCTGTTCCTCGTCGTGCCGCGCCTCTTGGTCGACGGCGGGCTGCCGGTCGCCGCGCACTGGAAGGTCTACCTGCCGGTGATGGGGCTCGCGTTCGTGATGATGGTGCCGGCGATCATCGTCGCGGAAAAACGGGGCAAGATGAAGCCGGTGCTGCTCGGCGGCATTCTGGCTATCCTGATCGGTCAATTGCTGCTGGGCAGCGCGCCGCATACCATCCTGATTGTGGCGGCGATTCTCTTCGTCTACTTCCTCGGGTTCAACATCCTGGAAGCGTCGCAGCCGTCGCTCGTGTCGAAGCTCGCGCCGGGTTCGCGCAAGGGCGCGGCCACGGGCGTCTACAACACCACGCAGTCGATCGGGCTCGCGCTCGGCGGCATCGTGGGCGGCTGGCTGCTGAAGCATGGGGGCGCGAACACGGTGTTCTACACGTGTTCGGGGCTCGTGGCCGCGTGGCTTATAATCGCGGCCAATATGAAGGCGCCGCCGCGCAAGGCCTGAACCTCACTCGGGCAGGCATCGGCAGCGCGCCGGCGTGCCCGGCGGGCCGTTCCGGCGACACACGCGGGCGGCCCGGCATCGAATTTACTGGAGAAACACATGGCATCCGTCAACAAGGTCATCCTCGTCGGCAATCTCGGCGCCGATCCTGAAGTCCGTTACCTGCCGAGCGGCGACGCGGTTGCGAACATCCGTCTCGCGACGACCGATCGCTACAAGGACAAGGCGAGCGGCGATTTCAAGGAAATGACCGAGTGGCATCGCGTCGCGTTCTTCGGCCGTCTGGCGGAAATCGTCAGCGAGTACCTGAAGAAGGGTTCGTCGGTCTATATCGAAGGCCGCATCCGCACGCGCAAGTGGCAGGGCCAGGACGGCCAGGACCGTTACTCGACCGAAATCGTCGCCGAACAGATGCAGATGCTCGGCGGCCGCGGCGGTTCGGGCGGCGGCGGTGGCGGCGGTGACGAAGGCGGTTATGGTGGCGGCTACGGTGGTGGTGGCGGCGGTCGCGGCGAGCAGGCGGAGCGTGGCGGCGGCGGTCGTGCCGGCGGCGCGGCGCGTGGCGGTGCGGGTGGTGGCGGCCAGAGCCGTCCGAGCGCACCGGCAGGCGGCGGCTTCGACGAGATGGACGACGATATCCCGTTCTGATCGCCAGTCACACCCTCGCATCACGATGGGCCCGAATATCCGAGTCAAGCCAGTCGCTTGGCCCGGGTTTTCGGGCCTTGTTTCGTTTACGTCGTTCCCGCCGGTCGCACGCCGGATGAACCGTGGCTGACGCACTCTCCGACCTCATCGCGCCCGATCTCGACGTCCTGTTCTGCGGGATCAATCCCGGCCTGCTCGCGGCCGCGACCGGCCATCACTTCGCGGGGAGAAACAACCGCTTCTGGCGCGTGCTCCATCTCGCGGGCTTCACGCCGACGGAAATTTCGCCGCTGGACGATCGCGAGATCCTCCGTTACGGCTGCGGGCTGACGGCCGTGGTGCCGCGGCCGACCGCGCGTGCCGATCAGCTTTCGCGCGCGGAATTCGCGGTCGCCGGCGCCGCGTTCCAGCAGAAAGTCGCCCAGCATGCGCCGCGCTTCGTCGCGTTTCTCGGCAAGGCGGCCTATTCGGCGCTGTCGGGGCAGCGCGAAGTCGCGTGGGGATTGCAGTCGGCCCGCATCGAGCATGCGCGGGTGTGGGTGCTGCCGAATCCCAGCGGGAGAAACCGCGCATTCGGGCTCGACGATCTGGTCGATGCGTATCGCGAGCTTCATCTCGCGGCGATCACGGAGGGGCACGATGCGACGCAGTAAGACGGCGGCTCCGTGGCCGGGCGCCATCGTGCCACGCGCATTCTTCGACCGCATGGCCACCGAGGTCGCGCCGCAACTGCTCAACAAGATCCTCGCGGCCGCGGACGGCCGGGCCGGCCGCATCGTCGAAGTGGAAGCGTATGCGGGCGCACTCGATCCGGCGGCGCACACCTATCGCGGCAAGACCCCGCGCAACGCGACGATGTTCGGGCCGCCCGGGCACTTCTACGTTTATTTCACGTACGGCATGCACTGGTGCTGCAACTGCGTGTGCGGCCCGGACGGCGCGGGAACGGGCGTGCTGATCCGGGCGCTGGAGCCGCTGCACGGACTCGAACAGATGCGTGCGGCGCGGCCGCCGCGCACGCGCGATCGCGACTTGTGCCGCGGGCCGGCCCGGCTGACGCAGGCGATGGGGATCGGCGGCGCGCAGGATGGCGTCGACCTGGCCGGCGCGCATCAAGGGTTCGCGATCGTCGACGACGGGCTGGCGCCACCCGCCGATCTGGCGGGCGGGCCGCGCATCGGCATTCGCGTCGGCCAGGATCTCCCGTGGCGGTGGAGCGTGCCCGGCAACCGCTACGTATCGGGCGCGGTGCCGCGCGTGTGACGCGTGGCGCGCACTGTCGCGTCCAATTCGACCTGCGTCACGCGGTCGCCATGATTGACCCGCTAAGCTGGCCGTTTCGACGTTTCGAGCGAGGGGACACCATGCGGCGGGTCGTATTCAACCAGAAGGGCGGCGTGGGCAAGTCGACGATCGTCTGCAACCTGGCGGCGATCAGCGCGAGCGAAGGATTGCGCACGCTCGTCATCGATCTCGATGCGCAGGCGAACTCGACGCGCTACCTGCTCGGCGATGCGGCGGCCGACGCGCAACCTGGCGTGGCGGGTTTCTTCGAAACCGCGCTGACCTTCAACTTCCGGCCGGTCGACGTCGCGTCGTTCATCCACGCGACCCCGTTCGACGGACTCGACGTGATGCCCGCGCATCCGGATCTCGACACGCTGCACGGCAAGCTCGAATCGCGCTACAAGATCTACAAGCTGCGCGACGCGCTCAACGAGCTCGATACTTACGATGCGGTGTACATCGACACGCCGCCCGCGCTGAATTTCTATACGCGCTCGGCGCTGATCGCGGTCGAGCGCTGCCTGATCCCGTTCGACTGCGACGATTTCTCGCGGCGCGCGCTGTACACGCTGCTCGAGAACGTGAAGGAAATCCAGCAGGACCACAACGCGGCGCTCGAAGTCGAAGGGATCGTCATCAACCAGTTCCAGCCGCGCGCGAGCCTGCCGCAACGGCTGGTCGACGAACTCGTCGACGAAGGGCTGCCGGTGCTCGCGTCGCGGTTGTCCGCGTCGGTGAAGATCCGCGAATCGCATCAGCAATCGACGCCGGTGATCCATCTCGAGCCGACCCACAAGCTCGCGCAGGAATTCCGCGCGCTGCATCGCGAACTGGCCGGCTGACCCCGCGTCCCACCGCATCGACCAAGGCCGCTTCGAGCGGCCTCGTTTTTATCGCGACCGTAATTCATCCGATCATTGAATTCGTCATTAATAATCCAGAAAACGATTTCATAATAAATCCCGAAAAAACGATTACATCGACGACCACTCCATTTTTAATGAGGGCCGGTTTTCTAATAAACGGAATAATGGATTGGTAAGTATTGCGCGACGTCACGATGCGCTATGCTGTAAAAAGGTAAAAAGGCATTGCGGGTCGGAGCGTGCGGGCATCCTGCCCGCGATGTCGGCACGCCGGACTGCGGCGGCCGCTCTAAAGGGTAATAAGGGTTTATACCTATCATTAATGCCATTTAATTGACAATTAATCGCTCTAGAATGACTTCCTTCAACCGCTCGTGCTCAAACAGGTACGGGTCGTCAATAAGGAAGCGCTGTCGATCAAGCTTCCATTTTTCTTTACGTCGTCTCTCGCATTGCTAACAGGAGCGTGTCCGATGTCCGTATTTGCCCCCGAAAAACTCGCCGCCGATTATCAATCCGGTATCGCCGCCTGGTTCGCGATCGCCCGTCCGGCGATCCACGGTTTCGAGGCCGTCGTCGAACTCAACCTGCAAGCGGCCCGCACGGCGCTCGAGGAATACGAGGACAAGCTGAAGAACGCGTTCAACGGCAACAACCCGGCCGCGGGCTTCGCGCAGCAGGTCGCCGCGCCGCAGGAAGCGGCCGGCAAGGTCGTGTCGTATGGCCGCCATCTGTTCGACATCGCGGTGTCGACGCAATCCGAATGGGCGAAGGTCGCGCAGGCCCAGTACGAACAGAACGACAAGCGCCTGAAGGACGTGCTCGGCGAACTGTCGAAGCACGCACCGGCCGGCTCGGCGCCGGTGGTGGCCGCGCTGAATTCGGCGTTGTCCGCGGCGACCGCCGCGGCCGACTCCGTGCGTGCAGCGACGGGGCAGGCGATCGAAGCGGCGCAGAGCGGTTTCGATGCAGTCAGCGAAACGGCCACGCGCGGTGCCAAGCAGACGGCTGCGGCCGCCCGCAAGGACGCCGCGGCTGCGCGCGAATCGGCTGCGTGATCTGAACGCGTGCTGAACGCGTGTCGCGCGCAGGCGCGACACGCTTGATCGGCGCCGGACGGCGCCGGCGCCGCGTGTGCCACGCGGGGGCCGGCGAGCGTCCGATGCGCCGCAAGACGCCCGTGCACGGTTGCCCGTGCGGCGGTGTGTCGTGCCGCCGGTGCGAACAGGCGCCGCCCGCCAACACGGCGCGCGACCGCGACCGCGATCGCACCGGTTGGCCCGACGCGCGCCGTCGCCCCGTGCCGGCGTCACAACGACGAACTGATTTCGATGCAGGAATTGAACATGACGGATGTAGTGATCGTATCGGCCGCGCGGACCGCGGTCGGCAAATTCGGCGGCTCGCTGGCGAAGGTTGCGGCGCCCGAACTGGGCGCGACGGTGATCCGCGCAGTGCTGGAGCGTGCGGGCGTGAAGCCCGAGCAGGTCAGCGAAGTGATCATGGGCCAGGTGCTGACGGCCGGCTCCGGGCAGAACCCGGCGCGGCAGTCGCTGATCAAGGCGGGGCTGCCGAACGCCGTGCCGGGGATGACGATCAACAAGGTGTGCGGCTCGGGCCTGAAGGCCGTGATGCTGGCGGCGAACGCGATCGTCGCGGGCGACGCGGAGATCGTGATCGCGGGTGGCCAGGAGAACATGAGCGCGTCGCCGCACGTGCTGCCGGGCTCGCGCGACGGGTTCCGGATGGGCGACGCGAAGCTGGTCGACACGATGATCGTCGACGGGTTGTGGGACGTGTACAACCAGTACCACATGGGGATCACGGCGGAGAACGTCGCGAAGGAATACGGGATCACGCGTGAAGAGCAGGACGCGTTCGCGGCGCTGTCGCAGAACAAGGCGGAAGCCGCGCAGAAGGCCGGGCGTTTCAACGACGAGATCGTGCCGGTGTCGATTCCGCAACGCAAGGGCGAGCCGCTGCAGTTCGCGACCGACGAGTTCGTGCGTCACGGCGTGACGGCGGAGTCGCTGGCGGGGCTGAAGCCGGCGTTCGCGAAGGACGGCTCGGTGACGGCGGCGAACGCGTCGGGGCTGAACGATGGGGCGGCGGCGGTGCTGGTGATGTCGGCGCAGAAGGCAGCCGCCTTGGGCCTGACGCCGCTGGCGCGGATCAAGGCGTATGCGAACGCGGGCGTGGACCCGAGCGTGATGGGCATGGGCCCGGTGCCGGCATCGCGCCGTGCGCTGGAGCGCGCGGGCTGGACGCCGGGCGACCTGGACCTGATGGAAATCAACGAGGCGTTCGCGGCGCAGGCGCTGGCGGTGCACAAGCAGATGGGCTGGGACACGTCGAAGGTGAACGTGAACGGCGGGGCGATCGCGATCGGTCACCCGATCGGTGCGTCGGGCTGCCGGATCCTGGTGACGCTGCTGCACGAGATGGTCAAGCGCGATGCGAAGCGCGGGCTGGCGTCGCTGTGCATCGGCGGCGGGATGGGCGTCGCGCTCGCGGTCGAGCGCGACTGAGCAGCGGCCGACGACACGGTTCGCTTGCGGCGCGGGTCGGCGCCGCGGGCGAGCCGGGCGGTTTTCGCGCAACACAGGTAGTCAACAACAAAGCGCGGTGCCGATGCGTGTCGCGTTCGCGAAGCGGGCGGGGGCTGCGCATCGAAGCGGTGGGGCGGCAGCATGTGCGATGCCGTCGCCCCGCCTTTCATCGATTACTTTTTTGTCGGTAATTCATAGTATGACTAAGCGAATTGCAGTTGTGACGGGTGGGATGGGCGGCCTCGGCGAAGCGGTCAGCATCAGGTTGAACGACGCGGGTCATCGGGTAGTCGTCACGTATTCGCCGAACAACACCGGCGCGGACCGCTGGCTGACCGAGATGCATGCGGCCGGCCGCGAATTCCATGCGTATCCGGTGGACGTGGCCGATCACGATTCATGCCAGCAATGCATCGAGAAGATCGTGCGGGACGTCGGCCCGGTCGACATTCTCGTGAACAATGCGGGCATCACGCGCGACATGACGCTGCGCAAGCTCGACAAGGTCAACTGGGATGCGGTGATCCGCACCAACCTCGACTCCGTGTTCAACATGACGAAGCCGGTCTGCGACGGCATGGTCGAGCGCGGCTGGGGCCGCATCGTCAACATCTCGTCGGTGAACGGCTCGAAGGGGTCGGTCGGCCAGACCAACTATGCGGCCGCGAAGGCCGGCATGCACGGCTTCACGAAATCGCTCGCGCTGGAGATCGCGCGCAAGGGCGTGACGGTGAACACGGTGTCGCCCGGCTATCTCGCGACGAAGATGGTCACCGCGATCCCGCAGGACATCCTCGACACGAAGATCCTCCCGCAGATTCCGGCGGGCCGGCTCGGCAAGCCCGAGGAAGTCGCGGCGCTGGTGGCCTATCTGTGCTCGGAGGAGGCCGGCTTCGTGACGGGCTCCAACATCGCGATCAACGGCGGTCAGCACATGCACTGACGCGCGGCGGCCCGCACGGCGTTCGCGCCCGGGCGGGCCGCGTTCCGCACCATTCCGTGCCGAAGCGGCAGGCGCGCCGCTTCGGCCTCGCATTCCGGAGAACGCATGGGCGACACCTGGATGGGACTCGTGATCGGCGGCTCGGCACTGGCCGTCGCGCTGACGATGGCGATCGCGCTCTACTGGCTCGAGCGGCGCCGCGCGCGGCTGCTGCGGAATTTCGATCATCGCGATTGCTGGCTCGTCGCGTACGGCAAGTGCTTCGCGCGCAGGCCGGCGCGGTCGTTGCGCCGCATGCGCGGTGCACGCTGAGCGCGGCGCCGACGCGTCGCGATCGGTGAACGCTCGATCGGCGATCGATGGGCGGTCATGCCCCGCGCGCATGCCGTCGGCCACGCGCGCGGGATGCGCGATCAGTCGTTCCTTTCGCTCTTTCCGGCCGACTCGCCCGAGTCGTTCTTGTGGAAGATCCGCTTCGTCGTGCGCTTGGTGGCTTCCCAGCCTTCGCGCGACGCATGCGCGACGCCGTGCCCGACCGCCTTCGCGGCGCTCGCGGTCGCGTGGCCGAAGCTGCGCGCCGCGTCGCCGGTCTTGTGCGCGGCTTCCTTCGAATCGCGCTTGATGTCCTGCTTCACTTCCGACATGTCCGCGTGGGCGAGCGGGCCGAGCAGCGCCAGAACGAGCGCGGCGCCAATGAACTGACGAACTTTCACGACCGGTTTCCTTGAGGTAAGCCTCTTCATCGAGGATTCGTGTTGCCGGCGGGCGCCGGTTGAAACGCGCCGGCGGCCGATGCGTCGAGCATCACCGCCGCGCGGCCGGACAGCAGCACGCGCTCGCCGCAGCGCAGCGCGAAGCCGTACAGCACCGAGCGGCCGTCGCCGCTTATGCGTTCCGCGTCGACGGTGAGCGGCTGCTCGAAGGTGTCGAGCCGGTCGACGAACGCGTCGACGTTGCGCACGCTCGCGAGATAGCCGGCGCGCGGGCGCGCCTCATGCGCACCGAGCAGCGCGCCGTGTACGGCCATCGCCTGCGCCGCGTACTCGATGCCGCAGACCGACGCGAGCCGCCCGTGCGCGCGCAGCGGGTTGTGCGGATCGCGGTGGCTCGTCGCGGTGCAGCGAATTCGTTCGGCATCCCACGCATCGACCGAATCGAGCACGCACATCGTGCCGGCGTGCGGAATGTGCGCGGCAATCCACGCGTGGTCGAGCGGCGTGGTCAATACGACCGTCGTGGTCATCGCGCGCGCTCCGCGAAAGAGTCGGGCATCGCGACGTCGACCTGCACGCGCGTATCGGCCAGGTAGTCGAGCACGACGCGCGTCGATTGCCGCGTGGCGAGCGCGTCCAGCAGCGGCAGCACGCGGGCGGCCGGATTGCCGGCGCGCAGTGCGTCGAGCTCGGCATGCGCGAGCGTCGTGGCGGGCGCATCGGTGAGCTGCACGTCGATGCGGGCGAGCGTGCGTTCGCTCGCTTCCGGCGCGAACACGAGCGCGACGCCGAACGCGTCGCCGATCGGCCGCACCGCACGCAGCGGTTCCGGATAGTCGGTGTCGTACGCGATCAGCAGGCTCGGTACGCGATCGACGACGACCTGGCACAGGCTTTCGAGCAGGCCGGCGGCAAAGCTGCCGTCGTGCGCGCACAGCACGTTCGACGTCGCCATCGCGCGGGTCGCGATGCTCCAGTAGCCGGCCGGGGCGTTGTGCACCGAGTTGTGGAAGCGGGTCGGCGACAGCTGGCGATCGTCGCCGGCCAGCGTTTCGCAGATCGCGTGGCAGTTCTGGCCGTCGCCGCCGGATGCGCTGAACACGGTCGCGAGGGTCGCGGCGTCGCGGCCGCTCGCGGCCACCGCCGCGTGGCCGACCGCGAGCGCGGCGCGCACGACGGGGCCCGTGCGACGCCGCTCGGCGGACGGCAGCCCGGCGGGCGGCGGCAGTTCGGTGCGGGCGGCCGCGTAGGGTGCGCGGCCCGCGAGCACGTCGGCCGCGTGCGGCCAGTCGGTCAGTCCCGGCCCGACGAGGCCGACGCTTTCGATGAACGCGGTGAGTGTCATGGCGGGCCTCAACGGCGGGCGCGACCGGCCACGTGCCGGGCGCGGCCGAGGATCAGGCTGCAATTCGTGCCGCCGAAGCCGAACGAATTGGAGAGGACGGCGCGCACGCGCGTGTCGCGGCTCGCGAGCACGTAGTCGGCGACGAGCGCCGGGTCGGGCTGCGTCGTGTTGACGCCGGCCGGCACGAACTGCTCCTGCAGCGCGAGCGCGGCGACGATCGCCTCCAGCGCGCCGGCCGCGCCCAGCGTGTGGCCGGTCGCGCCCTTCGTCGAGCTGCACGGCGTGCGGGCGAACAGCGCGCCGAGCGCGCGGCTTTCCGCTGCATCGTTGCTCGGGGTCGCGGTGCCGTGCAGGTTCACGTAGTCGATATCGTGCGCGCCGAGGCCGGCGGACGCGAGCGCCTGCTCGATCGCGGCGCGCGCGCCGAGCCCTTCCGGATGCGGCGACGACATGTGATGCGCATCGCTCGATTCGCCGATGCCGAGCAGCAGGATCGCGTCGTCGTCGAGCGCAGCGGGCGGGTCGGGCACACGTTCGACGAGCGCGAACGCGGCGGCCTCGCCGATCGAGATGCCGTCGCGTGCCGTGTCGAACGGCCGGCATGGCCGGCGCGACAGCAGTTCGAGCGAATTGAAGCCGTACAGCGTCGTCAGGCACAGCGAATCGACGCCGCCGACGACGGCCGCGTCGATCAGCCCGGCCTCGATCATGCGGCGCGCGGAGCCGAACACCTTCGCGCCGGACGAACACGCGGACGAGATCGCCATCGCCGGCCCGCGCAGCGCGAAATACGCGCGCACGAACGCGGCCGGCGAATAC
Organism: Burkholderia sp. 28_3; assembly: GCF_003253915.1. Taxonomy (NCBI): domain Bacteria; kingdom Pseudomonadati; phylum Pseudomonadota; class Betaproteobacteria; order Burkholderiales; family Burkholderiaceae; genus Burkholderia; species Burkholderia sp. 28_3. The sequence continues at coordinate 75,897 of NZ_QKZF01000009.1, forward strand.
GGGTTGTGCGTGTGCGCATAGCGGAAATCGGCCGGCAGCGCGCCGCTCGCCGGATCGCGGCGCTGGTACGCGCGTTCGGTTTCGAGGATGCCGGCCGTGCTCGTGCCGACGAATACGCCGATGCGTGCGGCGCCGTAGCGCGCGGCGGCCGCCGCGACGCGGGCGTCGAAGCCGTCCTGCGTCAGGCCGAGTTGCGCGAGGCGGTTGTTGCGGCATTCGAAGTCGGCGAGATCGGCGCGCACGGGGTGCGCATCGACGCCGTCCACCGCGCCGATCCACGTGTCGAGATCCGCGCGCTCGAAGTTGCACGGCACGAGCCCGCCGCGGGCGCGGCGCAGCGCATCGAGGGTCGCGTCGAGGCCGCGGCCGATGCAGCTGGTGGCGGTGAAGTGCGAGAGCAGGAGAGGGTTCACGAGGGTCGCATCCGGTGGCCGGAACGGGCGCCGCAGCAGAGCTGGCAGGCGCGCCGTTCGCGGTCAGATTTTATCAAACGGGGGTGCCGGCACGCGCGGCTGGCCGGGCGGTTCGGGCGGTTCAGGCGCGAGCGCCGCGCGCAACGTGGTCCAGTGCAACTGCGCGTCGGCGGCCGCGCGCAGCACCGCGTGCAGCACGTCGAGCACGACCGGTTCGCCGCGCGCATCGCGTGCGGCATGACCGTCGTGGACCAGCAGGATGTCGCGCGCCTCGAGGCCGTGCAGCAGGCGGCGCGTGACGGTCGCGGCGTCGCGCGCCCGCGTGTCGAAGCCGCGCCGCGTCCAGCTCGCCAGTTGCAGCCCGAATTCGCACAGCACCGGTTCGAGAAACGGATTGCGCAGGCCGGCCGGCGCGCGGAAGAACAGCGGGCGCGTGCCGGCGATGTCGGTCAGCGTCTGCTGCGCGGCCGCGATCTCGCGCCGCAGCGCGGCCGGCCCCGACAGCGAGAACGTATGGCGGTGCCGCTGACTGTGGTTCTCCACCGCGTGACCACGCGCGACGATCGCCTCGATCCACCGCGGATGGCGGCGCGCGAGATCGCCGATGCAGAAGAACGTCGCACGCGCGTCGTAACGGTCGAGCAGGTCGAGCACGCGCGGTGTGACGTCCGGGTCCGGGCCGTCGTCGATCGTCAGCGCGATGCGGCGGCCCGCGCCGGCCGGCAGGCGCGTCCAGTTCGGGCCGAGCAGCGTGCTGCGCGGCCACAGGCCCGCCGCGGTCAGCGCGAGATGCGATGCGACCGCGCCACCGACGGCCCACGGCCACGTGGCCGGTTGCGCGACCACGGCGGCGGCCGCGCCCGCGTGCAGTGCCGCGGCGCCCGCGATCAGCGGCGTCGGCTTCCAGCGGCGTGCGTCGCCGGCGTGGCGCGGCGGCATGGACGACGACGCGTTCATGCGCGGCCTCCGCGTTCGCCATGACCGATCGTCGTCGCGGCGCGCGGCGCGAGAATCGCCGCGAACGCGAGCGCGAGCATCGCGCCGGGGCCGACGGTCAGCCCGAAGGTTTCGAGCAGCGGCACGCGCGACAGCGCGAGCAGCCCGAAGCCGGCGACCGTCGCGAGGTTCGCGATCAGCAGCGATACCAGCGTGTACGGCGTGACGGGCTGCGCATCCGCGCGCCGGCAGAAGAACAGCGCGTAGTTCGAGCCGACCGCGACGATCAGCAGCATCCCGACCAGGTGCAGGATCGTCAGTTGCACGCCGGCGAGCGCGAAGCCGGCCGTCACGACCAGCACGGCCGCGACGAGTGGCGCAAGGGCGCGCGCGGCGCGGCGCGGCGAGCGCAGCGCGATCAGCAGCAGCACGGCGATCGCGGCGAACCCCGCGAGCGACAGCCGGATGTCCTCGTGCACGTAGCTCACGTACAGGCGATCGGCTTCGGCCTTCATGTCGACGAACAGCGCATCGGGCACGCCCGCGCGCGCGACGGCGGCGCGAATCGGCGTCGCATCGAGGCTCGACGCCGGTTGCGCGGTGCGTGCGGCGTCCGGCGCACGCAGCGGCAGCATCGCGCTCCAGCGGCCGTCGCGTTCGGTCAGCAGCGCGTCGACGGCGAGCGCCATCGACGTGCCGTGCAGGTCCGCGCGCGTCAGCAGCGGCGCGTGACGCGCGGCGTCGACGTCGGTGAGGAACGGCGCGAACAGGTCGGGCTTCACCGCGATCGGCTGGTGCGCGACGGCATCGCGCATCCGCGCGGCAAGCGTGTTCGCATCCGGCAGGCTCGCCTGGCGGGCGCGCTGCGCGGCGTCGCTCGGCAGGTAGCGGGCCGGATTGTCGAAACCGCCGAGCGTGCCGCGCTCGACGAGCGGCTGCAATTGCGCGGCCACTTTTTCCGCGCCTTCGAGTGCGGCCTGTTCGGTCGGCGCGGCAATCACGACGAGGTAGCGCACGTCGGGCGCGCCGACGTCGGCGCGCAGCCGGGCGTCGAGCGCCTGCGCCGGTGCCGGTACGGGGCTGAGCGCGGCGAGCTCGCGGCTCCACAGGCCGTCGCGATGCAGTGCGAGCGTCGCGCAGGCGGCGACCACGAGCACCGCGAGCGGCCAGCGCAGCCGCGGCGCGGCGTCGGCCGCGCGCGCGAGCACGGCGCCGACGCGCGAGACGTCGCGGATCGCGACATGCTCGCCGCGCAGGTGCGGCAGCACGAAGCGCGTGACGAGCGCGGCGGCCGTCAGGCCGACGATCGAATACAGCCCGAGCTGCACGAGGCCCGGGAAGCCGGAGAACAGCATCGACGCGAACCCGCACACCGACGTCAGCACGCCGAGCCGGATCGTCGGCCAGTACGCGGCGACCCACGCGCGCGTCGCGTCGGCCGGGTGTGCCGTGCCGCGCGTGCCGGCCTGCGCCGATTGCACGAACAGGTAGATCGAATAGTCGACGGCTTCGCCGATCAGCGTCGTACCGAACCCGAGCGTCAGCCCGTGGACCGTGCCGAACGCGACGCTGACCGCCGCGATCCCGGCCGCGACGCCCGTCAGCACCGGCAGCAGGCCGAGCGCGAGCGTGCGCGGCGACCGGTACAGCGTGAGCAGCAGCGCGACGATCAGCACGACGCTCGCCGTCGACAGCCGCTCGACGTCGTGCCGGATCGTGTCCCGCGTGTCAACGGAGAACACGCCGGGGCCGGTCATCGCGAGCGTGGTGCCGGCCGCATTCGGCACGGCCTGCGTCGCGGCCGCGAACGCGCGGCGCACGGCGTCGATCGCGCGGGCCTGCGCATCGGTATCGGAGCCGGCGGCGGCCGTCTGCACGACCAGCACCGCGCGCGTGCCGTCGCGCGACGCCCACACGCCGTCGCGGCTCGCCGGTTCGGCCGCGCTGTCGAGCCCGTCGACGAGCGCGGCGACTTCGCCGGTCGGGTCGCGCGGCAGCATCGCCTTCGCGACGAGGCCGGCCGACGAACTCAGCAGGTCGAGGCTGTCGCCGAGCGCCTGGTGCAGGCCGTCGGCGCTGAAGCGCTGCGGCGTGACGGCCGGGCTCAGCAGGTAGCGATGAGCGAAGACGAATTGCCGGTCGCGCGCGTCGTTCGCGGCTTCGCCGTTGTGCACGGCCGCGAACCGCGGATCGGTGCGCAGCGTGCCGGCGACGCGCCGCGACAGCGCGGCGCGCGTGCCGGCATCGCCGCCATCGATCGCGACGAGGATCAGGCGCGACACGATGCCGTCGCGCAACTGGTCGACGAGCACGCGCTGCCCGGCGCTCGGCGCATTCGGCAGGAACGCGGACAGGTCGGCCGTGAACTGCGCGCGCCCGATTGCGACGCCGCACGCGACGAGCGCGAGCAGCCACACGAGCACCGCGCGCTGCCGCCACGCGGGTGGGCGACGCGTGACGGGCGAGGGGCGCGTACGATCGTCCATCAGTTCGCGTTCGCCGCGACGGGTTGCAGGCGCATCACCGAACGATCGCCGTCGGCCTGCCGGATCGCGACGCTGCGCAACACGTCGCGCGTGCCGTCGAGCGTGATCGTGCTGACGACCTTCAGCATCCGCGAGTCGAGCGGCGTGAGCGTCAGCGTCCAGTCGTCGCCGCGTCCGGCAAGGGCGACCTTGTACACCTGTTCGAGCGCGAAGCGGTTGCCGGCGAGCGTCGCGCGGATGCTGTCGATGAACGCGCCGAGTTCCGGATAGCGCGCGAGCGCGAGCGTGTATTTGCGGTTGTTGCGCTCGACGGTGAGCATCTCGCCGTCGACGACGAGGTGTTCGGGCGTCGGGCGCAGCGTGTGCTTTTCCAGATGATCCGGCGCGACGAACACCAGTTCGCCCGACGATTCGATCGGCTGCGTGGCGATCGACAGGGTCTTCGTCTCGGTGAAGGTCGCGCGGCCCGACTTGTGCTGCGCGAGCGTCGACATCAGCCGGTCGAGGGTCCAGGCCGTTCCGGTATCGGCCGCGTGCGCCGGCACGGCCAGCGCGATCGCGGCGGCGGTGGCGGCGACCACGCGGATAACACCGGCGATGCGGGGCGACGAAAACGGGAGCAGGCAGCGGCGAACGGCGGTCATGCGTCGGAATCCCTCGTGGCGGGCAGGTCGGCGCCGGCGTGCGCCGCCTCGCGGCGCGCGGTTGCGGCCACGGCATCGCCGCCTTGCCAGAAATCGAAATAGTTGAACCAGTTGTACGGCGCCGCGCGGCAGTACCGGTCGAGCAGCGCGACGTAGCGCGCGAGCGCCGCGTCGACCGCCGCCGCGCGCGCATCGCGCCGCACGTCGGAGAAATCGGCGAGCGTCTCGAAGTGCACATCGTAGCGGTTGCCGTCGCGATAGAGGCCCGTCATGAAGATCACCGGGCGCTTCAGCATCGCGGCCATGTAAAGCGGCCCGAGCGGGAACGCGGCCGGCGCGCCGAGCAGCGGCACGCGCCGCAGCGACGCGGCCGCGTCGTCGAGCAGCGTGCGGTCGGCGAGCATGCCGACCATGCAGTTCGCGTCGAGGCGCTCGCGTACCTTCAGCATCGAGTCGACCTGGCCGAGCGGAATCACCTCCGGCTGCGCGGCCGGGTTCACCGCCGCGAGCGTCGCGTTGATCTTGCGCGCGTTCTTCTCGTACATCGTGACGACCACGCGCAGGTCCGGATGCGTGCGGCCGATCGCGCGCACGACTTCGAAGCTGCCGAGATGCGCGCCCATCAGGAACGCGCCACGTCCGCCCGCGAGCGCATCGTCGACGAGCGTTTCGCCGTGCAGCCGGATGTCGAACAGGTCGAAGCGCCCGTTCATCAGGTACACGCGATCGTGGATCGTCGCCGCGAACGTGAACACGTGCCGATAGACGTCGCGCCAGCGCGCGGGGCGCCCGAGCACGCGGCGCAGGTAGTCGCGCGACGCCGCGCACGCGGCCGGCGAGAACAGCACGAAATACGTCGCGATCAGGTGCAGCACGATACGCGCGCGCGGCCGGCCGAAGCGCAGCGAGATCCACGTCATCACGCGCAGCAAGCCCGCGTTGCTGCGCTCCTGGCGTTCGGCCCATGCGGTGCGCTTCATGGCTGCGCGCCATCCTGCACGGACGGTGGTGCGGACAGCACGCCGGTCGCGACCTCGCGCGACCCGGTGCGCACCGTGAAACGGATCGCGCCGCTGGCCGCCGCGTCGTACGCGAGATCGAGCGGTTCGCCGGGCGCGACCGGGCTCAGGAATTTCGCGGACCCGAGCCGCCACGCATGCAGCGGACGGTTCATCGCCGCGCCGATCATGTGGATCGCGTGATCGAGCAGCACGACGCCCGGCACGACCGGATGGCCGGGGAAGTGGCCGGGCAGCGCGGGGTGATCGGCGGCAATCGTGAACGCGAGCGCGGACGAGGGCGTGCGGGCCGGGCCGCGCCCGGCCGGCGGCGTGGGCGTCGCGCCCGTGGCACGCGCATGTTGCGCCACGAGCGCCGCCAGCACGTCGCGCGGCAGCTTGCCCGTTTCGTTGCGCGGCAGCGCATCGACGAACACGAGCGGGCGCGGCATGAACGCCGGATCGATCCGCTCGCGCAGCGCGCGTTGCAGATCGGCGGCCGAGAGCGTCGGCGCGACGACCAGCGCGACGAGCCGCGTGACCGGCTCGAGGGCGGTGTCGCCGTGCGCCGGCGCGGCTTCGTCCGGCATGAAGAACACGCCGTCGACCACCTCCGCGATCGCGTTGAGCTGATGGTTCAGGTACGCGAGCGACGTGCGCTTGCCGGCGATGTTGACGAGGTCGGCCTTGCGGCCGTGCAGCAGGAACCGGCCGTCGCCGAGCAGTTCGAGCGCATCGCCCATCGGCACGGGCGCCTCGACGTGCCCGCCCGATACCCACACGGTCGGCCCGCTGTCGTCGCCGTCCGGTGCGTCGCGGGCATCGAGCCGGATGTCCGGGAACCGTTCCCACGCCGCGCCTTGCGACGTGCGACGGGTCGCGATCTGACCGGTCTCGGTGCTGCCGTAGATCTCGACGAGCGGCGCGTCGAGCGCGGCCTCGGCTTCGCACGCGAGCTTTTCCGACAGCGGCGCGGTGGCCGACAGCACCAGCGCCGCGCGCGGCAGCGCATGGCCGGCGGACAGCAACGCGCGCAGGTGGATCGGCGACGTGACGAGCACACGCGGCTGCGGGAGCGCGTCGAGTTCGTCGCGAATGTCGCTCGGGTAGAACGGCTGGCGGTTGCTGAACGCGAGGCCGCCGATCAGCGCGAGCAGCACCGTCGACTCGAAACCGTACATGTGTTGCGCGGGCACCGTGCCGATCAGCGTCGCCGCACGGCCGTCGAGCAGCCCGAGCCGCTCGGCCGCCGCGCGCACGCAGCCGACCAGGAAGCCCCAGGTCTTGCGGTGCGGCACCGGCGCGCCGGTCGAGCCGGACGTGAACACGTAGGCCATGATCCGCGCCGCGTCGATTTGCGGGACGGCGAACGGCGCATCGGCCGCCGGTTCGCCCGGCGCGGCGTCGGGATACGCGAAGCGCGGCAGGTCGATCGCGCAGTCGGGCGTATCGTGCAGGCAGAACGCATCGGGCGCGAACGACGCGAGCTGGCGGACCATTTCCGGCGTGTGCGTCGACGGCAGCAGGCTGATCTTGCCGGCGACGAGCGCCGCGCACAGGCTGACCGCGAAGCGATAGCGGTCGCGGCACACGTTGAACACGTGGCCGCCGGCGGGCAGCGCGGCGGCCACGCGCGCGACGTCGGCGACGAACGCGCGCACGGTGACGGGCGAGCCGTCGCGCCAGGCAATCGTCCGGTCGGGCGAGGAATGGAATACCAGCGGGTGAGTCGGCATAAATCGGTCAAGACGGGAACGAAGGCCGGCGCGGCCATGGAGCCGCGCCGGTCATGAATTCATCGCGAGGCCTGCGATGCGTGGGTCGACGCGCGATACGCGCGCACCGCGTCGACCATTCGCGGCCGCGGCTCGTGCGGCAGCGCGACACGCCGGCACGCATGCTCGGCGGCGAACATCACGGCGACGAGCGGCAGCGACAGGTAGTTCGCGAAGGTCGACCACGTGACGATCGGCGCGGTCGCGAACAGCAGCGTCGACACGGCGGCGGTCGCGACGAAGAACAGCGTCCACGCGAGCGTGATCCGGCGCGTGTAGCGCGCGACGGCCGGCGTGACGGTGCCGTGGATCATCGCGGCGAAGCGGGTGCACAGCGGCACGTCGCCGGCCACGAGCGTGCGGCCGAACAGCAGCGCCATCACGACGTTGAAGCTCGCGTGCTCCAGATACAGGCCCCATTCGAAGTGCTGCGCGAGCGGCGCGCGCGCGGCCCACAACGCGGCGGCGGCCAGCAGCCATGCCGGCACGAGCCACGCGCGCCGCGGCGAGCGCAGCGCCACGCCGAGCGCGAGCAGCAGCGGCGGCACGAGCGCCATCGCGAGGCCGACGCCGTGCGCGCCCGGTGTCGCGCTCGCGTAGTGCGCGCCAATCTGGTACGCGGCCACGGCGCCGACCGCTGCGACGCCGCGCACGACGGGCAGCAGCCGGCTCATCGACGGCCTCCGGGCGCACGGCGCGCGCACCGGCCGGCGGCCGGGCTGCGGCGGCTGACGGGCGGGCGAACCGGAACGGGGCGCAAGGGCGGACGCGGCATCACTGGAAACATCGGGCGGATCGTGGCCGGACGCGGGGTCGGGCCGTCAAACATCATATGAATGGCGGCCGGGACGCGAGTCCGGGCCGATGGTCGGGCACGCTCATTTTAGGGCCGCGGCGGGGCGGCTTCGGGCCGCCCGCGATCGGGTTTTGTAACCGATTGTATGGCACCGGGCGAACGGTTTCGCGGGGTCGGTCCATTTCCATCCAAAGCGGCTCAAGCGTCTCGTCCATTCCCGTGCGCAACGGGCCGCGGCGCCGGCTAGCGAGTCTGTAACCATTCGCGGTATACGACCCGATACCCATCGTCTAGAATCCGCGTAACTTTTACAAACGATCCCCACATGACGCAGGCGGGGAAGCCGGCAGACGCCGGAGGGACGGAGATTTGCACGCGCCGGGCGTGCACGACGGTTGCCGTTTCCGGGCGCCTCCCGCTGCCATGGGCCGCCTGCCCGCACGCATGATGAACGCACTGGAACAAGAGCTCGCCACGCTGATCATCGGCGAACTGAATCTCGAAGACGTCCCGCTCGAAACAGTGACGGCCGACACCCCGCTGTATGGCGAAGGTTTCGGGCTCGACTCCATCGACATCCTGGAAATCGCGCTGCTGATCTCGAAGAAATACGGCTTCGAACTGCGCTCGGACAATCCGGACAACCAGACGATCTTTGCGACGCTCGGTGCGCTGGCTGCCTACGTCGCCGCGCATCGCACGAAGTGACGGCGTCGCTCGGCGGACGATGCGCGACGGCATCGATCGAGGGGAAAACGCGATGAACGGAGCAAGGCGATGCGGGCGCTCGTGACGGGTGGCAGCGGTGCGCTGGGGCAGGCGATCTGCACGGCGCTCGCGCAGGCCGGCCATGAAGTGTGGGTGCATGCGAACCGCCATCTCGCGCAGGCGGAGGCGGTCGCGCAGCAGATCGTCGCGGCCGGCGGCGCCGCGCACGCGATCGCGTTCGACGTGACCGACGCCGACGCGACGCTCGCCGCGCTGCAGCCGTTCATCGACGATGCGCCGGTGCAGATCCTCGTCAACAACGCGGGCATCCACGACGACGCGCCGATGGCCGGCATGTCGCGCCGGCAATGGCACAGCGTGATCGACGTGACGCTCAACGGTTTTTTCAACGTCACGCAGCCGTTGCTGCTGCCGATGATCCGCACGCGGCGCGGACGGATCGTCAACATCGCATCGGTGGCCGGCGTGACGGGCAATCGCGGGCAGGCCAACTACGCGGCCGCGAAGGCGGGGCTGATCGGCGCGACGAAGTCGCTGTCGCTGGAGCTCGCGTCGCGCGGCATCACCGTGAACGCGGTGGCGCCGGGCATCATCGCGTCGCCGATGGCCGAACAGGCGTTTCCCGCCGAACGCATCAAGCAGCTCGTGCCCGCGCAGCGCGCGGGCCGGCCCGACGAAGTCGCGGCGATGGTCGCGTATCTCGTGTCCGACGCCGCGGCCTATGTGACGGGGCAGGTGTTGTCCGTCAACGGCGGGCTCGCATGACGAAGCGCGCCGCGTGGGCCTGACGTAACGCAACGCGGTGCAGGGCCGCGTGATCGCGCGGCCCGTGCCGCATCGTGAGGAAATCGAAGTGTCCGTGCATCCAGTCGACGCCGAACGGCGTCCGTGTCCGATGTTGCCCGCCGCCGCGCCTGCGGCCGCGCCGTTCGCGCACGGCGGCGGCCGCGCGCTGCGGCTCGTCCAGGCGAGCCATGCGAGGCTCGTCGCGCTGCTGCACGATGCGCGCGGCCGGGATGACGGATTCGATCGCGTGTTTCCCGGCGCGCTGGGCGCGGTGTGCATCGGCGCGGCGGGAACACCGGACGCATCGCGCGCGGCCGCCATGGCGCGGATGCTGACCGATGCCGCGCCCGGCCTGCCGGTCGCACCGGTACAGATGGCGCTGCTCGGCGCCGACGTCGCACCGGACGATGCGGTCTGCGAAGTGTGGCAATGCGATGCGCACGACCTGCGCAGCGAACGGCGCGGTGCGCTGCATTACCGCTACAGCGAAGCGGCGGGGCTCGTGTTCGGCAGCCTCGTCGTGCACGAGACGGATGCGGCGTACGATGCGCGGCGCGACGGCGGCACGCCGCTCGAACGCGCGACGTTCGACGCGTACCGCGCGCTGTTCGAGCTGCTCGATACGCTGGGCATGCCGCATCCGCTGCGGATCTGGAACACCGTGCCGGCAATCAATGCGGTGCAGTTCGGGATCGAGCGCTATCGTCAGTTCAATATCGGCCGTCAGCAGGCGTTCGACGCGTGCCGCCGCGCACTGACGGGCGGCGTGCCGGCGGCGTGCGCGCTCGGCTCGGTCGTGCCGGTCGCCGGCGATGCGTCGCCGGCCGCGCCGCTCGCGATCCATTTCCTCGCGAGCCGCACGCCGGCCGATTCCATCGAGAATCCGCGCCAGGTGAGCGCCTATCACTATCCGGCGCAGTACGGCCCGCGCGCGCCGACGTTCGCGCGCGCCGCCGCGTGGGCCGACGGCGACGCGACGCCGGTGCTGTTCGTCTCGGGCACCGCGAGCATCGTCGGGCACCGCACCGTGCATCGCGGCGACGTCGTCGCGCAGACGCGCGAGACGGTCGCGAACCTCGCGGCGGTGCTCGAGCAGGCCGCGCGGCAGGGGCACGGCCCGTTCTCGCTCGCGGACCTCGGCTATCGCGTCTACGTGCGCGATGCAGGCGACCCCGCGGCGCTGGCCGCGATCGGCCGCGTGCTGCGCGAGGCCGCCGGTCCTCACGTGCGGCCGCTGTTCGTGCATGCGGACGTGTGCCGCGACGACCTGCTGGTCGAGATCGAGGCCAGCGCCGGTCATGCGATGGAGTGGCTGTCATGAAGCGCGAGAGCCTCACGATCCGGCCACCGGTCGGGCAGGCGGCCGGGGTCGACGAAGCGTGCCGGCGTTCGTCGGCCGGTCATACACTTTTGTCAGGATCCCCGTCTTCGTCATCGGCTGTTTCCATGTTCAAGCTGCACGCGTCGCCCACTCATCTCGTCCTGATTCCGAGCTACAACCCGGGCGCCAAGGTCGACACGACCGTGCGCCATGCGCGCGCGCAGTGGAACCCGGTGTGGGTCGTCGTCGACGGCAGCACCGACGGCAGCGCCGAACGGCTGCAGGCGATGGCCGAGCGCGATCCCGGCTTGCGCGTGATCGTGCTGCCGGAGAATCGCGGCAAGGGCGCCGCGGTGCTCGCGGGGCTCGACGCGGCGGCCGCGAGCGGCTTCACGCACGTGCTGACGATGGATTCCGACGGCCAGCATCCGGCCGACCTGATTCCCGCCTTCATGGCGGCATCGCAGGCCGCGCCCGACGCGATGGTGCTCGGCGTGCCGAAGTTCGACGCGAGCGCGCCGCAGTTGCGCGTGCAGGGGCGCCGGCTGTCGAACGCGTGGGCCGACCTCGAGACGCTGTGGGCCGGGATCGGCGATTCGCTGTACGGTTTTCGCGTGTATCCGGTCGCGCCGCTGGCGGCGATCATGCGGCGCCAGCCGTGGATGCGCGGCTTCGACTTCGATCCCGAAGCCGCCGTGCGGCTGTGCTGGGCCGGCGTGCGGCCGATCCGCATCGACGCGCCGGTGCGCTATTTCGGCCGGGACGAAGGCGGCGTGTCGCACTTTCACTACGGCCGCGACAACGCGCTGCTCGCGTGGATGCACCTGCGCCTGTTCGCCGGCTTCGCGATGCGGCTGCCGATGCTGGTCGCCCGGCGTCTGACGCGGCGGCGCGACCAGACGGCCTGAGCGAAGAGCCGGCCGTTTCCTTCGCGGCTGCCGCCCCGCGTGCGGCGATTACCCTGCTTTTCGTCGCCAATCCGGTGCCGGATCGCCACGTCATGTCAATCCACCGAGTAATGAACGTGTCATCCGATGTAAACATCTGGTAATTTTCTGCCGGATTATGCAAAATCGCCGCTCCCAAATACAACTATCGAGGGATTCCGGGATGCAACTCAAGAAAGCGGTGGCGGCGTGTGGCGTGGCGTTCCTGTTGAGCGCATGCGGCGGGGTACAGAGCCTTGACGCGAACAGCCTGACGTCGGCGGGGACCAACCTGTACAAGGCAGCGACGCTGTCGGACAGCGACATCGCCGCGCTGTCGAACGAATCGTGCAAGTCGAGCGACGCCGAATCGAAGATCGCGCCGGCGAACAGCGCCTACGCGAAGCGCCTGACGAAGGTGATGAAGGGCTTCGGCGACATGACGCTGAACGGCCAGAAGATCAACTACAAGGTCTACCTGACCAAGGACGTCAACGCGTGGGCGATGGGCAACGGCTGCGTGCGCGTGTACAGCGGCCTGATGGACATGATGAACGACGACGAGCTGCGCGGCGTGATCGGCCATGAAATGGGCCACGTCGCACTCGGCCACTCGAAGAAGGCGATGCAGACCGCATACGCGGTGAGCGCGGCGCGCAGCGCGGCCGGCGCGGCCTCGCCGGGCGTGGCGGCACTGTCGAGCTCGCAGCTCGGCGACATCACCGAGAAGTTCATCAACGCGCAGTTCTCGCAGTCGCAGGAAAGCGCGGCCGACGACTACTCGTTCGACCTGATGAAGCAGAAGGGCATGAGCCAGAAGGGCCTCGTCACCGGCTTCCAGAAGCTCGCGCAGATGGACGGCGGCCAGAGCTCGATGATGAGCTCGCACCCGTCGTCGGCGAGCCGCGCGCAGCACATCCAGGATCGCATCGCGAAGGGCAGCTGATCACGCGGCGGAGCGCCGGCCGTTAGCGCTGGCGATCGGCAAGCGACATGAAAAACCCCACGCTCGTGGTTCGGGCGTGGGGTTTTGTTTTGGGCCGTGCCTGCGCGCCGCTTACGGCACCATCCCCGGCAGCACGTACGCCTGCACGAGCGTGATCAGCCCGACGATCACCGCGAACAGCAGGCTGTGCCGCACCGTGAAGCGGAACAGCTCGGATTCCTTGCCGACGAGGCCCGTCGCCGCGCACGCGACCGCGATCGATTGCGGCGAGATCATCTTCGCGGTCACGCCGCCCGTCGTGTTCGCGGCGACCGCGAGCGTCTCCGGCACGCCGAGCTGATGGGCGGTGGCCTGCTGCAGCGAGCAGAACAGCGCGTTCGACGACGTGTCCGAGCCGGTCAGGAACACGCCGAGCCAGCCGAGGAACGGCGAGAAGAACGGGAACGCTGCGCCGGTCCCGGCCAGCATCAGCGCGAGCGTCGACGACATCCCCGAGTAGTTCGCGACGAACGCGAACGCGAGCACGAGGCCGATCGACAGGATCGGGCGCGTCAGTTCAGTCAGCGTCTCGCCGAACGTGACGCAGGCGTCGCGCGGCTTCATCCGCAACAGCGCCATCGAGATCAGCGCGGTCACGAGAATCGCGCTGCCGACCGCCGACACGAGATCGATCTTCAGCACCGCGTCGAGCGCCTTCGGCGTCGCGGCGATCGGCGCGGTCTTCACGACGAGCTGGTCGAGCCCGGCCACGTGAAATTTCAGCACGGTCGACGCGAGCGCGCCGTGCGCGGCGAACAGCGCCTTGAACGGTGCGATGCTCCACACGGTGACGACGGCCGTCAGGATCAGGAACGGCGACCACGCGCGCACGGTCTGCGCGAGCGTGTACGGCGACGGCTGGCGGCTCGTGCCGGAGCCGTTGCCGCCTGTACCGAACCCCGTGAGCGCCGCACCGCCGCCGGACGCGACGATGCTGCCCGCCGTCTGCTTCGCGCGGCTCGGCTGCCAGACCTTCAGGAACGCGGCGAGCGCGACGAGGCTGACGAGCGACGACGTGATGTCCGGCAGCTCGGGCCCGATGTGGTTCGACGTGAAGTACTGCGTCACCGCGAAGCTGCCGCCCGCCACGAGCGCGGCCGGCCAGGTCTGCCGCACGCCGCGCAGCCCGTCCATCATGAACACGAGCCAGAACGGCACCGCGAGCGACAGCAGCGGCAACTGGCGGCCGGCCATCGCGCCGATGTGGAACGCATCGATGCCCGTCACCTGCCCGGCGACGATGATCGGGATGCCCATCGCGCCGAACGCGACCGGCGCGGTATTCGCGATCAGGCACAGCCCGGCCGCGTGCAGCGGCTTGAAGCCGAGGCCGACGAGCAGCGCGGCGGTGATCGCGACGGGCGCGCCGAAGCCGGCCGCGCCTTCGAGGAACGCGCCGAACGAGAAGCCGATCAGCAGCATTTGCAGGCGCTGGTCGTCGGTGATCGACAGCACGGACGCGCGGATGATGTCGAACTGGCCGGTCTTCACGACGATCTTGTACAGGAACACGGCCGCGACGATGATCCACGCGATCGGCCACAGGCCGTACGCGAAGCCGAAACCGGCGGCCGCGAGCGCCTGCGGCACGGGCATCCCGTACGCGAGAATCGCGACGCCGAGCGACAGCAGCAGCGTGATCGCGGCCGCGACGTGGCCCTTCATCCGCAGCGCGGCCAGCGCGACGAAAAAGAAGATGATCGGAATCGCGGCGACGAACGCCGACAGCCCGAGGCTGCCGAGCGGGGTGTAGATCTGGTGCCAAACCTGCATGGGTGTCTCCTCCATGGATTTATCGGGGTACGGGTTTGAAAGCGGGTGCTATTCGGGCTGGCCGCGTGCGCGCAGCAGGTCGGACAGGCTGCGCGGCGCCGGTTCGAGCGGCGTGCGGTGCTGCGTCCAGCCCATCTGTTTCGCGGGCGTCAGCGCGCGCAGGCGCGTCGCGGTCCAGCGGAAGGCGCGGTACGCACGCGGATGCGCGAACGCACCCGACCAGAAGCGCCACACGAGTTCTTCCGCGCGGTGGTAGTTCGCGCCCTGGCCGCGCAACGGATGCGCGACCGGCTCGTCGGGCTTGCGGTTCGCTTCGGTGCGCAGCCGCACGAGCAGTTGCGGGATCGGGATCCGCACCGGGCACACCTCGCCGCAGGCGCCGCACAGCGTCGACGCGGTCGGCAGGTCGGCCGTCGCGTCGAGGCCGAGCAGGTGCGGCGAGATGATCTTGCCGATCGGGCCCGGGTAGGTCGTGCCGTACGCGTGGCCGCCGATGCGCGTATAGACGGGGCAGTGATTCATGCACGCGCCGCAGCGGATGCACTGCAGCGTCGCGCGCAGTTGTTCGTCCGCGTACGCCTGCGTGCGGCCGTTGTCGAGCAGCACGAGATGCAGCTCGCGCGGGCCGTCGCGTTCGCCGTCGCGGCGCGGGCCGGAGATCAGGTTGAAGTAGGTCGTGATCGCCTGGCCGGTGGCCGAGCGCGTGAGCAGGCTCGACAGCGGCACGATGTGCTCGAGCTTCTCGACGACCTTCTCGATTCCCATGATCGCCACGTGCGTGTCGGGCACCGTCGTCGACAGGCGGCCGTTGCCTTCGTTCTCGACGAGCCACAGCGTGCCCGTGTCGGCGGCCGCGAAGTTCACGCCCGACAGGCCGATGTCGGCCTCGGCGAACGCACGGCGCAGCGCGCGCCGGCCGGTCTGGATCAGTTCGTCGACGTCTTCCGTGTAGCGCGTGCCGGGCAGGTGCGCCGCGAACAGTTCGGCGATGTCGCCGCGGGTCTTGTGGATCGCCGGCATCACGATATGCGACGGCTTTTCGTCCGCGAGCTGCACGATGAATTCGCCCATGTCGGATTCGATGCAGTCGACGCCGTGCTCCGCGAGGTAATGGTTCAGCTCGATTTCCTCGCTCGCCATCGACTTGCCCTTGATCACGCGGCGCGCCTTCTTTGCCTGCGCGATGCCGAGCACGATCGCGTTCGCGTCGGCGGCGGTCTCGGCCCAGTGCACGTGCACGCCGGCTTCGGTGAGCTTCGTCTCCAGCCGTTCGAGCAGCACGGGCAGTTGCGCGAGCGCATGCTGCCGCACGGCTTCGCCGAGATCGCGCAACCGTTGCAGCTCGGTGTCGTCGGGGAACTGCGTCGCACGCTTGCCCTGCAGGAAGTCCATCGCGCCGCGAAAGCTCTGGCGCAGCGCCGGATCGTCGAGCGCGGCGCGCGCACGGGTCTTGAAGTCGCCGGGGGCGACGAATTGCAGCGGGTGGTTGCTCATCGCGGCAGGTCCTCACAGGCGGGGGCGGCCGGCGGCGCGGCCGAATCGGTGACGATCACGACCCACAGGCGGCGCGGGCCGTGTGCGCCATAGGCGAGCGTCTGCTGGATGTCGGACGTCTTCGACGGGCCCGATACCAGCACGAGATTGGTCGGCATGCCGGCTTGCCAGCGCTCCGCGTGCACGGCGGCGTGCAGGTCCGCATGCACCGTGTTCGCGTGAACGAGCGCGATGTGCAGCGGCGGCACCAGCGACACCGTGCGCGGCGTGCCGGCATCGGGCGCGAGCACGATGGTGCCGGTGGCCGCGATGCCCGAGCGCGCGACGGTGAAGCCGGCGTCGATCGTGTCGAACAGTTCGGCCTTCCATGCGTCGATCGGCCGGTCGAACGGTACGGGTGCGACCGTCCCGGGCAGCGCGCGGGCGAGCGCCGCGGATTCGGCGCGGACCGGGTCGAGCAGCAGGCGGCGCACGCCGGCGTCGGCGAGCCGCGCGGCCAGCTGCGCGGGCCATGCGTCGGCGCTCGCGCACCAGACGTCCGCGTGCGAGGCGGCGAGCGCGGTCTGCATCGTCTGCGCGAGCGCCAGAGGATCGGGCGCGACCCGCGTACGCCGTGCCGCGTAGTGTGAGTCGATGCGCGCGTCGAGTGCAGCGGCCGCGTTCGTCGCGACATCCGGGGCGGCTGCGCGCAGCCGCGCGAGGATCGCGTTGCGCGCGCTCATTGCGACTCTCCGCGCAGCGAGCCGGCGCCGGCCGTGCGGCGCCACAGGAAGCTCGCGAGATGTTCGACCGGCAGCGGCGCGCCGGCCTTGGCCGCAGCGTGGCCGATGTTCAGCAGGCAGCCGCAGTCCGCGGACACGAGCCGGTCGCAGCCGGTCGCGCAGGCCGACGCGACCTTGTCGCGCACCATCGCGCCGGAGATGTCCGGATGCTTCAGCGAGAACGTGCCGCCGAAGCCGCAGCATTCGGATTCGCGTTCGTGTTCGATGCGCGTCACACCCGGCAGCGCGTCGACGAGCGCGACGCCGTGCATGCGCGTGCCCATCTCGCGCCGCGCCGCGCACGACGTGTGCAGCACGACGCGTTCGTCGGGCCCGGCGCCGGCCGCGATCGCGTCGAGCCGTACGTCGAGCACGTGGACGAGGAATTCGGCGAGTTCGTAGGTCCGCTCCGCGATCGCGCGCGCCTTCGGGCCGTGAACGGGATCGTCGGCGAACAGCGCCGGCCAGTGGTGCCGGATCATGCCCGCGCACGAGCCGGACGGCACGATCACCGGCCACGGTTGCGCGAACAGGTCGAGCTGCGCGGCCGCGACGCGGCGCGCTTCGTCGGGATTGCCGCTGCTGTAGGCCGGTTGCCCGCAGCAGCTCTGGCCGCGTGGATAGTGGACCGTCAGGCCCTCGCGTTCCAGCAGGCGGACCGCGTCGAGCCCCGCTTCGGGGACGAACAGGTCGACCAGGCAGGTCGCGAACAGATAGACGTGCGCGGGGGCGGTGGGGTACGGCCTTGGGTTCATGTCTCGCTCCAGAGGCGACGGCCCGGCATGCGGAGCGTCGATTTCGCTGCATAATTCCCGCGTCCGCGCCGTAGCTCAAATTGGTTGGGCCAATCGGTGCGGCACGCATTCTGCGGGGAGACGCGACGATGGCAGCGATGACGGCACGGGGCCGGACCGAAGTGGTGATGCGCAAGATCGAGACGGCGCTGCTCGACGGCACGTGGCCGGCCGGCGCGCGGCTGCCGGCCGAGCGCGTGCTCGCGCAGCAGTACGGCGTCGCGCGCAATACGGTGCGCGAGGCGACCCAGCGGCTCGTCGCGCGCGGGCTGCTGCAGAGCCGGCGCGGCGCGGGCGTCTACGCGACGGACCAGTTGCGCGCCGGCATCGCGTCGCCGTGGGGCCAGCTGGTCGCCGATCATCCGGCGCTGCGCGACGACATCCTCGAATTCCGCCGCGTGCTGGAAGGGGCGACCGCCTATTTCGCCGCGCTGCGGGCCGATGCGAACGACCGGCGCCGGATCCGCGCGCTGCTGCGCGAGCTCGAAACCGCGCACGCGAACGACGACGCGGCCGTCGAGGCCGCGACCGACGCGAAGCTGCACGAGGCGATCGCGCTCGCGTCGCACAACACGATGTTCCTGCACCTGCATACGAGCGTGATCGGAATGTTGCGCGAGCACATTTCGATCAACGTGGCCGGGATGACGATGGAGGACGAGCAGGCATCCGAGTTGCTCTTGCTGCAGCACCGGGTCGTGTGCGAGGCGATCTGCGCGCAGCGGCCCGAGGAGGCGCGCACCGCGATGCAGACGCATATCGACTATGTGCGCAGCCATTTCGAACGCAGCGGCGATACGTCGTGAGATTGGTCGGACCAGTGACGGCGGCAGCCCGCGCGGCGGCCGGTCGCGCATCGCGCGCCACCCTGCCCGGCGCGCGGTGCGGCTGCGCGGCCCGCGCGATTGACCGGTTCGTCGGGCGCCTACTAGAATCGACCGGAACCGCTTGTCAGCCGCGCGCCGCGGCGATGACGTGCCCATTGATCCGACTGTCGAGGAAGCTTCCGTGCTCACGTCCTTGATCCGGCGCGCACCGGTCGCGCTGTCGTGGCGCGCCGCCTGCCGCCAGGCCCGCGCGCTGGTCGTCTGCGCGCTGCTGCCGCTCGCCGCGTGCGCGACGCATCCGCCCGCCACCTCGCTCGATCGCCCGGTCTCCCACGCGTTGTCCGCCGATACCGCGACGCCGCTGCGCGATGCGCTGGCCGCGCCGGAAGCCGCGCATCCGGGGCAGTCGGGCTTCCGGCTGCTCGCCGACGGCGCCATCGCGTTGCAGATGCGCATCGCGCTCGCGCGAGCGGCGACGAAGACGCTCGACATGCAGTACTACATCGCGACCGAGGATACGACCGGCAAGCTGCTGCTCGGCGCCGCGCTGTACGCGGCCGATCGCGGCGTACGCGTGCGGATGCTGGTCGACGACCTGAACTTCGACGATATCGACCGCGTGATGGCCGCGCTGAATACGCACCGGAACATCGAGATCCGCGTGTTCAACCCGTTCGGCGCGTCGCAGCGCGGCATGGTCGAGCGCACGACCAACTTCTTCACGCGGATCGACAGCTTCACGCGCCGGATGCACAACAAGGCGATGATCGCCGACAACCAGATCGCGATCGTCGGCGGCCGCAATCTCGGCGACGAATACTTCAGCGCGAGCCCGACGCTGCAGTTCCGCGATCTCGACGTGCTCGCGGCCGGCCCGGTGACGAACGACATCTCGAAGAGCTTCGACGACTACTGGGCGAGCGCGAGCAGCTATCCGTTGCGCGTGCTCAATCATCAGACGTTCGATCCGAAGGATCTCGACGCGATGCGCGACGAGCTGCGCGACCACTGGCGCAAGAACGCCGATCCGTACAACGCGAAACCGCTGAACGCGACGCCGCTCGCCCGGCAGATCGCGCGCGACGAACTCGAGCTCGTGTGGGCGCCGGCCGAATTCGAGGTCGATGCGCCGGACAAGGTCGCGCGGCCGACCGGCACCTACGTGAGCCCGCCGATGCAGCGCCTGGCCGAGCTGACGCGCGGCGCGCAGAAGGAATTCCTCGCGTTCTCGCCGTACTTCGTGCCGCACGACGCCGGTGTGAAGATCCTCGGCGACACGACCGCGCGCGGCGTGCGCGTCGCGATCGTCACGAATTCGCTCGCGGCGACCGACGCGGTCGCGGTGCAGGCCGGCTATGCGCCGTATCGCGTGCCGTTGCTGCAGCGCGGCGTCGAGCTGTACGAGTTCAAGTCGCAGCCGGACCAGCAGCCCGCGCGGCTGTTCGGTTCGCGCTCGCGCGCGAGCCTTCATGCGAAGGCGTACGTGATCGACCGGCAAATCCTCGTGATCGGCTCGCTGAACCTCGACCCGCGTTCCGCGTACCTGAATACCGAGCTCGCGCTCGTGATCCACAGCCCGGTGCTCGCGCAGCAGGCCGCGGCGATCTTCGCGCGCGTGACGCAGCCGGACGAAAGCTACCGCGTCACGCTCGCGAAGCGGAC
Source organism: Burkholderia sp. 28_3 (assembly GCF_003253915.1). Lineage (NCBI taxonomy): Bacteria > Pseudomonadati > Pseudomonadota > Betaproteobacteria > Burkholderiales > Burkholderiaceae > Burkholderia > Burkholderia sp. 28_3. The sequence continues at coordinate 96,003 of NZ_QKZF01000009.1, forward strand.
CGACGGCAGCCCGCCCGCGCTCGAATGGACGGGCACCGACGGCGGCCAGCCCACCACCTATCACGTCGACCCGCATGCGGGGCTGCTGCGCAACGTGATGACGGGCATCTTCACGCTGCTGCCGGTCGACGACCAGTTGTAAGGGCGGGAACGGCTCCGGCAAAACCCGCGATACCGGTGCGCGGGGAAAGGTGATATGGTTGTGCGCGCAACGATATGTGAATCGTGAGGGCGCCGCCGGTCCGCTCGCACCATGCGGGCCGGAACGCGCCGAACGGCGTGCCGCCGCACGGGCGTGTACGCACCGCGCGCGCCGGCACACGATGGACGATGCGCGCCGCCATTCGCCCGGGGCCGCGCGCCCCCGCAACCGGAGTTCCTCATGCTACGTGTACCGAACCAGCCGTTCACGCGTCCCGCGCGCTTCTCCGAAGCCGAATGGCAGGCGCGGGTGCAGCTCGCGGCCGCCTACCGCATCTTCGATCATCTGGGCTGGACCGAGCTGATCTATAACCACATCTCGTTGCGCGTGCCCGGCGAGGACGGTCATTTCCTGATCAACCCGTTCGGGCTCCATTACCGCGAGGTATGCGCGTCGAATCTCGTGAAGATCGACATCGACGGCAACGTGATCGGTCATTCCGACTGGCCGATCAATCCGGCCGGCTTCACGTTCCACAGCGCGATCCATGCGGCGCTGCCCGATGCGCACTGCGTGATGCACGTGCACACGACGCCGACGATGGCCGTGTGCTGTTCGCGCGACGGGCTGTCGTTCTCGAATTTCTATTCGGCGCAGCTGTACGGGAAGATCGCGTATCACGACTTCGAAGGCATCACCGTGCATCTCGAGGAAGGCCGGCGCATCGTCGAGAGTGCGGGCGGGCGGCCCGTGCTGCTGTTGCGCAACCACGGACCGGTGACGATCGGTGCGACGCTCGCGCAGACGTTTTCGCTGATGTGGCTGCTCAACCGCGCATGCGAGGTGCAGGTCGCGACGCATGCGATCGGCGACGCATTGCCGATCGCGCCGCCAGTGCTCGAAGGGTGCGTGCGCGATTCGCTGAATTTCGATCCGAAGCATGGCGCGGGACAGGACGCGTTCGACGCGCTGCAGCGTATCGTCGACCGGATCGATCCGGGCTACCGCGCGTGACGCGGGCGGTAGCCTGATGAGGGTGCCGGGCTAGAACCGGTAGCCGACGCCGGCCTGGATCACGTCGGTGTCGCGGTCGTAGCGCGTGACCACGCGGTTCCAGGTGACGCGCGTGAGCCAGCGGTCGGAGATCCGGTAACTGGCCGAGATCGACACGATGCCGGAGAACCGGCCGTCACCCGGGCCCGGCTGGCCTTCGCGGTTGCGCTGGTTGACGGTGAAATACGCGCCGGCGCCGGCCGACAGCGTGACCTTGTCGTTCAGGAACGCGCGCGTGAGCCACAGCTCGGACGCGATGCCGTTGCGGCGAACCGACTGCTTCGCGCCTTCGTACATCCACGTCGCGGTCCAGTCGAGCGAACGCGTGAGGCCGCGCCGGTATTCGATGCTGCCGCCGAGCGCCGACGGCGACGAGCGGCTGTTCAGAATCGTCTCGCCGAGCATCGCCGTGACTTCGTTGTGCGTGACCTTGCGCGTGCGCGGCAACGCGGTGTCGCGCGGGCCCGGCGTGTCGGGCGCATCGAGCTGATAGCCGACGCCGAACATCACCGACGTCGTGTCGGGCCCGCCGAACACCTGCGCGCGGTTGACCTGAAGCTGCGCGATCCAGCGGTGCGACGTGTAGTACGCGGCGCGCACGCTCATCAGCACGCCCCAGCCATGCGTATTCGAGTAGCCGCGGCCTTCGGCGGCCGGCACCGTGTCGAAGTAGCGATACGGGCCCGCGCCGGCCGACAGCACCAGGCGGCGGTTCGCGAGCGGCACGCGGCCCCAGAACTGCACTGCCTGGCCGTCGCGGTGATGATTCGGAATGTGCCCTTCGTTGTACCACGTGAAGCCGAGCGCGGTATGCGGGCTCAAGCCTTCCTGGTAATCGAACGCCCAGGAATACGTGCGTTGGCCGCCGCCCCACAGCGGGCCGGTAAACAGCGCGAACTCCTGTGCGTCGGCGGGCGCGCCGTAGAGCGCGGCGACGGAGCAGAGACCGGCCACCAGCGGGCGGACACGGGCGGGGCGGGTCGGGCAGGGCATCGGGAGACGGGCCGGCACGGTTCACTTCTTTCCAGTCACGACAACACGCGGTCATTGTCCTGCGCACGAAAACACGTGTCGACCCGGCTGCGCGCAATAACGTATTACGCACATCGGGACAACATGCGGGTTGCGGTACTGGTCGACACGCGTTTCGATCGCGACGTGTGCGCGACGAAGCATGATTCGTCCTGCTTGATGATGAGCAGGGCCAAAGCGCGGCGTTTGCGCGCGGCATTCCGCTTGCCGTTCGAGACACGCAAAAAAAACGCGGCCGGGGTGGCCGCGTGAATACTCGCAGACTCCTTCGGACGAAGGAAACAAGCAACTGTGAAACGAAGTGTAGCGAAAGCCCGTGCACGGATTCAGGGGCCGTGCTGCAAAGGTCTCTTCCAGGTTTCGGCAGGCTGCCGGACCGGGCGCCGATCGACTACCATCACGGATGACGCCGCCGCCCGGGCGGCGTACCACGTCGTACAAGGAGAATCCATGCTCAAGCTGCGTTTGCTCCAGGTCGCGTTATGCGCGGGCGTGCTGGCGGCCGGCAGCGCCGCTGCCGAAACGGTGCGCCTGTCCGCCAACCTGCAGCCGTCGAGCGAAGTGCCGCCGACGGCGACCAAGGGCTCGGGCGCCGTCGCCGCCACCTACGACACGGCCACCCACATGCTGCAGTGGACGGTTACTTACGAACACCTCACGGGGCCGGCCACGGCCGCGCATTTCCACGGGCCCGCGCCGGTCGGCCAGAACGCCGGCGTGCAGGTGCCGATTCCGAAGGACGAGCTGGCGAGCCCGATCAAGGGTTCGAAGGCGCTCACCGACGCGCAGGTCACCGACCTGATGGGCGGCAAGTGGTACTTCAACATTCATACGAAGGAACACCCGTCCGGCGAGATCCGCGGCCAGGTGATGCCGGCGAACTGAGCGGCGGCGTTTGATATAGAGGCACCTGTCGAGCGACGCGGGAGCGTTCGCACGTACCATCGTCACACTGCGATGACGGAGTGCGTCCGATGAGTTGGCAAAGCAAGTTCGCCTGCTGGCTGCTGCGCTGGCAGTTTCGTCCGGAAACCATGCGCGAGGTGCTCGACCCCGCGCGTGCCCGGCGCTTCACCGACCTGCGGATGTTCGTGCCGCGCCGCCCGCCGTCGGGCTACCGGCTGCGGCAGTGCTATGGCGCCGGTGACGCGCCGCTGCGCGGCGAATGGCTCGAGCGCACCGACACGGGCGCGGGCCGCGGGCCCGGCCGCACGCTGCTGTATTTCCACGGCGGCGGTTACTACTTCTGTTCGACGAAGACCCACCGACCACTGGTGTTCGGCCTGACGAAGCGCGCGGGCGTCCGTTCGTTCTCGCTCGACTACCGGCTCGCACCCGAAAACCGTTTCCCCGCCGCGCTCGACGATGCGCTCGCCGCCTATCGGCAACTGCTGGCGCTCGGCACGCCGCCCGAATCGATCGTGCTCGGCGGCGATTCGGCGGGCGGCGGCCTCGCGCTCGCGACGCTCGTCGCGCTGCGTGATCGCGGCGAGCCGCTGCCGGCCGGCGCGATCCTGTTCTCGCCGTGGACCGACCTGGCCGGCACCGGCGGCACGATGCGCAGCAACGACGGCGTCGATCCGATGTTCGCGGCCGCGGCGCTGCCGAAGGCGGCGAAGCTGTATCTCGGCGACGAGCCCGCGACGAATCCGTACGCATCGCCGCTCTACGCGGACTTCACGGGCCTGCCGCCGCTGTACATCCAGGCCGGCAGCACAGAAGTGCTGCTCGACGATTCACGCCGCGTCGCCGAGAAGGCAAAGGCGGCCGGCGTTCAGGTCGAAATCGAGGTGTGGCCCGACATGCCGCACGTGTGGCAGCTGTACGCACCGATGGTGCCGGAAGCGCGCGACGCGCTCGATCGCGCGGCCGCGTTCCTGCGCCGCGTCGCGGTCGAGCGCGCGGTTCAGCGCGTGGGCGAGGCGTCGATCGCCTGATAGGCGGCCTTGACGGCCACCGAGCCGTACTTGCGTTCGAGCCGGCGCACGGTGAAGTGGCCGTGCGCCATCTGCTGGAAGTGGTCGATGAACAGCGTGTTGACGGTCGCGCCGAGCACGGCGCCGATCGCCGGGATCGACTTCGCGGCCATCTGTTCGGTCACCTGCACCGAGAAGCGCGAGGCCACCGTCTGCACGAGCTTGAACACGGCCGCCGAGCTGTGCGCGGCGATGCCTTTCGCCGTGATGTCCGACGACGCCTTCGAGATCGCCTGCGCGAGCGCGCCGCGCAGCACGAAATAGCCGAGATCGGCGTCTTCCTCCTGCTTGTCCGGGTTGCCGCCCATGCCGAGCACGGCCAGGCACTGCAACTGCGTATCGACCGACGTCAGGTCCTCGCCCTCGCTGCGCGCGATGTCGCACACCGAGCGGAAGATCAGCGTGGTCGTCACCGGCAGTTCGACCGGTAGCGCGAGGAAACCGAACGCGCCGCCCGCCGCGCCGGTCGTCGCGACCGCGAGCTTGTGCAGCAGGTTACTGGGTTTCTCGGGCTCCGCGTCCGGCGCCTGCGGCTTGCCGAGCGTGCGCAGCGCGATGTTCAGGCACTTGCGCAGCGCGAGCTGCGTCGCGTCGTTGATCTTGCCGGTCGCGAAGTCCGGCAGCCGCGCGATCATCTTCTCGACCGGCGCGCCGAGCACGCCCGTCAGCTTCATCGTCAGCGACGGGCTTTCCAGCACCTGTTTCGCGCGCCGCAGCGCGTCCCGATCCTCCGGCGACAGCGCCGTCGCGGGGGTGATTGAAATCGGTTCCATCTTTCTCCTTGGCCTGAGCGGGCCCTGAACCATCGCCAGCCTAGATTACTCCGGCATGCTAGAATTTTGAGATTCTTTGACTCGGCAAAAGTTGCATCGACAAAAAATGGCCGTTCACACCGCCGCCCACCATTCGAGCGGGCAAGTCCTGCCGTTCCGCGAGTCGCTGCTGGCGATGATCGGGATCTCGTTCGTCACCATGCTGGTCGCGCTGGACCAGACGGTCGTCGGCACGGCGCTGCCGACCATCGTCGCCGAACTCCGCGGCTTCGACCTGTACGCGTGGGTCGCGACCTCGTACCTGCTCAGTTCCGTGATCACGGTGCCGATCTTCGGCCGGCTCGGCGACTATTACGGCCGCAAGCCGTTCGTGATCGCGTCGATCGTCGTGTTCACCGGCGCGTCGGTGCTGTGCGGGATGGCCAACGACATGCTGACCCTCGTGCTCGCGCGCGGACTGCAGGGAATCGGCGGCGGGATGCTGGTCGGCACCGCGTTCGCGTGCATTCCCGATCTGTTCCCCGATTCCGTCGTGCGGCTGCGCTGGCAGGTGCTGATGAGTTCCGCGTTCGGCATCGCGAACGCGGTCGGCCCGTCGCTCGGCGGGTTCCTGACCCAGTCGTTCGGCTGGCGCTCGGTGTTCTACGTCAACCTGCCGATCGGCATCCTGTCGCTGATTTTCGTGTGGCGCTACCTGCCGCACCTGCGCCACGTCGAACACGATCGCAAGATGCGGCTCGACTGGCCGGGCGCGCTCTTGATCGCGCTGTCGCTCGGTGCGCTGCAACTGTTCGTCGAATGGCTGCCGAAGTACGGCGTCATGAGCTGGGCGTCGCTGCTGCTCGTCGTCGCGGTCGCGGCGGGCGTCGGCCTGTGGCACTGGGAGAAACGCTGCGCGCAACCGATTTTGCCGTTCGACATGTTCGGCAACCGTGCGCTGTCGGCGCTGTTCGTGCTCGCGATCCTCGCCGGTTTCTCGATGTTCTCGCTGCTGTTCTACGCGCCGCTGCTGTTCCAGGGCGGCTTCGGGATGTCGCCGAAGGAGGCCGGGCTCGTGATCACGCCGCTCGTCGTGTTCATCACGATCGGCAGCATCATGAACGGCCGCGTCGTCACGCGCATCCGCAACCCGAACGCAATGCTGCACGTCGGCTTCGTGCTGTTCGCCGTCGCGTGCGCGGGCATCGTCGTGGCGACCCACACGACGCCGGCCTGGATGCTGATGGCGCTGATGGTCGCAGGCGGCATCGGGCTCGGTTTCGTGTTGCCGAACCTCACCGTGTTCGCGCAGCAGACGGCCGGCCGCGAGCATCTCGGCATCGCGACGGCGCTCTTGCAGTCGCTGCGGATGGTCGGCGGGATGCTGGGCACCGCGCTGACGGGCACGCTCGTCAACCAGATGTATTCGAGCGGTGTGCGCAACGCGCTGTCGGCCGACCACGCGATGCAGTGGCACGCGCGGCTCGCCGATCCGCAGATCCTGATCGATCGCGCGGCGCAGGGCGGTCTCGTCGCGGAGTTGACGCGTGCCGGGCATAATGGCGCGCTGCTGCTGGAAGCGGCCCGCGAATCGCTGGTCGGCGCGATTCACCTGGGGGTCGCGATGGCGGCCGTCGTCGCCGTGGTGTCGGTGTGGCAGTGCCGTCGCGTGCCGCCGATCGCGCTGCGGCGCAAGATCGAACCGCACGTCGCGGCCGACTGACCGGTCAGGCGATCGAGCGATTCGACGACTCAACGATTCACCGGAACGAAATCAGCGCATGGAAGAACAGGACCGCGTCGCGATCTTGCAGCAATTCGGACGCACGTATCGCGCCTTCATGACCGCGTTCGAAGCGCACGTCGGGCAGCCGATGCCGCGCTGGCGCATCATGGTCGCGCTGCACACGATGGACGGGCATGCGTCGCAGAAGAAGCTCGTCGAAGTGCTGCGCATCGATCCGGGCGCGCTCACGCGCCAGTTGAAGTCGCTCGACGCGCTCGGCTGGATCGAGCGCGAATCGGACGCACGGGACAACCGCGTGACCAACGTCACGCTGACGGAAGCCGGCCGCGCGGCGTTCGACGCGTGCCTGCCGCGCCGCAAGGCGTTTCTCGACCAGACGATGGCGCAGTTGCCGGACGATGTGCTGAATGCGCTGTCGGGTGCGCTCGCGATGCTGGAATCGCGGATCGCGGACGTCGGGTCGACGCCGGTCGCGCGTTGATGCGCGGGGCCGGCGGTACTTGAGCGCCGCCGGCCGCCGCTTCATTTCATTCTGATCAGGTAACGGTTTACAGCTCGATGCGCGTGCCGAGCAACGCGAGGAACTGCGCGAGCCAGGCCGGATGCGCAGGCCACGCGGGCGCGGTGACGAACGGCGCGTCGGTCACGGCCGCGTCGACCGGGATGTCCGCGTATTCGCCGCCCGCGAGCTTCACTTCCGGCGCGCAGGCCGGGTAGGCCGAAATGCGCTTGCCGCGGATCACGTCGGCGGCCGCGAGCAGTTGCGCCGCGTGGCAGATCGCCGCGATCGGCTTGCCGGCCTCGGCGAACTCGCGCACGAGCGAGATCACCTTCGGATCGAGTCGCAGGTATTCGGGCGCACGGCCGCCCGCGATCGCGAGCGCGTCGTAGCGCGCCGCATCGACGTCGTCGAATGCCGCATTCAACGTGAACTGGTGGCCGGGCTTCTCGGTGTAGGTCTGGTCGCCTTCGAAATCGTGGATCGCGGTCTTGATCTTGTCGCCCGCGCGCTTGCCCGGGCAGACTGCATCGACGTGGTGGCCGACGGCCTGCAGCGCCTGGAACGGCACCATCGTTTCGTAGTCTTCGGCGAAATCGCCGGTCAGGAACAGGATCTTCTTCGCGGCCATGGCTTTCTCCAGTGAAGCAGCGTTGAAGGCCCGGTCGCGCCGTGCATGACGGCGGCGACGGGCCCTGAGGACGAAAGCGCAGTGTACTCCGGCAGATTGAAGCGCGCGTGACGGCCGCCGCGCGCGAGCGGCAGGGCGGCGTCGCGCGCGGCGTGCGTCAGAAGAACGTTTCGACGACTTCCGTCACGCGGAATTGCGGATCGAGCACCAGCACCTGGCGCCACTTGTCGAACGTCAGGCACGGGTGCGAGATGTCGAACGCGACCATGTCGCCGACCTTCACGTCCGCGCCCGGCGGGATCTGCAGGTATGCGTGCTGGTCCATCATCCCGGTGACGGCCCAGCCTTCGGTGGCGGCGACGTCGCGCGGCGCGGTGTCGCGGCCCGGGCGGAAGTGGCGCGCCGGCTCGGGCAGGCCCGCGTCGAACGCCGCGTCGCGCTTGCCGAGCGCGACGATCGCGCGATCGGGCTCCGGCACCGACTGCACGTACGCCCACAGCTGCAGCGCCGGCAGCAGCCCTTCGCCCATCGAGCGGGCGATCGGGTTGCGCGCGAACACGTCGCTCTGCGCCTTCTTGTAGATGCCGACGTCGTGCGTCAGGTAGCAGCCGGGACGCAGCACGACTTCCGCGAAGCCCGCGTCGGACGCCTTCCGGAATTCTTCCGCGACCACGTCGTACCACGCCGAACCGGCGCCGGACAGGATCGCCGGCGTGCGCGCGAAGCGGCCGGCTTCGGCCAGCTCGCGCGTGAGCGCGACCGCCTGCTGCAGGAACGCGCGGATCTCGCCTTCCTCTTTCAGCACGCCTTCATAGAGCTCGATGCCGGCCAGCTTCAGCGTGTCCGGATAGCGCGCGATCGCGGCCAGCACGGCCTCGCGCTGCGCGGCATCGCGCACGCCCGCGCGGCCGCCCGGCACGCCGAGCTCGATCAGCACGTTCAGCGACTTCTGCGCGGCGCCGAAGAAGCGGCCGAGCTGGTCGACGCTCTCCGCGGAATCGACGAGACAGAAGAACTCGAAATCGGGATCGGACAGCAGCCCCGCGATGATCGTCATGTTCTGGCGGCCGACCAGCTGGTTCGCGAGCAGCACGCGCCGCACGCCGCCGTGATACGCGGCCTGCGTCTGGTGCGCGGTCGCGAGCGTGATGCCCCACGCGCCGGCGTCGAGCTGGCGGCGGAACAGTTGCGGCGCCATCGTCGTCTTGCCGTGCGGCGCGAACTTGACGCCGTATTTCTGCACGAACGCCTGCATCCAGTTCAGGTTGTGCTCGACGCGATCCTCGTAAAGCACGGCGGCCGGCAGGCTGACGTCTTCCGCGAGCAGGTTCCATTCGAGCCGGCCCGCGTCGCCGAGCGGCACGCTCGCGCTCGGCAGATTGCCCAGGCCCTTGCCGAACGGATCGATCGTCGCTTCCTGATAGTTTGTAACTTTCATGTCATCCCGCTCCATCATCACTATGCATTGCACTGAAGTTGACATGCAGATGGTACAGAAAGTAGCATCGGCGCGGTGATGTTATTTAATAACATCCGGCCTCGCACCCTTTTCCGCAGATGAATACGCCCGCTTCCCCGTCCGCTCCGCCAGCCGCCGAGCCCTATCCGGCTCAGGCCGCTCCGCCGGTCCTCGACATCGTCGCGCGGATCGCCGAATGCGCGCCCGAGTTGCGCGAGGCCGAGCGCAAGGTCGCCGCGTTCATCCTCGCCGATCTGGCCCGCGCCGCGCATGCGAGCATCGGGGCGCTCGCGCGCGACGCGGAGGTCAGCGTCGCGACGGTCACGCGTTTCGCGAAGGCCGTCGGCTGTCGCGACGTGCGCGAACTGAAGGTGCTCGTCGCGCAGGCGGCGGCCGTCGGCCAGCGCTTCCTGGTGCCGTCCGACGACACGCCGGCCGACGACGCGAGTCCCGCGTCGATGGTCTACGACGAGATCCGCGTGGCGCTCGCCCACAATCACCAGCTGTTGCGCAACACGTCGTTCGACGCGGCGGCCGACCTGCTCGCCGGCGCGAAGATGACGTACGTGTACGGGCAGGGCGGCGGCTCGACCGCGCTCGCCGACGAGCTGCGCTTCCGGCTCGTGCGCTTCGGCCGGCCGGTCGCGAGCTACCAGGACAGCCTGCTGCAGCGGATGGTGGCCGCGACGCTGTCGGGCGACACCGTCGTCGTCGCGTTGTCGGTGAGCGGGCGCGTGCCCGAGCTGCTCGAGAGCTGCCGGCTCGCGAAGCGCTACGGCGCGAAGCTGATCGCGATCACCGCGCCGGCGTCGCCGCTCGCGAAGCTCGCCGACCACCTGATCCCGGTCGTCGCGTTCGAAACCGATTTCATTTACAAGCCGTCGACCTCGCGCTACGCGATGATGATGGCGATCGACGTGCTCGTCACCGGCGTCGCATTGCGGCTCGGCGATGCGGGCCGGGAATCGCTGCGCCGCATCAAACACGCGCTTGACGCGCACCGCGGCGGCGGCGACCGTCAACCGGTAGGAGACTGACCATGCATTCGCATCCCGAAGCGGCCGATACGCTGATCGTCGGCGCGCAACTGTACGACGGCACCGGCGCGCCGCCCGTCACGCGCGACGTCGCGATCCGCAACGGCCTGATCGCGGCGATCGGCAACCTGTCGAACTGGCTCGCGGAGCACGTCGTCGACGCGAACGGCCGGGCGCTCGCGCCGGGTTTCGTCGACGTGCATACCCACGACGACACGCACGTGATCCGTGCGCCGGAGATGATCCCGAAGATCTCGCAGGGCGTGACGACCGTGATCGTCGGCAACTGCGGGATCAGCGCATCGCCGGTGACGCTCGCGGGCGACCCGCCCGACCCGATGAACCTGCTCGGCGAGCGCGGCGCGTTCCAGTACCCGACCTTCGCCGCTTACGTCGCGGCCGTGAACGACGCGCGCCCGGCCGTGAACGTCGCGGCGCTCGTCGGCCACACGGCGCTGCGCAACAACCAGATGGACCGCCTCGACCGCGCGGCGACCGACGGCGAGATCGCCGGCATGCGCGCGCAGCTCGAGGAGGCGCTCGCGAACGGCGCGCTCGGCCTGTCGTCGGGTCTCGCGTACGGTTCCGCGTTCGCGGCGCCGACCGAGGAAGTGATGGCGCTCGCCGAGCCGCTCGCCCGCTCCGGTGCGCTGTACACGACGCACATGCGCACCGAGTTCGACGCGATCCTCGACGCGATGGACGAAGCCTATCGCGTCGGCCGTCACGCGCAGGTGCCGGTCGTGATCTCGCACCTGAAATGCGCGGGCCCGTCGAACTGGGGGCGCAGCACCGAGGTGCTCGCGTCGCTCGAAGGCGCGCGCCGCTACCAGCCGGTCGGCTGCGACTGCTATCCGTACAGCCGCAGTTCGTCGACGCTCGACCTGAAACAGGTGACGGGCGACATCGACATCACGATCACGTGGTCGGAGCCGCACCCGGAAGTCGCGGGCAAGCTGCTGAAGGCGATCGCGGCCGACTGGGGCGTGACCGAGCAGGAAGCCGCGCAGCGCATCCGTCCGGCCGGCGCCGTGTACCACAACATGTCCGAGGACGACGTGCGCCGGATCCTGTCGCATCCGGCGACGATGGTCGGCTCGGACGGCCTGCCGAACGATCCGCTGCCGCATCCGCGGTTGTGGGGCGCGTTTCCGCGCGTGCTCGGCCATTACGTGCGCGACACCAACCTGCTGCCGCTCGAGGAGGCGATCCGCAAGATGACGTCGCTGTCCGCGCGTCGCTATGGCATCCCGAAGCGCGGCGAGGTGCATGTCGGCTATCACGCGGACCTGGTGCTGTTCGATCCGGCGAGCGTGATCGACGCCGCGACGTTCGAGAAGCCGCAGCAGCCCGCGCACGGGATCGACGCCGTGTGGGTGAACGGCGTGCTGACCTATGAAAACGGCCAACCGACCGGCGAGCGCGCCGGCGGTTTCGTCGCGCGCGGCGAGCGCGTGCCGGCCAGTGCCGATGCGGCGTTCTGAACGCACGCATTCCGATCTTCCGTGCGCGCCGCAGCAGCCGGCGCGTGCATCCGTAACCGAAATGTGAGGAGTGAAACGATGAAGCGATATGGCGTAGGCGAAGCGAAGGGCACCGGCGGCCAGGTGATGCCGTTTGCACGGGCGGTCGAGGCCGACGGCTGGCTGTACGTGTCGGGCCAGACGCCGATGGTGAACGGCGAGGTCGTCGAAGGCGGGATCGTCACGCAGTCGAAGCAGGCGATCGAGAACGTGATCGCGATCCTGAAGGAAGCCGGCTACGGCCTCGAGCACGTCGTGCGCTGCGGCGTATGGCTCGACGACGCACGCGATTTCGCGTCGTTCAACAAGGTGTTCATTTCGTACTTCGGCGAGAACCCGCCGGCGCGCGCGTGCGTGCAGTCGAGCATGGTCATCGACTGCAAGGTCGAAGTCGATTGCATCGCTTACAAGGCGCCGGCGAAGTAACGCGGCCACGCTTTCCCGCGCACAGTGAAACAGCCCGGTCGGTTGAAGCCGACCGGGCTGTTTCGTTTGACGCGCGTGGCCGTTACTGCCGCGCCGTCCGCGCGTTGTCCGGCATCGGCTGGTTGTAGTTGGTGCGGAACGGGTTGATGTCGAGCCCGCCGCGGCGCGTATAGCGCGCGTACACCGCGAGCTTCACCGGTTTGCACGCGTGCATGATGTCGAGGAAGATCCGCTCGACGCACTGCTCGTGAAAGCCCGTGTGATTGCGGAACGAGATGATGTAGCGCAGCAGCCCCGCATGGTCGATCTGCGGCCCGACGTAGTGGATCTGCACGCTGCCCCAGTCGGGCTGGCCCGTGACCGGGCAGTTCGAGCGCAGCAGGTCGGACACGAGCGTCTCCTCGACCGGTGCTTCGTCCTCGCCGTCGGCCGCCGACAGTAGCGACGGATCGGGTTCGTACACGTCGGCGTCGAGGTCGAGCCGGTCGAGCGACAGCCCGTCGAGCTCGTCCATCTCCAGCTTGCGGAAATCGTGCGCCGACACCAGCTGGACCGACACGCTCGCGCCGCACGCGGCCGACACGTCGCGCTTCAGCACGTCGCGCACCGCGTCGACCGAGTCGAACTTCGACTGTGCGAACGAGCCGAGATACAGCTTGAACGACTTCGATTCGACGATGTTCGGCGATTCGGCCGGCACGTAGAACGTCGCGATCGCGACCTGCGGCTTGCCGCGCGCGTTGAGCCACGACAGTTCGTACGCGTTCCAGATGTCGGTGCCGAAGAACGGCAGCGCCGACGTGATGCCGAGCTGCTCGCGCGCGCCGGCGCGCGGGATCGGGAACAGCAGCGACGCATCGTACTGCGCCGCGTAGACGGTGGCCTTGCCGAGCGGGGATTGTTCGGGATTCATTGCACGAAGCCTTTACGACAGGAAGAGGCGGTAAGCCGGGTTGGCGCTCTCTTCGACATACGGATAGCCGAGCGCCGCGAGGAAGCGTTCGAATTCGGCGCGGTCGGCCTGCGGCACCTGCAGCCCGACGAGGATCGAGCTGTAGTCCGCGCCCTGGTTACGGTAGTGGAACAGGCTGATGTTCCAGTCCGGCGCCATCGACGACAGGAACTTCATCAGCGCGCCCGGCCGTTCCGGGAATTCGAAGCGGAACAGGCGCTCGTCGAGCGCGAGCGGCGAGCGGCCGCCGACCATGTAGCGGATGTGCTCCTTCGACAGCTCGTCGTGCGTCAGGTCGACGCTCTTGAAACCGTGCGACTCGAAGTTCGCGGCGATCTCCGCCGATTCGCCGCGACGGCGGATCTGCACGCCGACGAAGATGTGCGCGGACTTCTCGTCGGCGATCCGGTAGTTGAACTCGGTGACGTTGCGATCGCCGACCAGCGAGCAGAAGCGCTTGAAGCTGCCGCGTTCCTCGGGGATCGTGACCGCGAACACCGCTTCGCGCGCTTCGCCGACCTCGGCGCGCTCGGCGACGAAGCGCATCCGGTCGAAGTTCATGTTCGCGCCGGACGTGACCGCGACCAGCGTCTGGTTCTCGATGCCTTCGCGTTCCGCGTACAGCTTCGCGCCCGCGACCGCGAGCGCGCCCGACGGTTCGAGCACGCTGCGCGTGTCCTGGAACACGTCCTTGATCGCCGCGCACAGCGCGTCGGTGTTGACCGTCACGACGCCGTCGAGGAATTCGCGGCACAGCCGGAAGGTTTCCTCGCCGACGAGCTTCACCGCGGTGCCGTCCGCGAACAGGCCGACCTCGCTCAGCTCGATGCGCTCGCCCGCGTCCAGCGACTGCTTCATCGCGCACGAGTCCTCGGCCTGCACGCCGATCACCTTGATCTCCGGACGCACCGCCTTCACGTACGCGGCGACGCCGGACGCGAGCCCGCCGCCGCCGATCGGCACGAAGATCGCATGGATCGGGCCCTGGTGCTGACGCAGGATCTCCATCGCGATCGTGCCCTGGCCGGCGATCACGTACGGATCGTCGAACGGGTGAACGAACGTGAGGTCGCGCTCCTGCTGGACCTTCACCGCGTGCGCGTATGCATCGCTGTACGATTCGCCCGCCTGGATCACCTCGACGCTCGGGCCGCCGTGCGCGCGCACCGCGTCGACCTTCACCTGCGGCGTCGTGACCGGCACGACGATCACGGCCTTGATGCCCATCCGGGCCGCCGAGAACGCGACACCCTGCGCGTGGTTGCCGGCCGACGCCGTAATCACGCCGCGCGCGAGCGCATCCGTCGGAATGTGCGCCATCTTGTTGTACGCGCCGCGCAGCTTGAACGAGAACACCGGCTGGTTGTCCTCGCGCTTCAGGTAAACGGCGTTGCGCAGCCGGGCCGACAGGTTGCGGGCGGGTTCGAGTTCCGTCTCGATCGCGACGTCGTAGACGCGCGCGGTGAGGATTTTCTTCAGGTAATCGTGGGATGCCATGGGCGCTCGCGTGCAGTGCGGATGCAGACGGTAAAGGGTCAATGATAGCGCCAAGGGTCCGCCCGTACGCAAGCGGCATGCCGGGCGGCCGGCTGCGGGCGGCCGGGTGGGCGTGCCGGCAGGGGAGGCACGCCGCCGGGCGCCGCTTTTTATCGGCTTAACCGCGTGGTTACCGACCGGACGGACGGCGAATGATCGCATGAAACCGCGCCGAGCCCCGCCCGGCGCGGCTCGCGGCGATAGCCCCACGACCTGTCCGGCGTGTCACGGACCGCCCGATCATGGGTTAGAATTCCGTTTTGAATCAAGGATTCGGAAGATGCAGAGGCACCCTCGGATCGCACCGTTGAAGCCGACGCCGCGCGCAGCCAGCCCCGCGGCCGAACGGCATGCGCGCCGCGCGCGATCGTGCTGATGATCCCGAGTGCCGCCAGGCCCTGTCGCCGGCCAGGAGGGGCGAGTCGCCCGCTCCGGCCCCATGAAGGACAGCCGCGCGCCTGGTAACAGAACAGATTTCCCCAAGATTGCGCCCACGCGCTTGCCGACGCCCGTGCACGGTGTATCGGCCCTCCGAGTCGTCCGAACATGAACGCACCACAAGTTTTCGATCCGCATGGCGCGGCCGCCGCCGTCGCCGCCGACCCCGCGCCCCGCTTGCGCGAGATTCCCTACAACTACACGTCCTTCTCGGATCGCGAGATCGTGATCCGCCTGCTCGGCGAAGAGGCGTGGTCGGTGCTCGACGAGCTGCGCGCCGAGCGCCGTACGGGCCGCTCGGCGCGGATGCTGTATGAAGTGCTCGGCGACATCTGGGTCGTGCGTCGCAACCCGTACCTGCAGGACGACCTGCTCGACAACCCGAAGCGCCGCGCGCTGCTGATCGAGGCGCTGAACCACCGTCTGACCGAGATCGGCAAGCGCCGCAGCGCGGATCTCACCGAGCATCGCGACGACGCGGGCCGCGAGCGCGCGTCGCGCGTGGAGATGCTCGAGACCGCCGCGCAGCGTGCGGTCAACGAGTTCGCGGACGAATTCGACAAGATGGCCGAGCTGCGCCGCCGCGCGACCAAGGCGCTCGGCCGCTGCACGCAGAAGGACAACATCCGCTTCGACGGGCTGTCGCGCGTGTCGCACGTGACCGACGCGACCGACTGGCGCGTCGAATACCCGTTCGTCGTGCTGACGCCCGATACCGAAGCCGAGATCGCCGGCCTGATCAAGGCGTGCTTCGAGCTCGGCCTGACCGTGATCCCGCGTGGCGGCGGCACCGGCTACACGGGCGGCGCGGTGCCGCTCACGCCGTTCTCCGCGGTGATCAACACCGAAAAGCTCGAACAACTGGGCGCGGTCGAGCTGACCGAGCTGCCCGGCGTCGCGCACAAGGTGCCGACGATCTTCTCCGGCGCGGGCGTCGTCACGCGTCGCGTGACGGAAGCGGCCGAGGCGGCCGGCTACGTGTTCGCGGTCGATCCGACGTCGCTCGACGCCTCGTGCATCGGCGGCAACGTCGCGATGAACGCGGGCGGCAAGAAGGCCGTGCTGTGGGGCACCGCGCTCGACAACCTGGCCTGGTGGCGGATGGTCGACCCGGACGGCAACTGGCTCGAAGTCACGCGCCACGAGCACAACCAGGGCAAGATCCACGACATCGCGGTCGCGCGCTTCGAGCTGAAGTGGTTCGACGGCGCGTATGCGCCGGGCGAGAAGCTGCTCAAGAGCGAGATGCTCGAGATCGAAGGCCGCCGGTTCCGCAAGGAAGGGCTCGGCAAGGACGTGACCGACAAGTTCCTCGCCGGCCTGCCGGGCGTGCAGAAGGAAGGCTGCGACGGGCTCATCACGTCCGCGCGCTGGGTGCTGCACAAGATGCCCGCGCACACGCGCACCGTCTGCCTCGAATTCTTCGGCCAGGCGCGCGAGGCGATCCCGAGCATCGTCGAGATCAAGGATTACCTGTTCGAGACGTCGAAGCAGGGCGGCGCGATCCTCGCGGGCCTCGAGCACCTCGACGAGCGCTACCTGCGCGCGGTCGGCTACGCGACCAAGAGCAAGCGCAACGCATTCCCGAAGATGGTGCTGATCGGCGACATCGTCGGCGACGACGCCGACGCGGTCGCGCACGCGACGTCCGAAGTGATCCGGATGGCGAACGGCAAGAGCGGCGAAGGCTTCGTCGCGGTCAGCGCGGAGGCGCGCAAGCGCTTCTGGCTCGACCGCAGCCGCACGGCCGCGATCGCGAAGCACACGAACGCGTTCAAGATCAACGAGGACGTCGTCATCCCGCTGAACCGGATGGGCGAGTACACCGACGGCATCGAGCGGATCAACATCGAGCTGTCGCTGAAGAACAAGCTGCAGCTGGTCGACGCGCTCGAAGCGTTCTTCCGCGGCGGCAACCTGCCGCTCGGCAAGACCGACGACGCGAACGAGATCCCGAGCGCGGAACTGCTCGAGGATCGCGTCCAGCAGGCGCTGGAACTGCTCAAGCGCGTGCGTGCGCGCTGGGAATTCGTGCGCGACCGGCTCGACCAGCCGCTGCGCGAGGCGCAGCACTACCTGGTGCAACTCGGCTACGAGGCGCTCGCCGAGAAGTTCGCGGATCGTGCGGACGAACAGCCGGGCGCGACCGTGTTCCACATCACGCAGGACCGCACGGTCCGCATCTCGTGGAAGCAGGAAATCCGCGCGGAATTGCGCGCGATCTTCAACGGCGGCGCATTCAAGCAGATCCTCGACGAGGCGCAGGCGATCCACAAGCGCGTGCTGCGCGGCCGCGTGTTCGTCGCACTGCACATGCACGCGGGCGACGGCAACGTCCACACCAACATCCCGGTCAACTCCGACAACTACGAGATGCTGCAGGACGCGCACGCGTCGGTCGCCCGCATCATGACGCTCGCGCGCTCGCTCGACGGCGTGATTTCCGGCGAACACGGGATCGGCATCACGAAGCTCGAATTCCTGACCGACGACGAGATCGCCGAATTCCGCGCGTACAAGCAGCGCGTCGACCCGAACGGCCGCTTCAACAAGGGCAAGCTGCTCGACGGCGCCGACCTGCGCAACGCGTACACGCCGAGCTTCGGGCTGATGGGCTACGAATCGCTGATCATGCAGCAGTCCGACATCGGCGCGATCGCCGATTCGGTGAAGGACTGCCTGCGCTGCGGCAAGTGCAAGCCGGTGTGCGCGACCCACGTGCCGCGCGCGAACCTGCTGTACAGCCCGCGCAACAAGATCCTCGCGACGTCGCTCTTAGTCGAGGCGTTCCTGTACGAAGAACAGACGCGCCGCGGCGTGTCGATCAAGCACTGGGACGAGTTCAACGACGTGGCCGACCACTGCACGGTGTGCCACAAGTGCGCGACGCCGTGCCCGGTGAAGATCGATTTCGGCGACGTCACGATGAACATGCGCAACCTGTTGCGCAAGATGGGCAAGAAGAAGTTCAACGCCGGCAACGCGGCGGGCATGTTCTTCCTGAACGCGACCAATCCGCAGACGATCAATGTCGCGCGCGGCGTGATGATGGGCGTCGGCTACAAGGTGCAGCGCTTCGCGAACGACATGCTGAAGAAGGTCGTGACGAAGCAGACGCAGCACCCGCCCGCGACGACCGGCAAGCCGCCGGTGGTCGAGCAGGTGATCCACTTCGTCAACAAGAAGATGCCGGGCAACCTGCCGAAGAAGACGGCGCGCGCGCTGCTGGACATCGAGGACAACAAGATCGTGCCGATCATCCGCAACCCGAAGTCGACGACCGTCGATTCGGAGGCGGTGTTCTACTTCCCGGGCTGCGGCTCCGAGCGCCTGTTCTCGCAGGTCGGGCTGGCCACGCAGGCGATGCTGTGGGAAGCGGGCGTGCAGACGGTGCTGCCGCCGGGCTACCTGTGCTGCGGCTATCCGCAGCGCGGTTCGGGCCAGTACGACAAGGCCGAGAAGATCGTCACGGACAACCGCGTGCTGTTCCACCGCGTCGCGAACACGCTGAACTACCTCGACATCAAGACGGTCGTCGTGTCGTGCGGCACCTGCTACGACCAGCTCGCGGGTTACGAATTCGACAAGATCTTCCCGGGCTGCCGGATCATCGACATCCACGAGTTCCTGCTCGAGAAGGGGATGAAGCTCGACGGCGTGACGGGTACGCGCTACATGTATCACGACCCGTGCCACACGCCGATCAAGACGATCGACCCGGTGAAGCTCGTCAACGAGCTGATGGGCGCCGAGAAGGACGGCTACAAGATCGAGAAGAACGATCGCTGCTGCGGCGAATCGGGCACGCTGGCGGTCACGCGGCCGGACATCTCGACGCAGGTCCGCTTCCGCAAGGAGGAAGAGATCCGCAAGGGCGCCGCGAAGCTGCGCGCGATTCCGGTGGTCGCGGGCGACGCGCCGGCGCCGGCCGCCGCGGCCGCGAACGGCCCGGACGTGAAGATCCTGACGAGCTGCCCGTCGTGCCTGCAGGGCCTGTCGCGCTACAGCGAGGACGCGAACCTCGAAGCCGACTACATCGTGGTCGAAATCGCGCGTCAGGTGCTCGGCGAGAACTGGATGGCCGATTATGTCGCACGCGCGAACCATGGCGGGATCGAGCGCGTGCTGGTCTAATGCGGGCATGACGAGCGCCCGACCGGGCCGGGAATGAGCGGGCGCCGGCGCGGCATGCCGGCGCCCGTCCACATGGGAGCGACGATGGAATGCGTGTTTTGCCGTGAAGACGGCGGCGAGGTGCTCTGGCAGGACGATGCGCTGCGCGTCGTGCTTGCCACCGGCGAGCACGAGTATCCGGGCTTCTGCCGGGTCATCTGGGGCGCGCACGTGGCCGAGTTCTCCGATCTCGGCGAGCCCGAGCGGGCACATTTGATGCGCGTGGTCTACGCGGTCGAGCGGGCCGTGCGCCGCGTGATGCAGCCGAACAAGGTGAATCTCGCGAGCCTCGGCAACATGGTGCCGCACGTGCACTGGCACGTGATTCCGCGCTTTTCCAACGACGCCCATTTTCCGCAGCCCGTGTGGGCGCCGCGCCAGCGCAGCGTGTCCGAGGCGCTGCTGCGTTCGCGCGCGGCGCAGGCCTCGCTGCTGCACAATGCGGTGCGCGAGGAAATTCAACGCATGACCGATTCGAGGCAAGCATGAGCGGTTTGACTTCCACGACGCCGATTCCGTCCGGCGTCGTCGTGCACGCGGTGTCGCGCGTGCTCGAATTGCAGTACCCGAACGGCGAGAGTTACCGGATTCCGTTCGAGCTGATGCGCGTCTATTCGCCGTCGGCCGAGGTGCGCGGCCACGGGCCCGGCCAGGAAACGTTGCAGACCGGCAAGCGCGAAGTGACGATCACCGCGCTCGAGGGTGTCGGCAACTACGCGCTGCAGCCGACGTTCTCCGACGGCCATTCGACCGGGATCTACTCGTGGGACCTGCTGTACGAGCTGGCGACGCAGCAGGACGCGCTGTGGCGTGACTATTTCGACAAACTGAAGGCGGCGGGCGTCGAGCGCGACGCGCCGATGCAGGCGGCCGGCGCGCCGCACGGCCACTGCCACTGAAATCGACGGCGCCCGCTCGGCGCCGTCTTGCCATTTACTGAGGATCAACGCGATGAGCAAAACCCACTTCGGCTTCGAGAGCGTCGAGGAAAACGAAAAAGCGAAGAAAGTGGCGGGCGTGTTTCATTCGGTCGCGAGCAACTACGATCTGATGAACGACCTGATGTCGGCGGGCATGCACCGCGCGTGGAAGGCGTTCACGATCGCGCAGGCGAACGTGCGCCCCGGCTTCAAGGTGCTCGACATCGCGGCCGGCACCGGCGACCTGACGAAGTCGTTCGCGAAGGCGGCCGGGCCGACGGGCGAGGTCTGGCATACCGACATCAACGAATCGATGCTGCGCGTGGGCCGCGACCGGCTGCTCGACAAGGGCGTCGTGACGCCGTCGCTGCTGTGCGACGCCGAGAAAATTCCCTTCCCGGACAACTACTTCGACGTGGTCACGGTCGCGTTCGGGCTGCGCAACATGACGCACAAGGATGCCGCGCTGGCCGAGATGCGCCGCGTGACGAAGCCCGGCGGTCGCGTGATGGTGCTGGAATTCTCGAAAGTCTGGGATCCGCTGAAAAAAGCGTACGATCTGTATTCTTTCAAAGTATTACCGTGGCTTGGCGACAAGTTCGCGAAAGATGCCGAAAGTTATCGGTATCTTGCTGAATCTATCCGGATGCACCCCGATCAGGACACGCTGAAGACGATGATGGAGCAAGCGGGCCTCGACGCCGTCAAATATTACAATTTGTCAGGTGGCGTGGTAGCTTTACACCTAGGGACCAAGTACTAAGGGGTTCTTTCCCTACATTCGTCTTACATTCGGAGAAGCTGATGTCTGAATCGCGTTCGTTGTTCAACCGTAGCAAACCGTCGAAGCCGTGGGCTCGACGGGTCGGCACGCTGCTGATGGTCGGCCTGCTCACGGCCGGCACGTTCGCATCGCTCGACGCTGAAGCCAAGCGCATGGGCGGCGGGCGCAGCATCGGCCGCCAGAATTCCACCGTCACGCAGCGCCAGGCCACGCCGCCTGCGCAACAGCCGATGCAGCAGGCCGCACCGTCGCAGGCGCAGCGCACGAACCCGGCTGCCCCCACGCCGGCCGCGCAGCCCAACCGCTCGCGCTGGCTCGGGCCGATCGCCGGCCTCGCGGCCGGTCTCGGTATCGCGGCGCTGCTGTCGCACTTCGGTCTCGGCGGCGCATTCGCGAGCATGATGGCGAACGTCATCGTGATTGCGTTGCTCGCGATGGTCGGCATCTGGCTGATCCGCAAGTTCATGAACCGCCGTCGCCCGCAGGAGCCGGCGTATTCGGTTGGTGGCGCCGCATCATCGTCGGGCGGCTACTCGCAAAGCCCGTCGTTCCAGCAAGGCAATGCCGGCAGCAACTACGCGGGCAGCGGCAGCAGCTATGCGAACGAAGCGCAGGGCGTGTTCGGCGGCGGTGCGGCGGCCGCCGGCGCGGCTGCGGCGGCAGCGGCGCCCCTGCAGGTGCCGGCCGGCTTCGACACCGAAGCGTTCCTGCGCAGCGCGAAAGTCTATTTCGTGCGCCTGCAGGCCGCGTGGGACCAGGGCAACTTGGCCGACATCCGCGAGTTCACGACGCCCGAAATGTTCGCCGAGATCAAGATCGACCTCGATTCGCGCGGCAACGACGCGAACCAGACCGACGTCGTACAGCTCGACGCGGAACTGGTCGCGATCGAGGATCGCGGCATCGAGCAGTCGGCGAGCGTGCGCTTCCACGGCCTGATCCGCGAATCGGCGAATACGTCGGCGGCGCCGTTCGACGAGGTGTGGAACCTGTCGAAGTCGGGCAGCCAGGGCTGGCTGCTCGCGGGTATCCAGCAGATCAACACGCACTGAGCGTGGCCGGCGGCCCGCGCCGCCGGGCACCCGGGCGACGGCCGCCGCACTGCGACCGCTTGCCGCCCGGGTGTACGGTCAGGCACGGTCCGCCATCGATCCGACGTTACAATAGAAACCCGCGTGGGCGCCCGGCCTGCGCGGGTTTTTTCTTTCCCAGCCCGATGACCTTTGCCGCCAAGCCTTTTGCTGCTGCCGTCAATCACCTGCTCGCGCGCGAATCGTGGGCACGCGACCGCCTGATTCCCTATGCGGGCAAGACCGCCCGGATCGACGTGCCTCCCGTCACGCTCACGCTGCTGGTGCAGCCCGACGGTTATCTGTCGGCCGTCGACGCGCACGATGCGCAACAGGTCGACGTGTCGATCGCGCTTGCCGGCGACACGGTCGCCGCGTTCCTGCAGGGCGGCCAGGCGGCCGTGATGAAGCACGTGAAGATCGAAGGCGACGCGGAATTCGCGACGCAGATCGCGAAGCTGGCCGAGCACCTGCGCTGGGAGCCGGAAGAAGATCTCGCGAAGCTGGTCGGCGACGCGGCGGCGTACCGGATCGCGACGGTCGTGCGCGACGCCGGCGCGCGCGCACGCCGCACCGGCCGCAACGTGCTCGATTCCGTCGCCGAATACTGGCTCGACGAGAACCCGCAAGTCGTCCGGCGCACGTCGCTCGGCGGCTTCGACGCCGAGCTGGCGCGCGCACGCGATGCGCTCGCGCGGGTCGAAAAGCGGGTCGAGCGACTCGAACAAAAAATCGGCGCGCGCACGGGCTCCGGCCCGCGCGGCGCGCACTGAGGGCCGCAGGGCATGCGCATTTTCCGTTTCATCAAGATTGTCTACACCGTCATCCGCTTTGGCCTCGACGAAGTGATGCTGTCCCGGATCGACGACCGGCGGGTGAAGCTGCTGCTGCGGATCACGACGATCGGTCGCCGCTTCTCCGATCCGCCGGCCGTGCGGTTGCGTCACGCGCTCGAAAGCCTGGGCCCGATCTTCGTGAAGTTCGGCCAGGTGCTGTCGACGCGCCGCGACCTGCTGTCGGTCGATTTCGCGAACGAACTCGCGAAGCTGCAGGACCAGGTGCCGCCGTTCGATTCGGCCGTCGCGATCGCGATCATCGAGAAGTCGCTCGGCGCGCCGGTCGACGAGCTGTTCGACGAATTCGAGCGTGAGCCGATCGCGAGCGCGTCGATCGCGCAGGTGCACTTCGCGAAGCTGAAGCAGGGCGTGCACGCGGGCAAGGCCGTCGCCGTCAAGGTGCTGCGGCCGAACATGCTGCCGGTGATCGATTCCGACCTCGCGCTGATGCGCGACATCGCGACGTGGACGGAACGCATGTGGGCCGACGGCCGGCGCCTGAAGCCACGCGAGGTCGTCGCCGAATTCGACAAGTACCTGCACGACGAGCTCGACCTGATGCGCGAGGCCGCCAACGGCAGCCAGCTGCGCCGCAACTTCGCGGGCCTCGACCTGCTGCTCGTGCCCGAGATGTTCTGGGATTTCTCGACGTCGCAGGTGCTCGTGATGGAGCGCATGACCGGCGTGCCGATCAGCCAGGTCGAGACGCTGCGCTCGGCCGGCGTCGACATCAAGAAGCTCGCGCGCGAAGGCGTCGAGATCTTCTTCACGCAGGTGTTCCGCGACGGCTTCTTCCACGCGGACATGCACCCCGGCAACATCCAGGTGAGCCTCGACCCGAACACGTTCGGCCGCTATATCGCGCTCGATTTCGGGATCGTCGGCGCGCTGTCCGATTTCGACAAGAACTACCTCGCGCAGAACTTCCTCGCGTTCTTCAAGCGCGACTACCACCGTGTCGCGACGCTCCACCTCGAATCGGGCTGGGTGCCGCCGGAGACGCGCGTCGAGGAGCTCGAAAGCGCGATCCGCGCGGTGTGCGAGCCGTATTTCGACCGCGCGCTGAAGGACATCTCGCTCGGCCAGGTGCTGATGCGCCTGTTCTCGACGTCGCGCCGCTTCAACGTCGAGATCCAGCCGCAGCTCGTGCTGCTGCAGAAGACGATGCTGAACGTCGAAGGGCTCGGCCGCTCGCTCGATCCCGAACTCGACCTGTGGAAGACCGCGAAGCCGTATCTCGAGCGCTGGATGACCGAGCAGATCGGCCTGCGCGGCTGGTACGAGCGGTTCAAGGTCGAGGCGCCGCAGTGGAGCAAGACGCTGCCGCAACTGCCGCGCCTCATCCACCATGCGCTGGCCGCGCGCCACGATGCGCCGCGCGCCGCGAGCGAGGAACTGATGCGTCAGGTCCTCGTCGAGCAGAAGCGGACGAACCGGCTGCTGCAGGCGTTGCTGATCTTCGGCCTGGCCGTCGGCGTCGGGGCGCTCGTCGCGCGCGTGCTGCTCGCGCTCGCGTACGGCGCTTGATCGAAAGGAGCACGGCGATGTCCGATCCGAAGCAACCGGCCGCACCGTCGGCCACCGATTTCGCGACACGCGACCCGGGCAGCGCGTCGTTCTGGAACGAGCGCTTCGAGCGCGGCGTGACGCCGTGGGAATTCGGCGGCGTGCCGGACGGCTTTCGCGTGTTCGCGCAGCGGCTGGCGCCGCGCGCGGTGCTGATTCCCGGCTGCGGCAGCGCGCAGGAGGCCGGCTGGCTCGCGCAGGCCGGCTGGCCGGTGCGTGCGATCGATTTCGCCGTGCAGGCGGTC
Organism: Burkholderia sp. 28_3; assembly: GCF_003253915.1. Lineage (NCBI taxonomy): Bacteria > Pseudomonadati > Pseudomonadota > Betaproteobacteria > Burkholderiales > Burkholderiaceae > Burkholderia > Burkholderia sp. 28_3. Next base: position 120,800 of record NZ_QKZF01000009.1, read on the forward strand.
GCTGCGGCGAAGGCGCAGCTCGGCGCGCATGCGGACGTCGTCGAGCAGGCCGATTTTTTCCAGTACCGGCCGCCGTTCGACGTGCAGTGGGTGTACGAGCGTGCGTTCCTGTGCGCGTTGCCGCCGAGCCTGCGTGCCGATTATGCGGCGCGGATGGCCGAGCTGCTGCCCGCGGGCGGATTGCTGGCCGGCTATTTCTTCGTGGTGGCGAAACCGAAGGGGCCGCCGTTCGGGATCGAGCGCGCGGAACTCGATGCGCTGCTCGCGCCGCACTTCGAGCTGGTCGAGGATTTGCCCGTGACCGATTCGCTGGCCGTGTTCGACGGGCACGAGCGCTGGCTCACGTGGCGTCGCCGCTGAGGCATGGGCGTCGCGGCCATTGCCGGAGCGCGCCAGGGTTTCGGCTATAATTCAAGGTTTTGCAAGCCGTTTCCAGTTTCTGCGGGAAAAATATCATGCCGATCTACGCCTATCGATGCGAAGCGTGCGGTTTCGCGAAGGACGTGCTCCAGAAGATGAGCGACGCGCCGCTGTCGCAATGCCCTGAATGCGGGAAGGATGCTTTTCGCAAACAGGTGACCGCCGCCGGTTTCCAGCTGAAGGGCTCGGGGTGGTATGTCACCGATTTTCGCGGCGGCTCGGGCGGTACCAGCGCGCCGGCGACGGCGTCGGGCGACGCGGCGCCGGCCGCACCGGCGGCTGAAGCCGCACCCGCCGCGGCCGCGCCGGCTGCGGCGAGCAGTTCGGGCAGTACCTCGACGACGAGCGCCGCGCCGGCTCCGGCCGCAGCGCCCGCCGCCGGTAGTTGACCGTCGCGGCCCGGCCGGGTCGCGACCAACCCGCGCCGCCGGCGCGGTTCATTGACGGCAGATGATGAAAAAGACGACCCTGAAAACGGTGTTCCTGACCGGCCTGCTGGTTCTCGTCCCGCTCGCGATCACGCTGTGGGTGCTCGGCCTCATCATCGGCACGATGGACCAGACGCTGCTCCTGCTGCCCGAATCGTGGCAGCCCGAGCGGATGCTCGGCTTCCATCTGCCGGGGATCGGCGCGGTGCTGACGCTCGCGTTCATCTTCGTCGTCGGGCTGGCCACGCAGAACTTCATCGGCCAGAAGCTCGTCACGTGGTGGAACGCGGTCGTGCGTCACATCCCGGTCGTCGGGCCGATCTACACGAGCGTCAAGCAGGTGTCCGACACGCTGCTGTCGAGCAGCGGCAATGCGTTCCGCAAGGCGCTGCTGATCGAATACCCGCGCCGCGGCTCGTATACGATCGCGTTTCTGACCGGCACGCCCGGCGGCGACGTGGTCAACCATCTGACGGAAGAGTACGTGAGCGTGTACGTGCCCACGACGCCGAACCCGACGTCGGGCTTCTTCCTGATGCTGCCGAAGAGCGAAGTCATCGAACTCGACATGTCGGTCGATGCCGCGCTCAAGTACATCGTCTCGATGGGCGTCGTGGCGCCTTCGGCGCCGGCTCCGGCGCCCGCCCGCCGTCCCGTCGAGCCGCCGCTGTAAGTAAAGAATCATCGCCCGGGCCGCGCGTTGCGGCGCCCGTTGATCAAACCGAACGAAAGCAAACATCATGTCGATGCGTACTGAATACTGCGGTCTCGTGACCGAACACCTGCTGGGCCAAACCGTGTCGCTGTGCGGCTGGGTGCAGCGCCGCCGCGATCACGGCGGTGTGATCTTCATCGACCTGCGCGATCGTGAAGGCCTCGTGCAAGTGGTGTGCGACCCGGATCGCGCCGAGATGTTCGCGACCGCCGAAGGCGTGCGCAACGAGTTCTGCGTGCAGATCAAGGGCCTCGTGCGCAACCGTCCGGAAGGCACGGTCAACGCCGGCCTGAAGAGCGGCAAGATCGAAGTGCTGTGCCACGAACTGAACGTGCTGAACGCGTCGGTCACGCCGCCGTTCCAGCTCGACGACGACAACCTGTCGGAAACGACGCGTCTCACGCACCGCGTGCTCGACCTGCGCCGCCCGCAGATGCAGCACAACCTGCGCCTGCGCTACCGCGTCGCGATCGAGGCGCGCAAGTACCTCGACGAGCAGGGCTTCATCGACATCGAGACGCCGATGCTGACGAAGAGCACGCCGGAAGGCGCGCGCGACTACCTCGTGCCGTCGCGCGTGAACGCGGGCCAGTTCTTCGCGCTGCCGCAGTCGCCGCAGCTGTTCAAGCAGCTGCTGATGGTCGCGAACTTCGACCGTTACTACCAGATCACCAAGTGCTTCCGCGACGAAGACCTCCGCGCGGACCGTCAGCCGGAATTCACGCAGATCGACTGCGAGACGTCGTTCCTCGGCGAGCAGGAAATCCGTGACCTGTTCGAAGACATGATCCGTCACATCTTCAAGACGACGATCGACGTCGAGCTCGACGCGAAATTCCCGGTGATGCCGTACTCGGAAGCGATGGCGCGTTTCGGTTCGGACAAGCCGGACCTGCGCGTGCAGCTCGAATTCACCGAATTGACCGACGCGATGAAGGATGTCGACTTCAAGGTGTTCAGCACGCCGGCCAACGCGAAGGACGGCCGGGTTGCGGCGCTGCGCGTGCCGAAGGGCGGCGAGCTGTCGCGCGGCGACATCGACGGCTACACGGAATTCGTGCGCATCTACGGCGCGAAGGGCCTCGCGTGGATCAAGGTCAACGAGAAGGCGAAGGGCCGCGACGGCCTGCAGAGCCCGATCGTCAAGAACCTGCACGATGCATCGATCGCGGCGATCCTCGAGCGCACCGGCGCCGAAGACGGCGACATCATCTTCTTCGCGGCCGATCGCGCGAAGGTCGTCAACGACAGCCTCGGCGCGCTGCGCCTGAAGATCGGCCATTCGGAATTCGGCAAGGCGAACGGTCTCGTCCAGGCCGGCTGGAAGCCGCTGTGGGTCGTCGACTTCCCGATGTTCGAATACGACGACGAAGATGCGCGCTACGTCGCCGCGCACCATCCGTTCACGAGCCCGAAGGACGAGCACCTCGAGTACCTCGAGACCGACCCGGGCCGCTGCCTCGCGAAGGCGTACGACATGGTGCTGAACGGCTGGGAAATCGGCGGCGGCTCGGTGCGTATCCACCGCGAGGAAGTCCAGAGCAAGGTGTTCCGCGCGCTGAAGATCGGCGCGGAAGAAGCGCAGGCGAAGTTCGGCTTCCTGCTGGACGCGCTGCAGTACGGCGCGCCGCCGCACGGCGGTATCGCGTTCGGTCTCGACCGCATCGTCACGATGATGGCCGGCGCCGATTCGATCCGCGACGTGATCGCGTTCCCGAAGACGCAGCGTGCGCAGGATCTGCTCACGCAGGCGCCGAGCCCGGTCGACGAGCGTCAGCTGCGCGAGCTGCACATCCGTCTGCGTCAGCCGGAGCAGCCGAAGGCGTAACGCGCTTCTCGCCCCGGTCGTGTGCGTGGTCACGCGCACACGACGCCCATGAAAAAGGCGCAGTGATGCGCCTTTTTCATTTTTTGCGGTACAGTCGCAGCACTTGCCGCACGTTCGGGCGCAGGCCCGGCGCCCGGCCCTGTGCCGCATGAAACAAAGATGACGAAGCCGCCGAAAATCCCCGAATCCGTTCTCGTCGTGATCTACACGCCCGACCTCGATGTGCTCGTGATCAAGCGTGCCGACCAGCCCGATTTCTGGCAATCGGTCACCGGCTCGAAGGACGCGCTCGACGAGCCGCTCGCGCTCACCGCCGCGCGCGAGGTGGCCGAGGAAACCGGCATCGCGGTCGGCACGCCGGACGTGCCGGCCAGCGCGCTCGTCGACTGGCACCACCGGATCGAATACACGATCTATCCGCAATACCTGCATCGCTATGCGCCGGGCGTCACGCGCAACGTCGAGCACTGGTTCGGCCTGTGCGTGCCGCATCGCGTCGACGTGACGCTGTCGCCGCGCGAGCATGTCGACCATGCGTGGCTGCCGTTCCGCGAGGCGGCCGCTCGCTGCTTCTCGCCGTCGAACGCCGAGGCGATCCTGCAATTGCCCGCGCGCGTGGCCCTCGCGCGTGCGCCGCACGGCTCGTCCGCATGAATGCGGAGACCCGCAAGCGCTTCGCGCAATTGCGGCAGATGTTCCTGCAGGAGCGCGGCTCCGCGTCGCGGCTCGCGTTTACGGCCGGCAACACGGTGCGGCTGTGCGAAACCGGCGGCGAATTCTTCCACGCGCTGATCGAGCGGATCGACGCCGCCCGCGAGCAGGTGATGCTCGAAACCTACATCTTCTGCGACGACGCGGCCGGCCGCCCGGTGTCGGACGCGCTGATCCGCGCGGCGCAGCGCGGCGTGCGCGTGCGGGTGATCACCGACGGCATCGGCACCGCACGCCTGCCGCTGTTCGACACGTGGGCCGAGTCCGGTGTCGAGCACTGCATCTACAACCGTTTCCTGTTCGGCCGCTTCGGCTTCTCGCGCACGCACCGCAAGCTCGCGGTGATCGATCATGCGGTCGCGTTCTGCGGCGGCATCAACATCGTCGACGACTACACGCAGGGCAGCGCGACGCTGCCGTTCCCACGCTGGGATTTCGCGGTCGAGATGGCCGGGCCCGCGGTGTCCGACGTGCGCGCCGCGTTCGAGCTGCAGTGGCACCGGATCCAGTTCGGCCACAAACCGTACGCGCAGTACGCGGCCGGGCTGCACGGCGGCGAAGCGTTCCCGGACATGTTCCGGCGCTGGATGCGCAGCCACCGGTGGATCAAGGCCGGCGCGCTGCGGGTCGTGACGGAGCCGAGCGTCGCGTTCGTCGCGCGCGACAACGTCGTGAACCGCCGCGCGATCGAGAAGGCCTATCTCGCGGCGATCGGCCAGGCGCGCCAGCGGATCCTGCTCGCGAATCCGTATTTCATGCCGGGCCGCAAGCTGCGTCGCGCGCTGACGGGCGCGGCGCGGCGGGGCGTCGAGGTGCAGGTGCTGATCGGCCGCAAGGAATTCGCGGCGCTCGATACGGCCGTACCGTTCCTCTATCACACGCTGCTGCGCGCGGGCGTGCGCGTCGCCGAATACGACAAGACGATCCTGCACGGCAAGGTCGCCGTGATCGACGACAACTGGGCGACGGTCGGCTCGTCGAATCTGGACGCGCTGAGCCTGATGCTGAACAATGAAGCGAACGTCGTGCTGGTGCGCTACGATGCAGTGACGAACCAGGTGCGCGACGCGATCGCCACCGCGTTCGCAGAAGGCCGGGAGATCGATGCCGCGCACTACGCGGCGCGCCCGCGCGTCGAGCGGCTGCTGAACTGGCTCGCATACACGACCTACCGTGTCGTGATGAAGGCGCTGACGGTCGGCGGTTACGACTGACGCCGACTAAGTATTCGCTTCAAAAAATCTGTCCGCACGTTCGTGCGGAAAAGCCGCTCCGGTCCCGCCGGAATCGCGCAAAATAGCGGCTCGGTTAGACACCGGTTTCTAATAATTTCCTTGTTTCGCGAGCGGCCGCACTCAATAATAGTACGGCCGTTCGATTTTATTCGAACCCCCGAACGGTTACAGAAATAGCTATGCGAAAAGGCGAACAGACGCGTGCCGCGATACTTGAAGCTGCTTTGGACCTCGCCAGCCGTGACGGGCTGGAGGGGCTGACGATCGGCCTGCTGGCCGAGCGCATGCAGATGAGCAAGAGCGGCGTGTTCGCGCACTTCGGATCGCGCGAAGACCTGCAGGTCGAGGTCGTCCGCGAGTACCACCATCGTTTCGAAAACGAGGTGTTCTTTCCGAGCCTGCGCGAGTCGCGCGGTCTGCCGCGTCTTCGGGCGATGCTGGCGCGCTGGATCGAGAAGCGCATCCAGGAGGTGACGACCGGGTGCATCTACATCAGCGGCGCAGTGGAGTACGACGACCGGCCGGACAGCCCCGTGCGCGAGCAGTTGATCGCGAGCGTGACCGCCTGGCGTGCCGCGTTGCTGCGCGCCATTTCGCAGGCGATGGAAGAAGGGCATCTGCGCACGGACACGGATCCGGAACTGATGCTCTTCGAGTTGTACAGCTTCACGCTCGGCCTGCATCACGACGCACGCTTCCTGCATTCGCCGGACGCCGTGCGCCTCACGTGGGCCGCGCTGGAAAAGACGATTGTTTCGTATCAGAGCGAGAGCCGTTAGCGGCGCGTGACCCGCCCGCCAGGAGCTCGAGCCGTTTTGCCCACCTTTGGAGAGAGTCATGGGACAGTACGCCGCGCCGCTGCGCGACATGCAATTCGTGTTGCACGAGCTTCTGAACGTCGAAGCCGAAGTCAAGCAAATGCCCAAGCATGCGGACCTCGACGCCGACACGATCAACCAGGTCCTCGAGGAAGCGGGCAAGTTCTGCTCCGAGGTACTGTTCCCGCTGAACCAGGTCGGTGACCGCGAAGGCTGCACGTATGAAGGCGACGGCGTCGTGAAGACCCCGACCGGCTTCAAGGAAGCGTATCAGCAATACGTCGAGGCCGGCTGGCCGGCGCTCGGCTGCGATCCGGACTACGGCGGCCAGGGCCTGCCCGCGTTCGTGAACAACGCACTCTACGAAATGCTGAACTCGGCGAACCAGGCCTGGACGATGTATCCGGGCCTGTCGCACGGCGCGTACGAATGCCTGCACGCGCACGGCGCGCCGGAACTGCAGCAGCAATATCTGCCGAAGCTCGTGTCGGGCGAATGGACGGGCACGATGTGCCTGACCGAGCCGCACTGCGGCACCGACCTCGGCATCCTGCGCACCAAGGCCGAACCGAACGGCGACGGCTCGTACTCGATCAGCGGCACGAAGATCTTCATCTCGAGCGGCGAGCACGACATGTCGAAGAACATCATCCACCTCGTGCTCGCGCGCCTGCCGGACGCGCCGCAAGGCACGAAGGGGATCTCGCTGTTCATCGTGCCGAAGTTCATTCCGGACGCCGCGGGCGAGCCGGGCGAGCGCAACGGCATCAAGTGCGGCTCGATCGAACACAAGATGGGCATCCACGGCAACTCGACGTGCGTGATGAACCTCGACGGCGCGAAGGGCTGGATGGTCGGCGAGCCGAACAAGGGCTTGAACGCGATGTTCGTGATGATGAACGCCGCGCGCCTCGGCGTCGGCATGCAGGGCCTCGGCCTCACGGAAGTCGCGTACCAGAACTCGCTGACGTACGCGAAGGAGCGCCTGCAGATGCGCTCGCTGACGGGCCCGAAGGCACCGGACAAGCCGGCCGACCCGATCATCGTGCACCCGGACGTGCGCCGCATGCTGCTCACGCAGAAGGCCTACGCGGAAGGCGCGCGCGCATTCACGTACTGGTCCGCGCTGCAGATCGACAAGGAGCTGTCGCACGCCGACGAAGCGGTGCGCAAGGAAGCGGCCGACCTCGTCGCGCTGCTCACGCCGATCATCAAGGCGTTCCTGACCGACAACGCGTTCGAGTCGACCAACCACGCGATGCAGATCTACGGCGGCCACGGCTTCATCTCCGAGTGGGGCATGGAGCAATACGTGCGCGACGCGCGGATCAACATGATCTACGAAGGCACCAACTCGATCCAGTCGCTCGACCTGCTGGGCCGCAAGGTGCTCGGCGACATGGGCGCGAAGCTGAAGAAGTTCGGCAAGCTCGTCACCGAATTCGCGGAAGCCGAAGGCGTGAAGCCGGAGATGGCCGAGTTCATCAACCCGCTCGCCGACATCGGTGAAAAGGTGCAGAAGCTGACGATGGAAATCGGCATGAAGGCGATGCAGAACCCCGACGAAGTCGGCGCGGCCGCCGTGCCGTACCTGCGCACCGTCGGCCACCTGGTGTTCTCGTACTTCTGGGCGCGCATGGCGCGTCTCGCACTCGACAAGGAAGCGTCGGGCGATCCGTTCTACAAGTCGAAGCTCGCCACCGCCCGCTTCTACTTCGCGCGTCTGCTGCCTGAAACGGCATCGACGATCCGCGCCGCGCGCGCCGGTTCGAAGACGCTGATGGAAGTCGACGAATCGCTGTTCTGACGCGATTCAGGGCGGTGCGCGCCGCGCGCCGCCCGGACGCAACGGTTCCTGGTACTCACTTCGCCGTGCAGCCCTCACATTCCGCGCTGCACGACACTATCCGGAGACATCCCGTGAGCAATTTCCTGATTCGCAAGGTCGCCGTGCTGGGCGCCGGCGTGATGGGCGCGCAGATCGCCGCGCATCTCATCAACGCGCGCGTGCCGGTGCTGCTGTTCGACCTGCCGGCCAAGGAAGGCCCGAAAAACGCGATCGCGCTGAAGGCGATCGAGAACCTGAAGAAGCTGTCGCCCGCGCCGTTCGGCGTGAAGGACGATGCGAAGTACCTCGAAGCGGCGAACTACGAAGACGACATCGCGAAGCTGGCCGAATGCGACGTCGTGATCGAGGCGATCGCCGAGCGGATGGACTGGAAGCACGACCTGTACAAGAAGGTCGCGCCGCACATCGCTTCGCACGCGATCTTCGCGACCAACACGTCGGGCCTGTCGATCACGAAGCTGTCCGAAGGTTTCTCGGACGAGCTGAAGTCGCGCTTCTGCGGCGTGCACTTCCGTGCACTTCTTCAACCCGCCGCGCTATATGCACCTCGTCGAGCTGATTCCGACCGCGCATACGCGCCCGGAGATCCTCGACCAGCTCGAAACCTTCCTGACGAGCGTCGTCGGCAAGGGCGTCGTGCGCGCGAAGGACACGCCAAACTTCATCGCGAACCGCGTCGGCATCTTCTCGATCCTCGCGGTGATCACCGAGGCCGCGAAGTTCGGCCTGCGCTTCGACGAAGTCGACGACCTGACGGGCAGCCGCCTCGGCCGCGCGAAGTCGGCGACGTTCCGCACCGCGGACGTGGTCGGCCTCGACACGATGGCGCACGTGATCAAGACGATGCAGGACAACCTCGCCGACGATCCGTTCTTCCCGGTCTACCAGACGCCTGCCGTGCTCGCCGAGCTGGTGAAGCAGGGCGCGCTCGGCCAGAAGACGGGCGGCGGCTTCTACAAGAAGGAAGGCAAGGCGATCAAGGTGCTCGACGCGAAGACGGGCACCTACGTCGATTCGGGCGCGAAGGCGGACGAAACGGTCGGCCGCATCCTGAAGCGTCCGCCGGCGGAACGCCTGAAGCTGCTGCGCGAGACGGATCATCCGCACGCGCAGTTCCTGTGGTCGATCTTCCGCGACGTGTTCCATTACATCGGCGTGCATCTCGAGTCGATCGCCGACAACGCGCGCGACGTCGACCTCGCGATCCGCTGGGGCTTCGGCTGGAACGAAGGTCCGTTCGAAGGCTGGCAGGCCGCCGGCTGGAAGCAGGTCGCCGAGTGGGTGCAGGAAGACATCGCGGCCGGCAAGGCGCTCGCGAACGTGCCGCTGCCGTCGTGGGTGCTCGAAGGCCCGGTCGCCGAGGAGGGCGGCGTGCACACGGCCGAAGGCTCGTGGGCGCCGGCCGCGAAGCGCTTCGTGCCGCGCTCGGACCTCGCGGTCTACGGCAAGCAGGTATTCCGTGCGCCGCTGCTCGGCGAAGCGGGTGCCGATCCGAAGACGTACGGCAAGACGCTGTTCGAGACCGACGCGGTGCGCGCATGGGTCGACGACCGCGCCGGTGAAGACGACGTCGTGATCGTGTCGTTCAAGTCGAAGATGAACACGATCGGACCGAGCGTGATCGACGGCCTCGTGCAGGCGATCGAACTCGCGGAGAAGGACTACAAGGGCGTGGTGATCTGGCAGCCGACGTCGCTGAAGCTCGGCACGCCGGGCGGCCCGTTCTCGGCCGGCGCGAACCTCGAGGAGGCGATGCCCGCGTTCATGATGGGCGGCGCGAAGGGCATCGAGCCGTTCGTGAAGAAGTTCCAGGAAGGCATGCTGCGCGTGAAGTACGCGAACGTGCCGGTCGTCGCGGCCGTGTCGGGCATCGCGCTCGGCGGCGGGTGCGAGCTGATGCTGCACAGCGCGAAGCGCGTCGTGCACGTCGAGAGCTACATCGGTCTCGTCGAAGTGGGCGTCGGCCTCGTGCCGGCGGGCGGCGGCCTGAAGGAAGCGGCGCTGCGCGCGGCGGACGCCGCGACGGCCGCGAACGCGACCACCGACATCCTGAAGTTCGTCACGAAGTCGTTCGAGAACGCGGCGATGGCGAAGGTGTCGGCGTCCGCGCACGACGCCCGTGCGATGGGCTACGTGAAGCCGTCCGACACGATCGTCTTCAACGTGTTCGAACTGCTCGACACCGCGAAGAAGGAAGCGCGTGCGCTGGCCGACACCGGCTACCGCGCACCGCTGCGTGCGAAGGACGTGCCGGTTGCAGGCCGTTCGGCGATCGCGACGATCAAGGCATCGCTCGTCAACATGCGTGACGGCCGCTTCATCAGCGACCACGACTACCTGATCGCGAGCCGCATCGCCGAAGCCGTGTGCGGCGGCGACGTCGAAGCCGGCAGCCTGGTCGACGAAGAATGGCTGCTCGCGCTGGAGCGTCGCGCATTCGTCGAGCTGCTCGGCACGCAGAAGACGCAGGAACGGATCATGGGCATGTTGCAGACCGGCAAGCCGGTGCGTAACTGAGCGAGCGGATAACTTTGTATGGGGCCCGGGCCGGCGCTGAAGCGCCCGCTCGGGTCGACAGGAGTCTGAAATGAGCAAACAACTGCAAGACGCATACATCGTCGCCGCCAGCCGCACGCCGATCGGCAAGGCCCCGCGCGGTGTCTTCAAGAACACGCGGCCGGACGAGCTGCTGGTCCACGCGATCAAGTCGGCGGTCGCGCAGGTGCCCGGCCTCGACACGAAGGTGATCGAGGACGCGATCATCGGCTGCGCGATTCCGGAAGCGGAGCAGGGCCTGAACGTCGCGCGCATGGGCGCGCTGCTCGCCGGCCTGCCGCAGACGGTCGGCGGCGTGACGGTCAACCGCTTCTGCGCGTCGGGCATCACCGCGCTGGCGATGGCGGCCGACCGCATCCGCGTCGGCGAATCGGACGCGATCTTCGCGGGCGGCTGCGAATCGATGAGCATGGTGCCGATGATGGGCAACAAGCCGTCGATGTCGCCGCACATCTTCGATCGCAATGAAGATTTCGGCATTGCATACGGGATGGGCCTGACCGCCGAGCGCGTCGCCGAGCAGTGGAAGGTGAGCCGCGAAGACCAGGACGCGTTCTCGGTCGAGTCGCACCGCAAGGCGCTCGCCGCGCAGCAGGCCGGCGAGTTCAACGACGAGATTGCCGCCTACACGATCAGCGAGCGTTTCCCGAACCTCGCGACGGGCGAAATCGACGTGAAGACGCGCGAGATCAAGCTCGACGAAGGTCCGCGCGCGGATACGTCGCTCGAAGGCCTCGCGAAGCTGCGCACGGTATTCGCGAACAAGGGCTCGGTCACGGCCGGCAACAGTTCGCAGACGTCGGACGGCGCGGGCGCGCTGCTCGTCGTGTCGGAGAAGGTGCTCAAGGAATTCAACCTGACGCCGCTCGCGCGCTTCGTGAGCTTCGCGGTGCGCGGCGTGCCGCCGGAAATCATGGGCATCGGTCCGAAGGAAGCGATTCCGGCCGCGCTGAAGGCCGCCGGCCTGAAGCAGGACGATCTCGACTGGATCGAGCTGAACGAAGCGTTCGCCGCGCAATCGCTGGCGGTGATGCGCGACCTCGGCCTCGATCCGTCGAAGGTCAACCCGATGGGCGGCGCGATCGCGCTGGGCCACCCGCTCGGCGCGACCGGCGCGATCCGCGCGGCGACCGTCGTGCACGGCCTGCGCCGCCGCAACCTGAAGTACGGGATGGTCACGATGTGCGTCGGCACCGGCATGGGTGCGGCGGGCATCATCGAACGCCTGTAAGCGGGACGCGACGACAAGCGATGACGGTGCGCGGGCCACGAGCTCGCGCACCGTTTTTTCATTCCGGTAGAGACAGTCAAAGGAGACGGTTGTGGCCGACATTCAAGTGGAACGCGCCGACGGCGTGATGACGATCACGATCGCGCGCCCGGCGAAGAAGAATGCGCTGACGGCGGCGATGTACCAGACGATGGCCGATGCGCTCGCCGATGCGCAGGAAGACAAGGCGGTTCGCGTGATCCTGCTGCGCGGCAGCGACGGCAATTTCAGCGCGGGGAACGATCTCGAGGATTTCCTGAAGTCGCCGCCGAAGGACGACACCGCGTCGGTCTTCCAGTTCCTGGCGCGGATCAGTAGCGCGAGCAAGCCGGTCGTGGCGGCGGTGCCGGGCATCGCGGTCGGCGTCGGCGTGACGATGCTGCTGCACTGCGATCTGGTCTACGCGGCCGATACCGCGACGTTCTCGCTGCCGTTCGTGCAGCTCGGGCTGTGTCCGGAGGCCGCATCCAGCGCGCTGCTGCCGCGTCTGGCCGGCCATCAGGTCGCGGCCGAGAAGCTGCTGCTGGGCGAGCCGTTCGACGCGCTGGAAGCGCACCGGATCGGCATCGTCAACCGCGTGCTGCCAGCGGCCGAACTCGACGCGTTCGCGGCGAAGCAGGCGGCGAAGCTGGCGGCATTGCCGGCGGCATCGCTGCGTGTGACGAAGGCGCTGCTGAAGGAGACGGGCGGCGTGGCGACGCCCGCGCGGATGGCCGAGGAAGCGCGCCACTTCGGCGCGATGCTGCGCGCGCCGGAAGCGCGCGAGGCGATGACGGCGTTCTTCGAGAAGCGTAAGCCGGATTTCCGTCAGTTCGACTGACGGAGCGGGCCGCGCCGGCGGCGGAGCGCCGGCGCGATCCGTTGATTGCGGTCAGGCCGTGCCGTAGTCGACGTGGCCGGTTTCGCGGCAGAAGCTGACGAGCCGCAGGCCAGCCGCCTTCGCGATCTCGATCGCGAGCGACGACGGCGCGGAGATGGTCGCGACCAGCGGGATGCCGACCCGCGCGGCCTTGCGTACGAGCTCGTAGCTCGCGCGGCTCGACAGGAACACGAAACCGTCGGTGGTATCGGCGCGCGACAACACGAGCGAGCCGATCAGCTTGTCGAGCGCATTGTGGCGGCCGACATCCTCGAATGCCGCGCGGATCGCGCCTGTTGCGTCGCACCACGCGGCCGCGTGCAGGCCGCCGGTCAGTTTCGTGAGCGCCTGATGCGCCGGCAGCGCATGCGCGGCGCGCGCCAGCGCGTCGGGCGCGAGGCGCGCGAGAAAGCCGGTATCGGGCACGCGTTCGGGCGCAAGGTCGAGCAGGTCGATGCTCTCGATGCCGCAGACGCCGCAGCCCGTGCGCCCCGCGAGTGCGCGGCGCCGGTCCTTCAGCGCGGCGAACGCCTGCTGGACCACGTCCAGATGGACTTCCGCATGCGGCAGCGGCGCGTCGGCGTGCAGGATCACCTCGATGTCCTTGATGTCGCTGCCGCGCGCGACGATCCCTTCCGAGATCGCGAAGCCGACCGCGAACGCTTCGAGGTCGCATGGCGTACACATCATCACCGCGTGCGAGATGCCGTTGAAGACGAGTGCGACCGGCCATTCCTGGCCGACGAAGTCGTGCGCGGTGTCGACCGCGCCGCCGCGCGTGCGGCTGACGGGCAGCTCGATCGCGCCGCGCGGTTCGTCGTGAAGTTCGTCTGATTGGGTCGGATTCACGAGCACTCCCGTTGATTCGAAGCACGGCCGGCGACGATCGTGCCGCCGCCCGCGCGCAGAGGTTCTAAAATACCCCAGGCAAGCCGGCCGCGCCGGCATCCGCCACGTCAGGTAACGACCATGGGACTCAGCGACGCTCCGTTGCTCTTCAACTTCGAACACGATTCGTCGGAAAACTTCACGTACATCCCGATGATCGTGCGTTTCAATCTCGACCGCTTCGGCCTGCGGATTTCGCTCGACCAGTGGCAACTGCTGCCGCTCGAGGACCGCAAGCTGCTCGCGCGCTTTCCGGCCGACGACGACACCGCGATCGAGCCCAATTTCGATCATGCGCTGTTCGAAATGCTGCGCACGCACGCCGATCTGGAGCCGTCATGGTTCCAGCCGGACGAGCAGCCGGCCTGGCGTGCGGTCGACACGGTGCCGGAGTCGCTCGTGCAGCAGAGCGCGCTGGCCGGGCTGCCGGCGCCCGCGCTCGCGCAGTGGCAGCGGCTCGCGCCGTTCCAGCGCTACGTGCTGGTCAAGCTGTCGCGCAAGCCGACGCTGAATCACGATTTCCTGCCCGCGATGCGGGAGTTCGGGCTGACGGCCACGCACTGACGGCCATCTGCCGCGCGGCGGCGCGGCGCGTGCCCGTCAGAGCGGCGGCAGTTGCCGCGGCTTGCGGTCCGGGCCGGTCGCGACGTACGTGAGCGTCGCTTCGGTGACCTTCACGACTTCGCCCATCAGGCGCATGCGCTGCGCGTATACCTCGACGTCGACCGTGATCGACGTGTTGCCGGTGCGCATGATGGTGGCGTAGAAGCTCAGCAGATCGCCGACGAATACCGGCTGCTTGAACACGAACGAGTTGACCGCGACCGTCGCGACGCGGCCGTTCGCGCGCTGGCTCGCGGGGATCGAGCCGGCGATGTCGACCTGCGACATGATCCAGCCGCCGAACACGTCGCCGTGGACGTTCGCGTCGTGCGGTTGCGGGACGACGCGCAGCGCGGGCTGCTTCTGCGGAAGTTCGAGGGTCGAATCGGTCATGGCGGGGGCTTTCATCCTGTAATAAATGGACCGCCGCGCGCAGGCGGGCCGGCGAGGGCGCCGGCAGCGGCGCGAAGCGGCTTCTGCGACAATACAACGTTCACAAATTGTACGAGAAAGCGCGCGAGCCGGCCGTCGGAAGACGGATCCGGCACCGCCGCGCAATCCTTCCCCCATGCGCCGATTTCCCGCTTCCGGCGAGCCCGCGCCGGCTTCGACCGGGCCACGCAACGACTGGCAGACCATCCGGTCGCTGCTGCCGTACCTGACCACCTACAAATGGCGCGTCGCGCTGGCGCTCGGCTGCCTGATCGGGGCGAAGGTCGCGAACCTCGGCGTGCCGGTCGTGATGAAGCGCATCGTCGACCACCTGTCCTACGTGCAGCAGCTCACCGCGCTCGGCCGTGCCGAACAGTCGGCCGGCATCGTGCTCGCGGGCGGCGTCGGGCTGCTGGTCGTCGCGTATGCGCTCGTGCGGCTGTCGACGTCGCTGTTCACCGAGCTGCGCGAAATCCTGTTCTCGAAGGTCACCGAGAGCGCGGTGCGCCAGCTCGCGCTGCAGGTGTTCCGGCATCTGCACGGGCTGTCGCTGCGGTTTCATCTCGAACGCCAGACGGGCGGCATGTCGCGCGACATCGAGCGCGGCACGCGCGGCATCCAGCAGCTGATTTCGTATTCGCTGTACAGCATCCTGCCGACGCTCGTCGAGGTCGGGCTCGTGCTCGGCTTCTTCGTCGTCAAGTACGAGGCCTACTACGCGTACGTGACGTTCGCGGCGCTCGTCACGTACATCGTGTTCACCGTGAAGGTCACCAACTGGCGCACGCATTTCCGTCGCACGATGAACGAGCTCGATTCGCGCGCGAACTCGCGGGCGATCGATTCGCTGATCAACTACGAGACGGTCAAGTACTTCGGCAACGAGGAGTGGGAAGCGCAGCGCTACGACGAGAACCTGAAGCGCTACCGGAAGGCCGCGATCCGCTCGCAGAACTCGCTGTCGGTGCTGAACTTCGGCCAGCAGGCGATCATCGGCACGGGGCTGGTGTTCATCCTGTGGCGCGCGACGCAGGGCGTGCTCGCGGGCAAGCTGACGCTCGGCGATCTCGTGCTGATCAACACGTTCATGCTGCAGCTGTACATTCCGCTGAATTTCCTCGGCGTCGTCTATCGCGAGCTGAAGCAGAGCCTGACCGACATGGACCGGATGTTCGGGCTGCTGTCCGCGCCGAAGGAGGTGGCCGACCGGCCCGATGCGCCGCCGCTCGCGGTGACCGGCGCGCAGGTGCGCTTCGAGCACGTGAACTTCGCGTACGAGCCGTCGCGGCCGATCCTGCACGACGTGACGTTTACGATCGAGGCCGGCACGACGACCGCGGTGGTCGGCCACAGCGGGTCGGGGAAATCGACGCTGTCGCGGCTGCTGTTCCGTTTTTACGATCTCGACCGGCAGGCGGGCGGCGCGATCCGGATCGACGGCCAGGACATCCGCGACGTCACGCAGGAATCGCTGCGCGCATCGATCGGGATCGTGCCGCAGGACACCGTGCTGTTCAACGACTCGATCTACTACAACATCGCGTACGGGCGACCGACCGCGACCCGCGACGAGGTGGTCGCGGCCGCGCGCGCCGCGCACATCCACGACTTCATCGAAAGTCTGCCGAAGGGCTATGACACGCCGGTCGGCGAGCGCGGGCTGAAGCTGTCGGGCGGCGAGAAACAGCGCGTCGCGATCGCGCGCACGCTGCTGAAGGACCCGCCGGTGCTGTTGTTCGACGAAGCGACGTCGGCGCTCGATTCGCGCTCGGAACGCGCGATCCAGCACGAACTCGACCAGATCGCGCGGCATCGCACGACGCTCGTGATCGCGCACCGGCTGTCGACGGTCGTGCACGCGCAGCAGATCCTCGTGATGGACCACGGGCGGATCGTCGAACGCGGCACGCACGACGAACTCGTGCGCGCCGACGGGTTGTATGCGCAAATGTGGGCGCTGCAGCAGCAGCGCGCGGCGGCTGGCGGGGAAGAGGCCGAGGCCGCGTGAGCGCGCAGGCGCCGCGCGACACGGCGGGCGGCGGGAATGGATGGTGGGCGTCCGTCCGGTAGCGGGCGGTGTAGCGGCGTCCCGGTCGGGTGACCGGGCGGATGCCCGCGGGCACGTGATCCGGGCTCGGCCGGGCATTCATTGGCCCGTCAGGCCATCGGCGCCGCGCCGGCTACCCGACGACCGGCGCCCGGCCACGAGACGATCAGCCCGCGGCGGCGCGCAGCCGCGCGTCGAGCTCGCCGAGCTGCGCGGGCGTGCCGACGTTCTCCCAGATGCCTTCGTACAGTTCGCCGCTCGCGTGGCCGGCTTCGATCGCCGCGCGATAGTACGGCGTCAGCGCGCGCCGCGTGCCGGGCGCGAGGTCGCGGAACATCCGCGTGTCGTACAGGCCGATGTTGCCGAACGTGAAGCGCGCGGCGCCGTCGAGCGCCAGACGGCCATCGTCGCCGAGCGCGAAGTCGCCGGCCGGGTGGAACGGCGGGTTCGGCACCATCACGAGGTGCATCGCCGGCGTGTCGAGCGCGGCCATCCGGGCCGCGCGCGGCGCGAGCGTCCGGTAGTCGAACGCGCAATACACGTCGCCGCTGACCGCCGCGAACACGGCCGGCTGCCCGTCGCGCTCCAGCAGCGGCAGCGCCTGCGCGATGCCGCCGGCGGTTTCCAGTGCGTCGCCCTCGGCCGAATAGGCGATCCGCACGCCCCAGCGCGAACCGTCGCCGAGCGCGGCCTCGAGCTGCTCGCCGAGCCATGCGTGGTTGATCACGATGGTCTCGATGCCCGCCCGCGCGAGCGCCTCGATCTGCCACACGATCAGCGGCTTGCCGCCGGCTTCGAGCAGCGGCTTCGGGCGGGTGTCGGTCAGCGGGCGCATCCGTTCGCCGCGTCCGGCGGCGAAGATCATCGCCGTGGTCAGGGTAGTGCTCATGTTCGACTGGGTGTGGGGACGGTCAGAATGTATAGCCGACGTCGGCCGGCGCATTGCCCTCGAGCTCGTCGAGCAGCTTCGCGAACGGCACGAGCGGGCGATAGCGCAGCGCGACCTTGCGCGCATAGGTCAGGAAGCGCGGCAGGTCGTTCAGGTAATGCGGCTTGCCGTCGCGATAGTTGATGCGCGCGAACAGGCCGAGGATCTTGATATGGCGCTGCAGCCCCATCCATTCGAGCTGGCGGTAGAACTCGCCGAAATCCGGATCGACCGGCAGGCCGGCCTTTTTCGCCTTTTCCCAGTAGTACGCGAAGCAGTCGAGCTCGAACTCCTCGTCCCAGCTGATGAACGCGTCGCGCAGCAGCGACACGACGTCGTACGTCAGCGGCCCGTACACGGCGTCCTGGAAGTCGAGCACGCCCGGATTCGGCTCGCAGACCATCAGGTTGCGCGGCATGAAGTCGCGCAGCATGAAGCCTTGCGGCTGCGCGTGCGCGCTCGCGACCAGCAGCGCGAAGGTGCGCTCGAGCGTGCCGCGCATCGCGTCGGTGACCGGCTTGCCGAGGTGGCGGCCGACGAACCATTCGGGCAGCAGCTCCATTTCGCGGCGCAGGAACGCTTCGTCGAACGGCGGCAGCACGTCGGGCTTCGACGTGAGCTGGAAGCGGATCAGCGCATCGAGCGCGGCGCGCATCAGCGGACGTGCGGCGGCCGGGTCGGCCGGGTCGAGCACCGAGATGTACGACGTGCGGCCGAGGTCGGTCACGAGCATGAAGCCTGCGTCGAAATCGTGAGCCAGCACGTCGGGCACGTGGTCGCCGGCCGCGGCGAGCAGCTGCGCGACCTGGACGAACTCGCGGCATTTCTCGGGCGGCGGCGCATCGACGGCGATCAGCGTGCCGCCGGCACTGGTGGCCGACGCGACCCGGAAATAGCGGCGGAAACTGGCGTCCGACGACGCGGGCGCGAGGGTCGACAGATCGAGGGCGTAGCGCCCGGCGAGCGGGTGCAGCCACGCGGTGAGCGCTTCGAGGCGGGCGTCGGGCTGGGATGCGGCGGATGGGGGCGTCATGAAACTCGGCGGAGGGGGGAACGTCTTGCCATATAATACCCCACGACTTTTTTGACGCGCCCCCGCGTCAGCTTCCGCCGTGCAGGCCCGCCGCCTGTCGCGCCGTCCGCCCGATCGCCTCCCCGGTTTGCGAAGAGCCGCAGTCGCGGCTCGACGGCGCGGCCCGCCGCGCGCGAAGGTGCCGTGCAGGCGCGGTTGACAAGGGGCGATTCGCCAAACGATAGATGCCGCCCAAACCGCTATTCCCGAATGTTTTCCCCGGTGACGGGGCGCCGCGCAAACGGCGGCTCGCGCTCGCGCTCCTGGCCGTGCCCGGCCTCGTGCCGGCCGTGTCGTACGCGCAGCTGTCGGGCGCGGCTGCGCAGCCGCAGCCGCTCGACTCGCCGTGGGATCTGCGTCTCGCACCCCAGCTCGAGGATCATCCGCTGAAGGACGGCGCGAAGCCGGCCGCCTTCGTGATCGCCGACCACACGAGCGGCACCGCCGAGCAGGATCTCGCCGCGAAGGGCTCCGCCGAGCTGCGGCGCGGCGACGCCGTCGTGAAGGCCGACGCGATCCACTACGATCAGGATACCGACATGGCCGATGCGTACGGCCAGGTCAAGGTGGTCAATGGCGGGATGTCGTTCGCGGGCCCCGAGGCGCACATGAAGATCGAGGCGAGCCAGGGCTTCATGACCGCGCCGAAGTATCACTTCAACGTGACGGGCGGGTCGGGTAGCGCGGAGCGCGTCGACATGGTCGACAACGAGCGCTCGGTGTTCGTCAACGGCACGTATACGGCGTGCCAGTGCTCGACGAACCCCGCGTGGTACATCAAGGGCAGCCGCTTCGACTTCGATACGGGCGCCGACGAGGGCACCGCGCGCAACGGCGTGCTGTTCTTCCAGGGCGTGCCGATCTTCGCGAGCCCGTGGATGACGTTCCCGTTGTCGGGCGAGCGGCGCAGCGGCCTGCTGCCGCCGACGTTCTCGATGA
This sequence comes from Burkholderia sp. 28_3, assembly GCF_003253915.1. Classification (NCBI taxonomy): domain Bacteria; kingdom Pseudomonadati; phylum Pseudomonadota; class Betaproteobacteria; order Burkholderiales; family Burkholderiaceae; genus Burkholderia; species Burkholderia sp. 28_3. The sequence goes on from NZ_QKZF01000009.1 coordinate 140,398, forward strand.
ACTCGAACAACGGCTTCGAGCTGTCGCTGCCGTACTACTTCAACATCGCGCCGAACCGCGACCTGACGCTCACGCCGCGCATCATCTCGCGGCGCGGCGTGATGACCGAGGCGACGTTCCGCTACCTGTCGCCGTCGTATTCGGGCACGTTTACGGCCAATTACCTGCCGGATGACCGGCTCGCGCACCGCAACCGCTATGCGATCTACTGGCAGCACCAGCAGAATTTCGGCGGCGGTTTCGGCGGCTACGTCTACTTCAACAAGGTCTCGGACAACACGTATCCGGAAGACCTCGGGTCGACGAACCAGTTCGTCAACGGGACGCAGACGCTGTACCAGCAGGAAGCCGGCCTCACGTACAACAACGGCCCGTGGTCGGTGCTCGCGCGCTACCAGCACTGGCAGACGCTGCCGCCGTCGATCGCGCCGTACAGCCGCGAGCCGCAGTTGAACGTGAAGTACACGAAGTACAACGTCGGCGGTTTCGACTTCGGCGCGGAAGCCGACTATTCGCGGTTCCGCATCACGACCGCCGATGCGACCCAGGGCGACCGGATCGTCTTCAACCCGTACATCTCGTACGGCGTGTACGGCCCCGGCTACTTCGTCGTGCCGAAGGTCCAGTATCACTTCGCGTCGTACGACCTGGGCTACCTGTCGTCGACCACGCCGAACAACCCGAAGCGCTTCACCGAGTCGATCCCGACCGTGAGCGTCGATTCGGGCCTGATCTTCGACCGTTCGGTGCGCCTGTTCGGCCAGGACTTCATCCAGACCCTCGAGCCGCGCCTGTACTACGTGTACACGCCGTATCGCGACCAGTCGAACGCACCGCTGTTCGACACCGCGGAATCGGACTTCGGCCTCGCGGAGATCTACCAGCCGAACACGTTCGTCGGTAACGACCGGATCGCCGATGCGAACCGGATCACGGCCGGCCTGACGTCGCGCTTCATCGATCCGCGCACCGGCGACGAGCGCGCGCGCTTCGTGATCGCGCAGCAGTACTACTTCGCCGATCAGCGCGTCACGCTGACGCCGGGGCAGAGCGCCGTGCTGGCGCGCCACTCGGACCTGATCGTCGGCGCCGCGCTGAAGCTCGGCTCGGGCTTCATGTCGGAAACGGCGTTCCAGTACAACCAGAACAACAACCAGCTCGTGAAGTCGAGCGTCGGTTTCGGCTACAGCCCGGGCGAGCGCCGCGTGATCAACGTCGGCTACCGCTATACGCGCGCGAACACCACGCTCGACAACCAGCCGATCAACCAGTTCCTGGTGTCCGCGCAATGGCCGCTCACGCGCCGCCTGTATGCGATCGGCCGTTTCAACTACGACCTCGCCGGAGATCGCGTGGTCGACGGTCTGGTCGGCTTACAATACGACGCGGACTGCTGGGCGCTCGGGGTCGGGGTCCAGCGATTTGCGAACGGCATCAATACGTCGGGACAGCAGAACTCGTCGACGCGATTCATGATGCAGCTGACGCTCAAGGGCCTGTCGACCGTCGACAACGGCCTCGTGTCCGCGTTCCGCGCCGGGGTGCCGGGCTACACGCCGTTGCCGCCGCCGCCGCCGCCGATGTCCCGCTTCAGCAACTACGAGTAACGCCGGCATGTCTGCACCGGTCAGCACGATTTCAATGGAGTTTCAGTGGCAATGAAGAAAACCCTTCGTTTCGCGGCAGTCGTGTCCAGCCTTGCCGCGTCCGCCGCGCTGCTCGCCGCCGCGCCGGCCGCGGCGCAGGCGCTCGGTTCGCAAGGTGCGCAGCTCGCCGACGAAGTCGTCGCGGTCGTCAACAACGACGTGATCACGGGCCGTGAACTCGACCAGCGTGTCGGCTTGATCGCGCGCCGGCTGCAGCAGCAGAACGCGCCGGTGCCGCCGGCCGACCAGTTGCGCGGGCAGGTGCTGAACCAGATGGTGCTCGAACGTATCCAGGTGCAGAAGGCCAAGGATGACGGGATCCGTGTCGACGACGCGACCGTGCAGGCCACGCTGCAGCGTCTCGCGCAGGCGAACGGGATGACGCTCGACCAGTACCGCGCGCGTCTCGAGGCGCAAGGCGTGCCCTGGAGCATCTTCACGAACGACGCGCGCACCGAGCTGACGCTGTCGAAGCTGCGCGAGCGCGAGGTCGACGGCAAGATCACGGTGTCGGACGCCGAGGTCGCGAACTACATCGCGAGCCAGCGCGGGCCGAACGCGTCGCAGCAGCAGGACCTGCGCTTCCAGCACATCTTCATCAAGGCGCCCACCAACGCGCCGCAGGCCGACATCGAAGCCGCGCAGAAGAAGGCGGAAGCGCTGCTGCAGCAGGCGAAGTCGGGCGCCGATTTCGAGCGGCTCGCGAAGAACAACTCCGAAGCGAACGACGCGAAGAAGGGCGGCGATCTCGGCTTCAAGTCGCCGAGCGCGCTGCCGGCCGACGTCGTCGAGGCCGCGTCGAAGCTGCGCCCGGGCCAGGTCAACCCGACGCTGATCCGCGTGCCGGACGGCTTCGAGATCGTGCGCCTCGTCGATCGCCGCCAGAGCCAGGGCGCGAGCGCCGCGGCGCCGAAGATCGTCCAGACGCACGTGCGCCACATCCTGCTGCGCGTCGGCGAAGGCAAGTCGGAAGGCCAGGCGCGTCAGCAACTCGTTGACATCCGCAACCAGGTCGAGGCCGGCGGCGATTTCGCGAAGTTCGCGCGCACCTACTCGCAGGACGGGTCGGCGTCGCAGGGCGGCGATCTCGGCTGGATCAGCCCGGGCGAGACCGTGCCGGAATTCGAGCGTGCGATGAACAACCTGCAGGACGGCCAGATCAGCCAGCCGATTCGTACCGAGTACGGCTACCACCTGATCCAGGTGCTGAACCGCCGCGAAGCGGAAGGGTCGGTGCAGCAGCAGATGGACATCGCCCGCCAGGCGATCGGCCAGCGCAAGGCCGAACAGGCCTACGCCGACTGGCTGCGCGAGCTGCGCGATTCTTCGTACGTGCAGTACAAGATCGGCGGCGTCGGCCCGGCGAACTGAGCGAGCATCGAATGACCACGCCCGCGCTGCAGATCGCGATCACGACCGGCGAACCCGCGGGAGTCGGCCCGGAGCTGACCGTGCAGGCGCTGCGTGACGCCGCGCAGCGCTGGCCCGACGCGCATTTCACCGTGCTCGGCGATGCGGCGTTGCTCGACGCGCGGGCCGCGGCGGTGGGCATCGACCCGGCCACGCTGGCCGGCGGCGCGCAGGTGTCGGTCGCGCATCGCGCGCTGGCCGTGCCCGCGCAGGCCGGCAAGCTGGACGCGGCGAACGGCCGCTACGTGCTCGGTCTGCTCGACGCGGCGATCGACGGCGCGCTGGCGGGCCGGTACGACGCGATCGTCACCGCGCCGCTGCAGAAAAGCACGATCAACGATGCGGGCGTGCCGTTCACCGGCCATACCGAATACCTGGCCGAGCGCACGCATACGCCGCGCGTCGTGATGATGCTGGCCGGCACCGGCCAGCGGCCGCTACGTGTCGCGCTCGCGACCACCCACTTGCCGCTGAAGGACGTATCGGCCGCGCTGACGATCGACGGGCTCGTCGAGACGCTCGCGATCATCGATCGTGACCTCCGGCGCGACTTCGGTCTCGCCACGCCGCGCATCCTCGTGACGGGCCTGAACCCGCACGCGGGCGAGAACGGTTATCTCGGCCGCGAGGAGATCGACGTGATCTCGCCGGCGCTGGCCCGTGCGCATGCGCAACACATCGATGCGCGCGGCCCGTATCCGGCCGACACGCTGTTCCAGCCGCGCCATCTGGCCGATGCCGATTGCGTGCTGGCGATGTTCCATGACCAGGGCCTGCCCGTGCTGAAGTACGCGACGTTCGGCGAGGGCATCAACGTGACGCTCGGGCTGCCGATCATCCGCACGTCGGTCGATCACGGCACCGCGCTCGATCTGGCCGGCACGGGCCGCGCCGATCCGGGCAGCATGATCGCCGCGCTCGATACGGCCGTTACGATGGCGCGCCATCGCCGCGCAGCCTGACGCTGCCGGTTTACCCCATTCGTCGTATTTTTCGTTTTACTCAGTCGATGTCGAACAGCAGACAGCACCAAGGCCATTTCGCGCGCAAGCGCTTCGGGCAGAACTTCCTCGTCGATCACGGCGTGATCGATTCGATCGTCGCGACGATCGGCCCCGCGCGCGGCCAGCGGATGGTCGAGATCGGGCCCGGGCTCGGCGCGCTGACCGAGCCGCTGATCGAGCGTCTCGCGACGCCCGAGTCGCCGCTGCACGCGGTCGAGCTCGACCGCGACCTGATCGGGCGCCTGCAGCAACGCTTCGGCGCGCTGCTGGAACTGCACGCGGGCGATGCGCTCGCATTCGACTTCCGCTCGCTCGCGGCGCCCGGCGACAAGCCGTCGCTGCGGATCGTCGGCAACCTGCCGTACAACATTTCCAGCCCGCTGCTGTTTCATCTGATGACGTTCGCCGATGCGGTCGTCGACCAGCATTTCATGCTGCAGAACGAAGTCGTCGAGCGGATGGTCGCGGAGCCGGGCACGAAGGCGTTTTCGCGGCTGTCGGTGATGCTGCAGTACCGCTACGTGATGGAAAAGATGCTCGACGTGCCGCCGGAGTCGTTCCAGCCGCCGCCGAAGGTCGATTCGGCGATCGTCCGGATGATTCCGTACGAGCCGCACGAACTGCCGGACGTCGATCCCGTGCTGCTCGGCGAAATCGTCACCGCCGCGTTCTCGCAGCGCCGCAAGATGCTGCGCAATACGCTCGGCGACTACCGCGAGACGATCGATTTCGACGCGCTCGGCTTCGATCTCGCGCGCCGTGCGGAGGACGTGAGCGTGGCGGAGTACGTCGGCGTCGCGCAGGCGCTTGCGGCGGTGCGCAAGGCCGGATGACGCGGGTCGCGCGCGCCCACCGGCTGTATCGAAGAGGCTGCCTGACCGGCGGCCTTTTTTATTGCCCGCGCATCTTGCGTCGGTCGTCACGCCCGCCGGCGCGGCGGCGCGTTGACGAGCGCGATGCCGGTCAGCACGAGCGCGGCCGCGGACATGAAGCGCCAGCCGACCGATTCGCCGAGCAGCAACACGCCGAACGCGACGCCGAACAGCGGCGACAGAAACGTGAACACGGACAGCCGGGACGCGCTGTAGCGTGTCAGCAGCCAGAACCACGACAGGTAGCTGACGAACGCGACGATCACCGACTGGTACGCGAGGCTCGCCAGCGCGACCGGCGTCACGTGCGCGAACGACATCTGGCCGGACAGCGCGGCGAGCGCGACCAGCACGACCGCCGATACCGCGAGCTGGTAGAACAGCGTCTTGCTCGCGCTGGCCCGCGCGAGCGCCGTCGAGCGCACGACGACCGTCGTCGCGGCCCACATCGCGCCGCCGAGGATCCCGAGCGCGTCGCCGGCGAGCCCGGCCAGCACGGACGCGCCGGGCGCGCGCGGCTTCAGGAAGCCGTCCGCGAACGCGAGCGCGATGCCGGCGAAGGCGAGACCGACGCCGGCCCATTGCGTGCGCTGCAGCCGCTCGCCCGGGGCGAACAGGTGCAGGCCGAGCGCGGTGAAGCACGGCGCCGTGTACAGGAAGATCGCCATGTGCGACGCGCTCGTCAGCGTCAGTCCGAAGAACACGCAGATGAATTCGCCGGCGAACAGCGCGCCGGCGGCGAGCCCCGCGCCGAACGTGCCGTCCGCCTGGAACAGCGGCGTGCCGCGCGTGCGGGCCCAGCCCCATAGCAGCACCGCCGCGATCACCGAGCGCAGCCCGGCCTGGAACATCGGTGCGATCGCGGCGTTCGTGCTCTTGATCGCGACCTGCTGGAAGCCCCAGATCGCGCACAGCAGCAGCATCAGGCCGACCGCGCGCGTATCGAGCGCGCGGCGCACGGGGGCGGCGGCAAGCGCGGTCATCGGCGCGCCTCGCGGGTCCGGTATGACGGCGGCGAGGTCAGGCGGGCGGCGCGTCCGGCGCGCTCGAATCGGCGGTTTCGCACGGCAGTGTGGGGTAGGGAAGAGTGGGTGGTCGCGGTCGGGCGGCGGGACGCATGCCCGCTTTTGGTGCGAAGTGGAAGGATGTTACCCGATCGGCGCGGTGGTCGGGCGGGGCGCCTCCAGCTAGGCGCCCCCGGCTAGGCGCCCCCGGCGAAATTCACCCGTCTCCGGTAGAATTTCCGGTTCTGGAAAGTCCCCACAGGAGTACAACACATGCGTTTGCTGCATACGATGCTGCGAGTCGGCGATCTCGACCGCTCGATCAAGTTCTACACCGAATTGCTCGGCATGAAGCTGCTGCGTCGCGAGGATTATCCGGAAGGCAAGTTCACGCTCGCGTTCGTCGGCTACGAAGACGAGAGCACGGGCACCGTGATCGAACTCACCCATAACTGGGAGACGCCGTCCTACGATCTCGGCAACGGCTTCGGCCATCTGGCGGTAGCGGTCGACGATGCGTACGCGGCCTGCGAGAAGATCAAGGCGCAAGGCGGCAAGGTCACGCGCGAGGCAGGCCCGATGAAGCACGGCACGACCGTGATCGCGTTCGTCGAGGATCCGGACGGCTACAAGATCGAGTTCATCCAGAAGAAGTAAGCGCGGGATGAACCGGGCCGCGGCGTGCGATGTGTGCCGCGGCAGCGAAAAAGGGCGATGCGGATTACCCCGCATCGCCCTTTTTCGTTGGAGCCGAAGCCGCGCGCGTCAAAGCGACGGCAGCAACTCGGGCGGATGATGCTTGAGCGTATGCCGCGCTTCGCGGAACTCGGGGAAGATCGATTCGACGGTCTGCCAGAAGGCCGGGCTGTGGTTCATCTCGCGCAGGTGCGACAGCTCGTGCGCGACGACGTAGTCGATGATCGACATCGGGAAATGGATCAGCCGCCAGTTCAGGCGGATCTTGCCGTCGCTCGAGCAACTGCCCCAGCGCGTCGCGGCCGACGACAGCGCATACATCGAATACGTGACGCCGAGCTTTTCCGCGTAGACGACGAGGCGTTCGCCGAAGATGCGTTTCGCTTCGCCCTGCAGCCAGCCCTGCACGCGATCCTTGATCTGCTGCATGTCGGCCTGCACGGGCAGCGGCAGCGACAGCCGCAGCGCATCGGCATCGAACGCGACGGCGCCCGCGCCGAGCGCGATCGTCACCGTCTTGCCGAGATACGGCAGCTGCGCGCCGTCGCGCCAGTCGATTTGCGGCAGCGCGCGCTGCTCGGTGCGCGTCTTCCACTCCGCGAGCTTCGCGAAGATCCAGCGTTGTTTCTCCGCGATCGCCGCTTCGATGTCGGCGAGCGTGACCCAGCGCGGCGCGGTGATCGACAGACCGCTGCCGTCGATCGTGAAGCCGATCGTACGGCGCGCCGAGCGCTTCAGCCGGTATTCGAGCACGCGGCTGTCGAGCGCGAACGTGCGCACGCGCGAGCGATCGGGCGCCGGGCCCGGATCGAGCGGTGCGGCGGGTGCGACTTCAGGCGGCGCCGGCGGGGCGGCGGGCGCCGACGGCGCCGCGGCCGGCCCGTCGAAGAGCGGCAGATCCATCTGGCGATGATCGAGGGCCACGACGGCAGGCCGTGGCCGCGGACGCTGTTTCATCAGTTCGCTTCTTTTTGTCGTACGCAACGGCTGCAATCCGGGGCTTCAGGCGCGCGCGGCATCGCGTGTGCCGGCGTTGCCCGCCTGACGATACGCATCGGGATCGATGCGGCGCATTTCCGCTTCGATCCATGCTTCGACCTGCGAGTTCAATGCATCGGGCGTCAGCCCTTCGCTCGCGATCGGCTTGCCGATCGACACCGTGACGACGCCCGGGAATTTCGTGAACGAGTTACGCGGCCACACCCGCCCTGCATTGTGCGCGATCGGCACGACCGGCGTGCCGGTTTCGATCGCGAAGCGCGCGCCACCCGTCTTGTACTTGCCCTGCTTGCCGACCGGCGTGCGCGTGCCTTCGGGGAACATGATCATCCATGCGCCTTCCGACAGGCGCTTCTTGCCCTGGCGGATCACCGAATTGAACGCGTTCTTGCCTTCCTTGCGGTTGATGTTGACCATGTGCAGCAGCCCGAGCGCCCAGCCGAAGAACGGCACGTACAGCAGCTCGCGCTTGAACACGTAGCAGAGCGGCTTGGGCATCAGCGCCGGGAACGCGAGCGTCTCCCACGCGGACTGGTGCTTCGACAGCAGCACGGCCGGGCCGTCGGGCAGGTTTTCCATCCCTTCGATCCGGTAGCGGATGCCGTTCAGCCAGCGCACGACCCACAGCGTCGACTTGCACCAGCCGGCCGCCATCCAGTAGCGCGCGTCGGGGCGCATGAACGGAAACGCGATGAAGCACGCGGTGGCGTACGGCACCGTGTACAGGATGAAGTAGATCAGCAGCAGCAGGGAGCGGACGAAGCGCATCGGCGTGAGTCTGGCGTTGGGGAGGATGCGCGCGGCAGTCGCATCACTCGTGTTCGTGTGAAAGAAAATCGAGCGCAAACGCGCGCAGGTCGTCGTGGACCTTCGTGCCGGGCGGCAGATTGCCCGCGGCGAGCGTTTTCTTGCCCTTGCCGGTCAGCACGAGGTGCGGCTGGAAGCCGACCGCGACGCCGGCCTGCAGGTCGCGCAGCGAATCGCCGACGACCGGCGTGTGATCGGGATCGATCTCGAAGCGCTCGGCGATCATCTGCATCATGCCGGGTTTCGGCTTGCGGCAGTCGCAATGATCTTCGGCCGTATGCGGGCAGAAGAACACCGCGTCGATGCGCGCGCCGACCGCGGCCGCCGCGCGATGCATTTTCAGGTGCATCTCGTTGAGCGCGGCCATGTCGAACAGCCCGCGACCGATGCCGGACTGGTTGGTCGCGACGACCACGCGGTAGCCCGCGTGGTTGAGCCGGGCGATCGCCTCGAAGCTGCCGGGCAGCGCGATCCATTCGTCGGGCGTCTTGATGAACGCGTCCGAATCGACGTTGATCACGCCGTCCCGGTCGAGGACGACGAGCTTTCGGTTGGGGCTGGTCGGCATCGGGCGGCCCTTATGCGGCGAGCTTCGAGATGTCGGCGACGCAGTTCATCTGCTGGTGCAGCGCGGACAGCAGCGCGAGACGGTTCGCGCGCAGGGCCGGATCTTCCGCGTTGACCATCACGTCGTTGAAGAACGTGTCGACCGGCGCGCGCAGCGCGGCGAGCGCCGACAGCGCGCCCGTGTATGCACGCGCCTCGAGCTGCGACTGCACGTGCGGCGTGACGGCCGCGAGCTGTTCGTGCAGCGCCTTCTCGGCGGCCTCGACGAGCAGCGTCGGCTGCACCGCGCCGTTCGCGCCGCCTTCCGACTTCTTCAGGATGTTCGAGATCCGCTTGTTCGCGGCCGCGAGCGCTTCGGCTTCCGCGAGGCGCGTGAATTCGCGCACCGCGTCGAGACGCGCGACGAGATCGTCGATGCGCGTCGGATTCAGGCTCAGCACCGCGTCGATTTCGCCGGCCGAATAGCCGCGCTCGCGCAGCAGGCCGCGCAGGCGATCCATGAAGAACGCGAAGATCGCGTCGGTCGATTCGGCGACGCCCGGCACGCCGTTAAAGCGTGCATGGGCCGTGCGCAGCAGCGAGACGAGATCGAGCGGCAGCTGCTTTTCGAGCAGCAGGCGCAGCACGCCGAGCGCGTGGCGGCGCAGCGCGAACGGATCCTTCTCGCCGGTCGGCGCGAGGCCGATGCCCCAGATGCCGACGATCGTTTCGAGCTTGTCCGCGAGCGCGACGGCGGTCGACACCGGCGTGGTCGGCAGTGCGTCGCCGGAAAAGCGCGGCTGGTAGTGCTCGGCGCATGCGAGCGCGACGTCGTCGGCTTCGCCGTCGTGGCGCGCGTAGTACGTGCCCATCGTGCCCTGCAGTTCCGGGAACTCGCCGACCATGTCGGTCAGCAGGTCGGCCTTCGCGAGGCGCGCGGCGCGCTTCGCGTGCGCGGTGTCGGCGCCGATCGCAGGGGCGATTTCGCCGGCCAGCGCCTCGAGGCGCTCGACGCGGGCGAGCGCCGAACCGAGCTTGTTGTGATAGACGACGTTCGCGAGTTGCGGCACGCGGTCGGCGAGCGGCTTCTTCTTGTCCTGCTCGAAGAAGAACTTCGCATCGGCGAGGCGCGGGCGCACGACGCGCTCGTTGCCCTCGATGATCTCGCCCGGCGTCTTCGTCTCGATGTTCGACACGATCAGGAAGCGCGAGCGCAGCTTGCCGGCGACGTCGGTCAGCGCGAAATACTTCTGGTTCGTCTGCATCGTGAGGATCAGGCATTCCTGCGGCACCTGCAGGAATTCGTCCTCGAAGCGGCACGGGTAGACGACCGGCCATTCGACCAGCGACGTGACTTCGTCGAGCAGCGATTCGGGCATCACGACCGTGTCGCCGTTCGCATGTTCGTTCAGCTGCGTGCGGATCGTTTCGCGGCGATCGGCGAAGTGCGCGATCACGCGGCCCTTGTCGCGCAGCGTGTCGGCGTACGCGCGGGCGTGCTGGATCGCGACCAGGCCGTCGGACAGGAAGCGGTGGCCGAGCGTCGTGTCGCCGGCGTCGACGCCGAACGCGGTGACGGGCACGATGCGGTCGTCGTGCAGCACCGTCAGGCGATGCACCGGGCGCACGAACTTCACGTCCGAGCCGTCCGGGCGCTGGTACGTCATGAATTTCGGGATCGGCAGCTTCGCGAGCGCCTCGTCGAGCGCGGCCTGCAGGCCGTCGGCGAGCGTGGCGCCGGCCGCCGAGTAATTGATGAAGAACGCTTCGGCCTTGCCGTCCTGCGCGCGCTCGAGATCGGCGATCGACAGGTTCGGGTGGCCGAGCGCCGCGAGCTTCTTCGCGAGCGGGGCCGTCGGCTTGCCTTCGGCGTCGAGCGCGACCGACACGGGCAGGACCTTTTCGCGGACCTGCCGGTCAGGCGCGACGGCGCGCACGTTCTGCACGACGACCGCGAGGCGGCGCGGCGTGGCGTAGCGTTCGAACACGAGTTCGCCTTCGACGAGGTCGCGCGCCGCGAGGCGTTGCGCGAGACCTTCGGCGAATGCGTCGCCGAGGCGCGCGAGGGCCTTCGGCGGCAGCTCTTCGGTCAGCAGTTCGACGAGCAGGGGGGCGGGATGATTGTGCGTCATGGTTGGATTGAATCTCGTCTCGTCAGACCTGATCGATCTTGCGTTCGACCTTGAGCGGCGGCGCCCATGCCGGCTGGGCGGCGTCCTGGGCGTCGGTGGTGAGGCCCGGCACGCCCGGCGGGTTGCCGAGCATCGGGAAGCCGAGCTTCTCGCGCGAGTCGTAGTAAGCCTGCGCGACGAGACGCGACAGTGCGCGGATGCGGCCGATGTACGCGGCCCGCTCGGTCACCGAGATCGCGCCGCGCGCGTCGAGCAGGTTGAACGTGTGGCCGGCCTTCAGCACGAGTTCGTACGCGGGCAGCGCGAGCTGCGCGTCGATCATCTTCTTCGCTTCCGCTTCGTAGCTGTTGAAGAACGTGAACAGCAGGTCGACGTTCGCGTGCTCGAAGTTGTAGGTCGACTGCTCGACCTCGTTTTGGTGGTACACGTCGCCGTACGACAGGCGGCGCAGCTCGGGGCCGTTCGGGCCTTGCTCTTCCCACTCGGTCCACACGAGGTCGTACACGTTCTCGACCTTCTGCAGATACATCGCGAGGCGCTCGAGGCCGTACGTGATCTCGCCGAGCACCGGCTTGCATTCGAGCCCGCCGACTTCCTGGAAATACGTGAACTGCGTGACTTCCATCCCGTTCAGCCACACTTCCCAGCCGAGGCCCCACGCGCCGAGCGTCGGGTTCTCCCAGTCGTCCTCGACGAAGCGCACGTCGTTCTGCTTCAGGTCGAAGCCGAGCGCCTCGAGCGAGCCGAGGTACAGGTCGAGGATGTTTTCCGGCGCCGGCTTGAGCACGACCTGGTACTGGTAGTAGTGCTGCAGGCGGTTCGGGTTTTCGCCATAGCGGCCGTCCTTCGGGCGGCGCGACGGCTGCACGTACGCGGCGCGCCACGGCTCGGGGCCGACCGCGCGCAGGAACGTGTGGACGTGCGACGTGCCCGCGCCGACTTCCATGTCGATGGGCTGGAGCAGGGCGCAACCCTGCTTGTCCCAGTAGGACTGCAGCGTCAGGATGATTTGCTGAAACGTAAGCATGAAGAGCCTTCGTGGCGCTGGCGCTCCGTTGCGGACGGCGCTCCGGGCGGGCCCGGAGGGTCGGCTCGCGCGGCGGCGCGGCTTGTTAGTGTGCTGAAACGCGTAATTTTACCGGATCGGCGACCGGATGCGGCCGGAAGGCCGATGCGGGCATCGCCGCACCGCTCCCGCGGCCTGCGCGCACGCGCGCGGCGCCCCTGCCGCGGCGCGTCGCGCGGGCGGTAAGATGCGCGTATTGCGGCGCGCCACGCGTGCCGCGTCACCGCTTGCCGATGCCGATTGCATGGATGAACCGACCGACATTCTGATTCCGCTCCTTCCGCCGTTCCTCGCGTTGCTCGGCCAGGCCGCCGACGCGCAGGCGCGCGGCGAGCGCGCCGCGCACGAGCTGTGGCTGGCCGCCGCCGCCCATCTGCATGCGGTCGATGCCGACGCGCTCGTGCGGCTCACGACGGCGCTCGTCGCGCGGCAGCGCACGGCCGACGCGCTCGCGCTCGCCGAATGCGCGGTGCGCGCGCAGCCGGGCGCGGCCACACACTTCAACCATGGCTATGCGCTGCAGATGGCCGGCCGTCACGCGGACGCGGTCGCGCCGTACCGCGCGGCGCTCGCGATCGATGCCGGCTGGCCGTCGCTGCGCAACAACCTCGCGATCGCGCTGCGCTTGTCGGGCGCCGATCGCGCGGAAGAGATCGCGTTGCTCGACGCAGCCGTGCAGCACGATCCGCAGGACGTGCAGGCATGGATCAACCTCGTCGTCGCGCGGATCGCGACGCACGACCTGGACGGTGCGCTCGCGTGCGCCGCGCGGCTCGTCGAGCTCGCGCCCGACAACGCGCTCGCGATGAACAACGTCGCGATGGCGATGAAGGAGGCGCAGCGCTGGGACGAGGCCGAGCGCCATGCGGCGCGCGCCTGCGAACTCGCGCCCGACGATGCGTCGTTCCGCTTCAATCTCGCGATCATCCAGCTGGTGCGCGGCAACCACGCGGCCGGTTGGCGTGGCCACGAGGCGCGCTGGGACGGCGCGGGCGAGTTGCGCGGTCGCCGGCCGGCACTGCCGGGCCCGCGCTGGCAGGGCGAGCCGCTCGCCGGCAAGACGCTGCTGGTGTGGGGCGAGCAGGGGCTCGGCGACGTGCTGCAGTTCTGCCGCTTCGTCGTGCCGCTCGCTGAACGCGTGCATCGCGAAGGCGGCCGGCTCGCGTGGAATACGTTTCCGGCGCTCGGCACGCTGATGCAGCGCAGTCTCGGCGCGCACGCGGACGTGTTCGGCGCGGGCGGCGGCATCGACGCGCTGCCGGCATTCGATTACGAAGTGCCGCTGATCGGCCTGCCGCTGATGCTCGGGATGGAGGCGTCGACGCTCGCCGCGTCGGTGCCTTACCTGCGGGCCGAACCACGCGCACGTGATGCATGGCGCGCGCGGCTCGCGGGCGATGGCCGGCTGAAGGTCGGGCTCGTGTGGACGGGCAGCGCGGGCCATCAGCGCAATCCGTTCCGGCGCGTCGGGCTCGAGCGCTATGCCGACGCGTTTCGCGGCATCGACGGCGTCGCGTTCTATTCGCTGCAGCCGGGTGCGGATGCGGATGTCGCCGCCGCGCGCGCGGCGGGCTTTGCGATCGACGACTACACGGCCGAGTTGAAGAGCTTCGACGATACGGCCGCGTTCATCGGCGCGCTCGATCTCGTGATCACCGTGTGCACGTCGGTCGCGCACCTGGCCGGCGCGCTCGGTGCGCGCACCTGGGTGCTGCTCGACGTGAATCCGCACTGGCCGTGGCTGCTCGATCGCGCGGACAGCCCGTGGTATCCGACCGCGACGTTGTACCGGCAGCCGACGTTCGGCGCGTGGGCGCCGGTGATGGAGGAAGTGAGCCGCGATCTGCGCGGCCTTGCCGCGCAGCCGGCGCAACAGGATCGATCGAACTGATCGTCCCGGCCCGCCTGAGCGGCCGGCCGGTTCGTGGTCACGGGCCGCCGCGCGCGGCAGCGGCCCGCTGCATCATGCCGCTTCGTCGCCGCCGGGCTTGCGGCCGTTGCGCCGCCGCAGCCCGGGCCCGAACGTGAAGCCGAACGCGAGCAGCACGAGCGACACCGCAAGCACGATGTTGTTGCCGCTCGTCACGTACGGCGTGAAGCCGCTCGTGCCTTCGATCCGCACGTCGAGCGAGCCGATCGTGAACGGCTTCAACTGGCCGAGCACGCGGCCGTGCGCGTCGATCGCGGCCGTCATCCCGGTGTTGGTCGAGCGCAGCATCGGCCGGCCCGTTTCGAGCGAGCGCATCCGGGCGATCTGCAGGTGCTGGTCGAGCGCGATCGTGTCGCCGAACCACGCGAGGTTCGTCACGTTGACGAGCACGCCCGGCGGCTGCGGGTTGTCGCGGATCGTCGCGGCGATTTCCTCGCCGAACAAGTCCTCGTAGCAGATGTCGGCCATCACCGGCTGGTTGTGCACGAGGAACGGCTTCTGCACGGGCGCGCCGCGCGCGAAGTCGCCGAGCGGCATCTTCATCAGGTCGACGAACCACCGGAAGCCCCACGGAATGAACTCGCCGAAGGGCACGAGGTGGTGCTTGTCGTAGTGATAGATGTCGCGCGAGTTCGGCGTCACGCCGTACAGGCTGTTCGTGTAGTCGACGTAGTGGCCGTCCTCGGTCACCGACGCGCCGACCGCGCCGAACAGCACGGCCGAGCCGGTCGTGTCGCTGAACTTGCGGATCGCGACCGCGAACGGCTCGGGCAGCTCCTGGATCATCACCGCGATCGCGGTCTCGGGCGTGACGATCAGGTCGGCCGGCTTCTCGACGATCATCTGCTGATACATCTTGATCGCTGCGTCGATGCCTTCCTGCTCGAACTTGATGTCCTGCTTCACGTTGCCCTGCAGCAGCCGCACGGTGAGCGGCGCGTTCGCGGGCACGGTCCAGGTGACCTGCGACAGTCCGAGGCCGGCCGCGACGAGCGCGACGGCGATGCCGGCCGGCGCGGCGACGCGCACGCGGACGTTGCCGCCGGATGCACCGGCTCCGTTGTCACGCACCGGCGACGGACGCGCGGCGACGAGCGCCTGCACGACCAGTGCGGCGAACAGCGCGAGCACCCACGCGATCCCGTACACGCCGACCACCGGCGCAAAGCCGGCGAACGGGCCGTCGACCTGCGGGTAGCCGCTGCCGAGCCACGGAAAGCCGGTGAACACGGTGCCGCGCAGCCATTCGCCGAGCGCCCACGCGCTCGCGAACGCAAACGCGCCGTGCCAGGTCGGCGAGAACGGCCGCGGGTCGGGCGCGCGGCGATGCCACGCATGGCCCGCGCAGAACGACCACAGCCCGGCCGAGAACGCCGGGTACAGCGACAGGTACAGCGAGAACAGCACGAGCGCGCCGCCCGCGAGCGGCGCGGCCATCTCGCCGTACACGTGCATGCTGATGTAGAGCCACCAGACGCCGCTGATGAAGTTGCCGAAGCCGAACGCGCCGCCGGTGAGCGCGGCGCCGCGCCAGCTCGACGTGCGCGTCAGCTGTGCGAAAAACCAGACGAATACGACGAGCTGCAGCCAGCCGCCGTGCGGCGTGGGCGCGAAGCTGAGCGTATTGGCGGCGCCGGCGAGCAGCGCGGCCGGATAATGCCAGCGCGGCAGCGCGCGGCCGGGGGCCGGCGCGAGAAGGCCGCCAGCCGGGCGGGACGGGATCGGATCGTCCATGTGAAGCGGAAGTGGGCGAGCGGTTGAAGGAGGCGCGGCTGGCGCGGAACGGTCAGTCTTCGTGCGAGGTTTCGGCGCGACGGCTGGCGAGCGGGTTGCGGCGCACCAGCAGCACATGAACCTGGCGCGCATCGCCGCGCTGGATTTCGAACGCGAGGTTGCCGAGCTGCAGCTTCTCGCCGCGGTGCGGCACGCGTCCGAAATGATGGGTGATCAGCCCGCCGATCGTGTCGACTTCGTCGTCGGGGAAATCGGTGCCGAACACCTCGTTGAATTGTTCGATCTCGGTGAGCGCACGCACGCGGTAGCGGCCGTCCGGCCCCGCGATGATGTTGCCGGCTTCCTCGTCGAAGTCGTATTCGTCCTCGATGTCGCCGACGATCTGTTCGAGCACGTCCTCGATCGTGATCAGGCCCGCGACGCCGCCGTATTCGTCGACGACGATCGCCAGGTGGTTGCGGTTCACGCGGAAGTCGTGCAGCAGCACGTTCAGGCGCTTCGATTCCGGAATGAACACGGCCGGGCGCAGCATCCCGCGCACGTCGAACTCTTCCTCGGCGTAGAAGCGCAGCAGGTCCTTCGCGAGCAGCACGCCGATCACGTTGTCGCGGTTCTCCTCGTACACGGGGTAGCGCGAGTGCGCCTTTTCGAGGACGAACGGGATGAAATCCTCGGGCTTGTCGGCGATGTTGATCGCGTCCATCTGCGCGCGCGGCACCATGATGTCGCGGGCGCACAGATCGGATACCTGGAACACGCCTTCGATCATCGACAGCGAATCGGCGTCGATCAGGTTGCGTTCGTGGGCGTCCTGGAGGATTTCCAGCAGCTCGCCGCGGGATTCGGGCTCGGGCGAGATGAAGTCGGTCAGGCGCTCGAGCAGCGAGCGCTTTTCTTGCGGTTTGTCGGTTGACTTACGACTGGGATACGAATCGTTCATGGTGGTGCGCCCGGGTCATGCCGGGGCGCGCGGTCACGGAGTAGGCAAGGATACACCAAGGGCACGACGCGACCGTGTCACCCCGGCCGCACGGCCAGGATGGGCGGCTCGCGCGGGCCCGCTCGCGGACGGCCGCGCCGGGCGCGACATCGTCCTCGGGTCCATCCTAGCGCAGAAAGAGTCGGCGGGGCGCGGCGGCAAAAAAACGGCGGCGGCAAGGGCGGCGCGGCCCGACGCGGGACATCGGTCGTGAGCGCGGCATTCTGCCGCAGGCGGGCGCCGCCGGCGCGCGGTTCAGAACCGCATGCCGGCCGAGCAGCCGCCGGCGGCCGCGCCGTTGGTCGCGGCGCCGCCGCAGCCGAGGATTCCGCAGCCGGACAGCGCGACGCTCGCGGCGACGAGCAGCGCGGCGATCCTGCCGCGCGACCAGTTTGACGGTTTCATCGGGGATGTCCTCGTTCGGATGCGCGGGCGGCGTGGTGTCGCATCACCGGCATCGCGCCAGCAGCCCTTCCAGCGCGCGGTCGGGGATGCCGCTCGCGCGCAGCGCGTCGACCGTGCGGCTCACGTAGTCGAGCGTCGTGCCGTAGCGGCCGGCCGCGCAACTGAACACTTCCTTCACGACGGGATCGGTCAGCTTGCCCGTATAGGTCGGTGCATCGCGGCGCATCACGAACGCGAGCGCGTTCACGCGTTCGCCGGTCTCGAGCGAGCACGGCAGCCACGCGGGCCGGTACGAGCCCATCGGCATCTCGCGCTTCCACAGCGTCTCGAGATGCGGCTGCGCGGTCGGGCCGGAGAGCCGGAACGCGATGCCCGAGCACGAGCCGCCGCGATCGAGCGCGAGCACGAGGCCCGGCCGTTCGGGGGTGCCGCGGTTCACGCGCGACCACAGGTAGAGCCCGCGGTGATAGCCGTGCACCTTGCCGCGTACGGCGGCGACGGTCGGCAGCCCGGGGTTCCAGATCAGCGAGCCATAGCCGAACAGCCACAGATCCTGCCGGCCGTCCCAGTCGCGCATCGTATGCGCGAGCGACGCCGCGAGCTCGTCTTCCGTCAGCAGACGGCCTTCGCCGATCGACGGCGGGTAGGCGGGCGGCAGCATCGCGGCGTTACGCATCGGGCGGACGGCTTACTGGTACGGGTTCGGGAAACCCAGTTTAGCGAGGATGTCGACTTCGAGCGCTTCCATTTCGGCCGCGTCCTCGTCGCTGGTCTCGTGGTCGTAGCCCTGCGCGTGCAGCGCGCCGTGCACCAGCAGGTGCGCGTAATGGGCCATGAGCGGCTTGCCCTGGTCGTGCGCTTCCTTCTCGACCACCGGGCAACACAGCACCAGGTCGCCGATCACGGTGCCGTCGGGCGCCGCGTCGTACGCGAAGGTCAGCACGTTGGTCGGATAGTCCTTGTGGCGGTAGCCGGCGTTCAGCGTACGGCCTTCGTTCTCGCCGACGAAGCGCACGGTGAGCTGCGCGCTCGCGAACAGCGCCGGCTCGAGCCATTCGGCGATCAGCTTGCGCTTGGGGAGCGTCTTGCGCACGTCGCTCGTGATCTCGTCGCCGTACTGCACCGACAGGTCGAGTTCCAGCGCGCGCGGCTCGTCTTCCGGGTCGTCCTCGCGCGGCGCGAACTCGGCGCCGACGTGCAGCGTCACGCTGTCGTAATGCTCGGGTTGCAGCGCGAGCTTCGCGCGCATCGCCGGATCGTTGTGCTGCGCGACGATCGCGACGGCCGCGTCGCCCGAGCTGCCCGACAGGTCGAACATCAGGCTGCGGCCGTCCGGGAAGTCGATCCGCAGCCCTTGCGCGTTGACGGTGCGGGCTTTGCCCTTCGCGTCGAATAGCGAAAGGCGGGGGGATTCGGACGCGGCGGACTGGGCGCGACCGGACTTGCGGGAACGGGAGGATTTCATGACGCGTGCGGCGATTGGGACGCGTTGAGGATACACCAAACGGCCGATCGCGCCCGAATTCGGCCGGGCTGCGCGCGGGTGAAAAAAAGCCCGGCGCGCCATGACGGCGGGCCGGGCCGGCAGGCCTGGGGCAGCGCACGCGCGCCGCCGCTCAGCCGTCCTGGTGCTGCGCGTGGAATTCGTCGTACGCCTCGACGATGCGCGCGACGAGCGGATGGCGCACCACGTCCGCGCTCGTGAAGCGGGTGAGCGCGATGCCGCGCACGCCGCCGAGCACCTGCTGCGCCTCGACGAGGCCGCTCTTGTGGCCGCGCGGCAGGTCGACCTGGCTCGTGTCGCCCGTCACGACGGCCTTCGAGCCGAAGCCGATCCGCGTGAGGAACATCTTCATCTGCTCGGGCGTCGTGTTCTGCGCCTCGTCGAGGATGATGAACGCGTGGTTCAGCGTGCGGCCGCGCATGTACGCGAGCGGCGCGATCTCGATCATCTGGCGCTCGAACATCTTGGCCGTCTTGTCGAAGCCGAGCAGGTCGTACAGCGCGTCGTACAGCGGACGCAGGTACGGGTCGACCTTCTGCGCGAGATCGCCGGGCAGGAAGCCGAGCCGCTCGCCGGCCTCGACGGCCGGGCGCGTCAGCACGATCCGCTTGACCTGGTCGCGCTCGAGCGCGTCGACCGCGCACGCGACCGCGAGGTAGGTCTTGCCGGTGCCGGCCGGCCCGATGCCGAACGTCACGTCGTGCGACAGGATCTGCTTCAGGTATTCGCGCTGGGCGGGCGTGCGGCCGCGCAGGTCGGCGCGCCGCGTGTAGAGCTTCGGCGCCGGCTCTTCGTCCGGCTCGTCCGCGTCGAGCTGCACGACCGGTTCGTCGAACGGATGATCGGGGTCGCCGCGAAAGCGCACGTCGAGCGTGTCCTGGCGGCCGTTGCCGGCCGTGTGGCGCACCTCGACCAGCGCGAGCTGGATGTCGTCGACCGACAGCGGATCGCGCGCGCGGTTGTAGAAGTTTTCGAGCGCGGCGAGCGCGAGCTTGGCGCCGCGCCCGCGGATCGTGATCCGGTGGCCGCGCCGCGCGAGCGTGACGTCGAGCGCCTGTTCGATCTGCCGCAGGTTCTCGTCGAGCGGGCCGCAGAGGTTGGCGAGGCGCGCGTTGTCGTCGCGCGGGGCGGTGAATTCCAGTGCTTGGACGGTCTTCAAAGTAGCGTCGGGCTCCTGTCGGGCGTCAATCAGTGGGTGGCCGCGCTCGCGTCGTCGCTGACGATCACGAGCTCGCCGCGCAGCGAGTGCGGGTACGCATGGTTGATCTTCACGTCGATCATCTGGCCGATCAGGCGCGGGTGCGACGCGAGCGGCGCCGGGAAATTCACGACCCGGTTGTTCTCGGTGCGGCCCGCGAGTTCGTTCGGGTCCTTGCGCGACGGGCCCTCGACGAGGATCCGCTCGACCTTCCCGACCATCGACTGGCTGATGCGCGCGACGTTCTCCTCGATCGTCGCCTGCAGATGTTGCAGGCGTTTGAGCTTCACGTCGCGCGGCGTGTCGTCGGCGAGGTTCGCGGCCGGCGTGCCGGGGCGCGGGCTGTAGATGAACGAGAAGCTGGTGTCGTAGCTCATCTCGTGCACGAGCGCCATCATCTTGTCGAAATCGTCCTCGGTCTCGCCGGGGAAGCCGACGATCATGTCGGTCGACAGCGACAGGTCGGGGCGGATCGCGCGCAGCTTGCGGATCACCGACTTGTATTCGAGCACCGTGTAGCCGCGCTTCATCGCCATCAGGATGCGGTCGGAACCGTGCTGGACCGGCAGGTGCAGGTGGTTCACGAGCTTCGGCACCTTCGCGTAGGTGTCGATCAGGCGCTGCGTGAATTCCTTCGGATGCGACGTCGTGTAGCGGATCCGCTCGATGCCGGGGATGTCGGCGACGTATTCGATCAGCGTCGCGAAATCGGCGATCTCGGACGAGCCGGCCGCCAGCGCGCCGCGGTAGGCGTTCACGTTCTGGCCGAGCAGCGTGACTTCGCGCACGCCCTGGTCGGCGAGGCCGGCCACTTCGGTCAGCACGTCGTCGAGCGGGCGCGACACTTCATCGCCGCGCGTGTACGGCACCACGCAGTAGCTGCAGTACTTCGAGCAGCCTTCCATGATCGACACGAACGCGCTCGGCCCCTCGACGCGCGCGGGCGGCAGGTGGTCGAACTTCTCGATTTCGGGGAACGTGATGTCGACCTGCGCGCGGCCGCTCGCGCGGCGCGCGTCGATCATCTGCGGCAGGCGGTGCAGGGTCTGCGGGCCGAACACGAGGTCGACGTACGGCGCGCGCGACACGATCGACGCGCCTTCCTGGCTCGCGACGCAGCCGCCGACGCCGATCAGCAGGCCGGGCTTCGCTTCCTTCAGCTCGCGCACGCGGCCGAGATCGGAGAACACCTTTTCCTGCGCCTTTTCACGCACCGAGCACGTGTTGAACAGGATGATGTCCGCGTCTTCCGGCGTGTCGGTCTTTTCGAGGCCTTCGGCCGCGTTGAGCACGTCCACCATCTTGTCCGAGTCGTACTCGTTCATCTGGCAGCCGAAGGTCTTTACGTAAACTTTCTTGGTCATGGGGATTCGCCGTTCGCAGTGGTTGACCTGGGGGCGTCGTCAAGGGTGAGTCGGGACGGCCGTGCGCGGCACACGAATCGCGCGCACGGACAGGAAAGGCCGTCGGGAAAGCCTTCCATTATAGCTTTTCATGCCAAGACGGACGGGCGGCCGGTTGCGGGCGCGCGACGCCGGTTTTCGCGTTCCGACCCCGGAGTGGTGGCGACCCGGCCGTCAGCGACACGCGTTCAGCAGGTCGTCGAGCGCGGCTTCCTCGCGCGCGAAGCGTTCGGCGAGAAAGTCGAGCAGCACGCGCACGCGCGGCGCCATGTAGCGCTTGCTGTGATAGATCGCGTGCAGCGGCGCGTCCTGGTGCCGCCACTCGGGCAGCAGCACGCGCAGCCGGCCCGCGCGGACGTCGTCGGCGATGTCCCACAGCGACTTCAGCGCAATGCCGTGGCCGCGCAGCGTCCATTCGCGCGTGAGCCCGCCGTCGTTGGTCTCGAACGCCGTCGACACGGGCACCGTGTGGATCTGCACTTCGTCGCCGCGCGTGAAGTGCCAGGTGTTCATCGGGCCGGACGCGATCGTGATCACGTTGCACGGAAAACGGGCCAGATCGTGCGGATCGGCCGGCACGCCATGGCGCTCGACGAACGACGGCGCCGCGCACAGCACGCGCCGGTTGGTCGCGAGCCGGCGGGCGATCAGCGCGCCGTCGGGCGGCGCGGCGAAGCGGATCGCGAGGTCGATCTCGTCCTGCCACAGGTTCGACGACGAATCGGACGCCGTCAGCGAGAACGTGACGCCCGGATGCAGCGTCGTGAATTCGTGGAGCCAGTCGAGCAGCTGATGGCGGCCGAAATCGGACGTCGACGACAGCCGCACCTTGCCGCTCACGACATTGCGGCCTTCCTGCAGCATCGCGTCCGCGTCGTCGAGCGCCTGCAGCGCCTGGCGGCAGCAGTTCAGGTACAGCTTGCCTTCGTCGGTGAGCCGCAATTGCCGCGTCGAGCGTTCGAACAGCCGCGTCGCGATCTTCGCCTCGAGCTTCGCGAGCCGCGCGCTCGCGGCGGCCGGCGTGAGGTTCAGCTTGCGCCCGGCGGCGGACAGGCTGCCCAGCTCCGCCGCCTCGACGAACAGCCGGATGTCGCCCAGTCGGTCCATGCGATTTTCCAGAAATATTTGAAAATGGTTCAAATGCCACGCCAATTATCAAATATAGACGTCTTCGGGACAATGCGCGCACATCCCGCTTTTTTGTGCGGTGCGGCACCGATCGGGCGCCGCGGCCGCCGCCTTCCGGAGAACGTCATGCCCATTCCGTTACTGGCGCTCGCGATCAGCGCCTTCGCCATCGGCACCACCGAATTCATCATCATGGGCTTGCTGCCCGAAGTTGCGCACGACCTGGCCGTGTCGCTGCCGTCGGCCGGCCTGCTCGTCACCGGCTACGCGCTCGGCGTCGCGGTCGGCGCGCCGCTGCTCGCGGTGCTGACGAGCCGCATGCCGCGCAAGGCCGCGCTGCAGTTGCTGATGGCGATCTTCATCGTCGGCAACGTGCTGTGCGCGACCGCGTCCGGCTACGCGATGCTGATGGTCGCGCGCGTCGTCACGTCGTTCGCGCACGGTTCGTTCTTCGGCATCGGTGCGGTGGTCGCCGCGTCGCTCGTGCCGGCCGACAAGCGCGCGAGCGCGATCGCGCTGATGTTTACCGGACTTACGCTGTCGAACGTGCTCGGCGTGCCGTTCGGCACGTTCGTCGGCCAGTTGCTCGGCTGGCGCGCGTCGTTCTGGATCGTCGCCGCGCTCGGCGTGCTGGCGCTCGGCGGCGTGGCCGCGCTGGTGCCGAACCGCCACGACAGCGGGCCGGTCGGCCTCGGCCACGAAGTGCGCGTGCTGAAGGAGCCGCAGGTGTGGCTCGCGCTGCTGATGACCGTGCTCGGCTTCGGCGGCGTGTTCGTGGTGTTCACGTACATCGCGCCGATTCTCGAGACCGTGTCGGGCTACTCGCCGCGCGCGGTCGCGCTGATCCTCGTGCTGTTCGGCGCGGGGCTGACGATCGGCAATACGATCGGCGGCAAGCTCGCCGACCGCGCGCTGATGCCGTCGCTGATCGCGATCCTCGTCGCGCTGATGGCCGTGATGGCCGTGTTCGCGAAGACGAGCCACCTGCCGGTCGCGGCGGCCGTCACCGTATTCGTCTGGGGGATCGCCGCGTTCGCGACGGTGCCGCCGCTGCAGGCGCGCGTGGTCGAGAAGGCCGCGAGCGCGCCGCATCTCGCGTCGACGCTGAACATCGGCGCGTTCAACGTCGGCAATGCGGGCGGTGCGTGGCTCGGCGGCCTCGCGCTGGAACACGGCTTCGCGCTCGATGCGCTGCCGTGGGTCGCGGTCGCGGTGACGTTCGCGGCGCTGATCGTCACGTGGCTCGCGATGCGGCTCGACGCGCGCGGCCCGGCCCGCGGCGCCGCGCCGGCGGCCCAGTGAGCGTCGGCCCCGGCGCGCCGACGGCGACGCCATAGCGGCAGGAAAAGGTTCGCGAGAAACGCATTCCTCCGCGATGCTGATAACGGTGTGAAGATAACTTCGTTTGCCCGTGCCAGGCCGGGTGATAGCGTCTCGATACGCGCCAATGACCGGCGCAACCCGATTCCGATTCCGGCTTACCCCCTACGCAGGGCCGCGCGGCGGCCCGGAGGCAATGCTATGTCTTCATCCCTGGCGCTCGTGCGCGACGTGTCTTCCTTCGAGTCCGGCCATGCCGCCGACCTGCGCGCGTCCGCGTCGCTCGACGTGCTCGAGCAGGTCGTCGGCGTGAACCTCGCGCGCTTGCGCGCCGAGCGGCAACTGTCGCTCGATGCGCTCGCGCGGCTGTCCGGCGTGTCGCGCGCGATGCTCGCGCAGATCGAATCGGCGCGCAGCGTGCCGTCGATCAAGGTGCTCTGCAAGATCGCCGCGGCGCTGAAGGTGTCGGTCGCCGCGTTCCTGCGGCGCCACGCGGTGAACGGTTTCGAGCACCTGGCGGCCGAGCGCGCGTCGCGCGTCGTCAGCTCGAACGGCCGTTTCTCGGCGCGTGCGCTGTATCCGGAAGGCGAGCCGGCCGCGGCCGAATTCCACGAGCTGCGCATCGCGCCGCTGCATACGGAGCCCGGCGCGCGTAGCGCCCCCGGCACGACGGTCAACCTCGTCGTCAGCGAAGGCACGCTCGAAGTCAGCGTGCACGATCGCCGCCAGTTGCTCGCAACCGGCGACGCGATCGTGTTCGATGCCGACCAGCCGTACAGCCTGCGCAACCCGGGCGACAGCGAAGCGCGGGCGTTTCGCGTGACGGTGAGCCCCGAGGTGCCGCCGCGCTGGCTTGTGCCCGACGCGGCGCACACGGCGGCCGCCAACTGATCGCGCGGGCCGCGCGGCGCGACTGCGCTCCCGGATCCTCGCGGGATCGCGGGCGGGTGCGTCGGCCGTTCGGACGATGCCGTTAGACAGGGTCGTCAGTAAGGTTTTACCGGTAGTGGGCTGCGCGTCGCGCGCGGCTGTTGTATGCTTGGCCCGCCGGTGACGGGGCGTTCCCGTCCGGCAATCAGTGCGTCTTCAGGGCGGGGCGAAATTCCCCACCGGCGGTAGGCTGGCGTAAGCCGGCGAGCCCGCGAGCGCCCGCGCATCCGCGCGGGGTCAGCAGATCTGGTCGAATGCCAGAGCCGACGGTCACAGTCCGGATGAGAGAAGATGTGCAGATAGTCATGTCCGTCAGGGCCGCTTCGCGCTGCGTGCGAAGCGGGTTGTCGTTCTGTCTGTTTGCAATGCCCTGAAACGTTTTTCGCCCAAATCGTATTTGCGAGGAGCGTTTCACATGTCCTTGATGTCCGTTTCGTCGGCGCCTGCCGACGCCTTTGCCGATCTCCCGTTGCTGGATTCCGAACCGGTGCCGCCGCGCATCGCCGCTGCGCTCGACGCGATGCGCGCAGGCCGCGCGGTCGTGCTGCAGGACGACCACGACCGCGAGAACGAAGCCGACCTGATCGTCGCCGCCGAGCGCATCACGCCCGAGACGATGGCGCTGTTGATCCGCGAGTGCAGCGGCATCGTCTGCCTGTGCCTGACCGACGACACGGTGCGCGCGCTCGAGCTGCCGCCGATGGTGCAGACCAACGAAAGCCGCAACGGCACCGCGTTCACCGTGTCGATCGAGGCGCGCGAAGGCGTGCATACCGGGGTGTCGGCCGCCGATCGCGTGACGACGATCCGCGCGGCGATCGCCGACGGCGCGAAGCCGCACGACATCGTGCGCCCCGGCCACGTGTTTCCGTTGCGTGCGCAACCGGGCGGCGTGCTGGCGCGCCGCGGTCATACCGAAGGCACGGTCGACCTGTCGATCCTCGCGGGCCTGAAGCCGGCCGGCGTACTGTGCGAGCTGATGAATCCGGACGGCACGATGACGCGCGGCGACGATGTCGAGCGCTTCGCGCAGCGGCACGGGCTGCCGATGCTGACGATCGCGGAACTCGTCGAGTTCCGCGAGGCGCTGGCCGCGGCGCGCGAACGCTGCTGCGAGCCGGCCTGAGCGAAGGAAGGCGGGCGCGTACGCGCGCCCGCGGCATGGCCGGATCGACCCGGTCCGGCCCGAATGACGATCAGGACTGCACGTCGCCGAATTCGCCGCGCATGCCGGCTTCGACGAGCGCCGGCAGTTCGTCCATCCGGCGCATGATCCGCGTGATGCCCATCGCGCGCAGCGCGTCCGCGTAGTTGTCGGGGATGTGGCTCGCGCCGACGAACGCGATCGTCTTCATCCCGGCCGCCCGCGCGGCATTCAGCCCCGAGATGCTGTCCTCGACGACGACGCAGCGCGCCGGCTCGACGCCGAGCGTGTGCGCCGCATGCAGGTAGACGTCGGGGTAGGGCTTCGGCCGCGCGACCTGTTCGGAACTGAACACGCGCTCGCCGAAGATCTCGGTGAGCGACGCGCGCTTCAGCGAATTGCGCACGCGCACGAGCCGGCTGTTCGACACGACGGCGGCCGGCAGCGTGACCTTCAGCAATGCGTCGCGCACGCCGCTGATCGGTGCGAGCGATTGCGCGAGCGCGATTTCGATGTTGTGCTCGATGGTTTCGATGAAGTTGGCGGGCATCTCGATGCCGAAGCGGGATTCGATGCCGGTGAGGAAGCGCGACGTCTGCTGGCCGAATGCCGACTTCGCGGCGGCTTCGAAATCGAGGTTGGGGAACGTGGCGGACAGCGTGTCGAGCAGCACGCGGTCGGCGATGACTTCGCTGTCGACGAGCACGCCGTCGCAGTCGCAGATGAGGTGATCGAGCATGGTGATGAAAACGCGGGATATCGGCGACGCCGATCGATTCGCCATCATACGTGCTTTCATGCGCCTGCCGCGCGACGTGGCGGCAAATTTGCCCGATGCGGCCGTGCTACTGCGGCAACGCGTGCCCAGGTGCCGCCGGTCGTGCGGCTGCGGCGACCCGGTTGCGCGGGCCGCCGCCGTTCACGGCGTCACAGCGCGATCACGCGCCCCGTTTTCCACGACGTCATCGCGGCTTCGGCCAGCTCGAGCGCGGCGAGCCCGTCGTCGATCGTCGTCCGGACCGGCGTGCCGTCGCGCAGCGCGTCGACGAAGTGCGCGATCTCGGCCGCGTACGCGTGCCGGTAGCGTTCGAGGAAGAACGGCTCCGGCACGTCCGTCGCGATGCCGCCCGCGAGCCAGGCGCTCACCTCGGTCGGCCGCACGTTGCCGGCCTGCAGCATCCCGTGGCTGCCGAGCAGCTCGAAGCGCTGGTCGTAACCGTAGGCCGCGCGCCGCGACGTGTTGATCTGGCACAGCAACCCGCGCCGCGTGCGGATCGTCACGGCGGTCGAATCGATGTCGCCCGCGTCGTGCACGGCCGGATCGGTCAGGCAACTGCCCGTCGCGTGCAGCGTCTGCGCTTCGTCGCCGAGGATCCAGCGGAACACGTCGAAGTCGTGGATCAGCATGTCCTTGAAAATGCCGCCCGAGCTGCGAATGTAGTCGGCGGGCGGCGCGCCCGGATCGCGGCTCGTGACGACCAGCATTTCCGGCGCGCCGATCTCGCCGCGCTCGACGCGCGCCTTCAGCGCCGCGAAGGTCGGGTCGAAGCGGCGCTGAAAGCCGATCATGCAGGTCACGCCGGCGCGCCGCACGACGTCCGCGCATGCACGCGAGCGTTCGACGGTGAGGTCGACCGGTTTCTCGCAGAACACCGCCTTGCCCGCGTTCGCGGCGGCGACGATGAGATCCGCGTGCGTGTCGGTGCTCGACGCGATCACGACAGCCTGCACCGACGCGTCGCCGAGCGCGCGCTCGACGTCGGCGACCTGCGCGCCGTGCATGCGGGCGAGCGCTTCCGCCGACGGCGCGTGCCGGTCGATCACGTATGTCAGTTTCGCGCCCGGCTGGCGCGCGAGATTCGCCGCGTGGATCTTGCCGATGCGGCCCGCGCCGAACAAAGCGAATTCGATCATTCCGTTCTCCTGTGGATTGCGTTGTCTTGCCGATGCGCTCAGCGATCCGCCAGTGCGCCGCGCACGTAGTCGATGCTCGCCCGCAGCCGGTCTTCGATGTCGTCGGCTTCGGCGATCTCGCTCGCGAACGGCTCGAACGACAGCGCGCCGCGGTAGCCGCGCGCGAGCAGTTCGCGCAGTTGCCGGATGTTGCCGAGCCGGTCGGCGCCGCCGACCAGCACGCGGTGGCCATCGCGCATCCGCTCGATCGGCAGGTCGGCTTCCTCGACGCCCGAGATGTGCACGAGGCCCGTCAGGTTCGGGAAGAAGATGTCCTCGCCGGCGAGATGATGGTGGAACGTGTCGTGCACGAGCCGGAACACCGGCTCGCCCGCCGCCGCGTAGATGCCCTTTACCGCGTCCGACTTGCGGCGCAGCGCGCATTCCTCGAAACCGAGCGGCTCGATGAAGCCGAGCAGGCCGCGGGCCGCGAGGATCGGTTTCAGCGCCTGCAGCGCCGTCACGAGATCCGCGTGGCGGGCGTCCGCGCTGCGCGTGTCGGCGCGGCTGTTGGTCGGGCACAGCACCAGCGCACGCGCGCCGCATTGCGCCGCGTAATCGGCCAGCGCGGTCGCCTCGTCCGCGCGCCCGGCGTTCCACTGCTCGAAGCGCTGCAGCGCGTTGATCGTCAGGATCGTCACGCCGCCGGCCTCGGCCGTTGCGCGCACGGCGGCGGCCGGCGTGCCGTCGGCGAGCTCGACGCCGTCGAGATCGTTGCGGATCTCGATCGTGTCGACACCGAGGCGACGGCACAGCGCGACGTAGCGGTCGAACGGCAAGCGCGGCGCGCTCATCCGGTTCAGCGAAAAGTGGCAGGCTTGCGTCATCGTTCTGTCCTTGGAGCTTGAGTGGGGCGTGGGGGGCGAATCAGGTGCCGGCATGCGCGGCGAATGCTTGCCACGTGTCGCGCAGCCATTGCGCGCACGCGACGTTGTTGTCGAAGATCGAATAGCGTGCGCCGCCGTAGTCGGGAAACGGGATGAACTCGCAGCTGATCTGCTCGAGTCGTGCCGGCTGCGCGGGAGCGGGAGCGTGAACCTCGGCCTGCGCTTGCGCGTGCAGCAACTGGCGCAGCGCGGCTTTCCACGGATCGAGCGACGCCGCACGCCATTCGCCGTGATAGGCGCCCGGCGCGGGTTCGACGAACGGGTACTGGATACCGCGCCCGGGCCGGCCGTCCGCGCGGCGCATCCAGCGGTTGGCGGGATTGTTCGGCGTCACGCTGCGCGCATGCGCATGCCGGACCCAGCCGCGCGCGATCCAGTCGGTGTAGATCGCGGCGGGCGACGCCGGGTCGAGCATCGCGCAGCCGCCGTCGGCCGATTCGCGCAGCCCCGACGCGTCGAGCTCGGCGCGGTTGCCGATCTTGAACAGCAGGTGCGAATGATCGAGCGTGATCCGGAACGGCGCGCCGGCCTCCTCGACCAGCCGCGCGACGCGCGCCACGCGGGCGACATCCTCGCTCCACATGTCGACGTGCACTTCGAGGCTCGGCAGGCAGCCGACCGGCTCGCCCGATGCGTAGGCGCGCAGGTAGAAATCGGCGACTTCGCGGTCCGACAGCGGATGGCCGTCCGCGTGATGCGCGAACAGCTGGCAGTTGAGCACCGTGCTGCCGAAGCGCGCGCCCGCGGCGACGATCTCGGCGACATGCGCTTCGTCGCGGCCGGCGCACCAGATGCCGCCGATCACGCGAATCGGCAGCGCGTGGCGGTCGACCAGCGCGAAATACGGCGACAGGTCCTCGCCGCGTACCGGGTTCTGTTCGACGTAGTCGAACACGCCGGCGCCGGCGATCATCCGAAAGCGTTCGGCGGGCGTTGGCGCCGGCAGCCCGTCGTGTTCGAGCACGCCGTCGAGGTTCACGCCGATGAGGATCGGTTCAGCCATCGTCTCCTGTCCGTTGTCGGTTATCGATGGCTGACCAATGTACGGAGGCGCGGCGCGACCCGCATGACAAACGTTGGCGAAAAATCGCCAACGCGACGGTCGATTTTTTCGCCGCGAGCACGCGGCCCGCCGCGCGGCGCGATTCACGGCTGCAGGTACGCGCTCGTCCTCACGTTCGCCGGACAGAACACGCGGAATT
The DNA here is from genome assembly GCF_003253915.1 of Burkholderia sp. 28_3. Lineage (NCBI taxonomy): Bacteria > Pseudomonadati > Pseudomonadota > Betaproteobacteria > Burkholderiales > Burkholderiaceae > Burkholderia > Burkholderia sp. 28_3. The sequence continues at coordinate 170,297 of NZ_QKZF01000009.1, forward strand.
CGACCGGATCGTCCGGCGGCGGCTGTTCGACGATGCCGCATGCATGCAGCACGTGCTGCAGAGCGGAAATCGCCTGGCCGTCCGGATCCTGGTCGATCGCGAGATCCATCGCGCCGGCTTCGATGAAGGCGCGATGCTGGTCGATCATCTCGTGGCCGATCCACACGACGCGCCCGATCGCGCCGGCCTTGCGCAGCGCCGCTTCGATGCCGGCCGAACCGGCGCCGCTGTTGTAGATCGCGACCACGTCGTCGTGCGCCTGCAGCGCCTTCGACACCGCGCGGTAGCAGCGGTCGTCCTGGTCGAGCGTCTCGACCGGCGCGTCGTCGCAGCGCACGGCGGCGAACGCGTCGGCGAGCTGGTCGCGGCAGCCGGCCATCCGGTCGACGTGCGCGCGGTAGCCCATGCGCCCGCCGAGCAGCAGCACGCGGCCGGGGCGCGCCGCGAGGCGGCCGATGTAGTAGCCGGCCGTGCGCCCGGCGCGATAGTTGTCGATGCCGGCGAAGTGCGTGCGGTCGATGCCGCCGATGTCGGTGACCATCGTGACGACGGTCTCGCCCCGCGCGATCGCGCCGGCCAGCGCGTCGCGCACGCGGGCCGTGTCGTGCGCGGTGACGATCAGCGCCGCGCGCCGGTACGCGGGCCGTTCGATCAGCGTCGCGGCGCGCACGTCGTCCGCGGCGGGCAGGATCGTCCGGTGCACGACCACGCGCCGGTCGAGCATCTGCAGCGAGCGCTGCAGCGCCTGCTGCAAGCGTCGGAAGAATGGCGCGTCGGTGTCCGGCAGCAGCACGTCAACGTGGATCAGCCCGTGCCGCGTGTCGGGCAGCTGCCGCGGCACGCCGAGCTGCCGCGCGGCCGCCACCACGCGTTCGCGCGCCTGCGCGGAGACGCTGCCGCGCTCGTTCAGCACGCGGTCGACGGTGGTCGTGCTGACGCCGGCGAGCGCCGCGATCTCGTCGAAGCGCGCGGTACGCTTGCGCCAGCGCGGCCCGGATTCACCTGCCATGGTCGTCTCCATCGTGAGGGTCGCCATCGATCGCGTGGCGTTGTCGGGAACGCTAAAGCGGTGGCGAAATTTCGTCAACGTTTCGATTGAGGCGGGGCGGCCGCTCGCCTAATTTCGTTCCTATGGCGAAGCGCTTGCCGCGCTTCCCCCGCACAAGAACCCCAGGAGACAGACGTGGCCCAACCCGACGACCCGGCAGGCGAACCCACGGCGGCGCGCCGTCAGGCATACCGAATGATTGGCGGCGCCGGCGAGCGCGCGCACGCGGCCGGGCTTGTCAACGCCGCGTGGTACCGCTGCGCGGTGCCGCGGCCGCTGATGAAGCAGCTGATGCAGCGCGGCGATGCGCGTGCGATTCGCGACACGCTGATCTGGTACGCGGCGATTGCAATCAGCGGCGCGCTCGCGTGGCTGGCGTGGCGCGCGCACTCGGCGTGGGCGATCCCCGCATTCTTCGTGTACGGCACGCTGTACTGCAGCCCGGCCGATTCGCGCTGGCACGAATGCGGGCACGGCACCGCGTTCCGCACGCGCTGGATGAACGACGCGCTGTACCAGGTCGCGTCGTTCCAGGTGTTCCGCCGCGCGACTGCATGGCGCTGGAGCCATGCGCGCCATCACACCGATACGCTGATCGTCGGGCGCGATCCGGAAATCGCCGCGCCGAAGCCGACCGACTGGCTCACGCTCGCGCTGAACGTCGTCGCGCTGAAGCACGTGGCCGGCGAACTGCGCAAGATGATCGCGGTGTCGTTCACCGGCCGGCTCGACGACGAGGAACGCACCTACGTACCTGCATCGGAATGGCCGAAGGTCGTGCGCGAGTCGCGCATCCATCTCGCGATCTACGCACTCGTGACGGGCGCGGCGCTCTACTGGCACACGATCCTGCCGCTGCTCTACATCGGGCTGCCGAGCCTCTACGGCGCGTGGCTGTACCTGTATTTCGGCCTCACGCAGCACGCGGGCATGCCGGAGAACGTGCTCGATCACCGGCGCAATTGCCGGACCGTGATGATGAATCCGGTGTTCCGCTTCCTGTACTGGAACATGAACTATCACGTCGAGCACCACATGTTCCCGATGGTGCCGTTCCATGCGTTGCCGAAGCTGCATGAAGCCGTGAAGGCCGACATGCCGCCGCCGTACCGCAGCACGCTGGCCGCGTACGCGGAGATCGTGCCGGCGCTGGTCCGGCAGACGCGCGACCCGTCCGCTTGCGTCGTGCGGCCGGTGCCCGATGCCGCGCGCGCCTAGCCGTTATCCAATATCCCGACGAAGGAGACACACACCATGACGCAATGGATCGACACCGGCGCGCTCGACGATATCGACGATGAAGACGTCGCACGCTTCGACCACGGCGGCCGCACGTACGCGATCTACCGGATCGACGGCCACGTGTATGCGAGCGATGGCCTGTGCACGCACGAGCAGGTGCATCTCGCGGACGGGCTCGTGATGGATCACGTGATCGAATGCCCGAAGCACAACGGCCGCTTCGACGTGCGCGACGGCCGGCCGCTGTCGGCGCCCGCGTGCGAGAAGCTGCGCACGTACCGCGCGAAGATCGAAGACGGCCGCATCCTGATCGAGGTATGACGCAATGAACAGCGACCGGGTGATGGCGATCGTCGGTGCGGGCCATGCGGGCGGCCGCGCGGCGCAGGAGCTGCGCGCGTGCGGCTGGCGCGGGCGCATCGTGCTGATCGGCGCGGAGCCGCATCCGCCGTACGAGCGGCCGCCGTTGTCGAAGGGCGTGCTGACGGGCGAGCGCAGCGCGGCGCAATGCCGGTTGCGCGATGCGCAAGCCTGGGCGGCCGATCGCATCGAACGGATCGTCGCGACCGTCGAGCGCATCGAACCGCACGCACGCGAAGTGCGGGTGTCCGGCGGGCACGTGTTCGGCTACGACGCGCTGCTGCTGGCCACGGGCGGCCGTGCGCGTCGCCTGGCCATCCCGGGCGCGGCGCTCGACGGGGTATTCGCATTGCGCACGCTCGACGATGCGGCGGTGCTCGGCGCGCGGCTCGTGCCCGACGCGCGGATCGTGCTGATCGGCGGCGGCTTCATCGGTCTCGAAGTCGCGGCGTCGGCGCGGCAGCGCGGCTGCCGCGTGACCGTGCTCGATGCGGCGCCGCGGCTGCTCGGCCGCGCCGTGCCGGCCACCATCGCGACGCGCGTGCATGCGCTGCACGACGCGCGGGGCGTGGCGATTCGCCTGAACCGAAAGCCGGTGGCGATCGAGCGGACCGCGGGCGGGGCGCTGGCCGTCGTGCTCGACGACGGCGACACGCTGATCGCCGACACGGTCGTGGCCGGCATCGGCATCGAACCGGCCGACGAGCTGGCGCGCGACGCGGGCCTTGCGGTCGAGCGCGGGATCGTCGTGAATGCGCAGCTCGAGACGTCGGCGCGCGGCATCTACGCGGCCGGCGACGTCGCGGTGTTTCCGAGCGCGCTATCGGGCCAGCCGGTTCGGCAGGAGACGTGGCACGGCGCGGAGACGCAGGCGCACGTCGCCGCCCGCAACATGCTCGGCGCGGGCGAGCCGTATCGCGATACGCCGTGGTTCTGGTCCGATCAATATGATGCGCAGTTGCAGGTGGCCGGGGAGCCGGCGCTCGGCACGCGGTCGGTCGCGCGCGTGCTCGGCGACGATGCGGAAATCCATTTCCATTTCGACGCGCGCGCGCGGCTCGTCGCGGCGAGCGGCTTCGGCCGTGCAGCGGGATTCGTGAAGGACATGCGCGTGGCGAGAATGCTGGTCGAGCGCGGGGCCGACGTGACGCCGGCGGCGGTCGCGGACGTCGACGTGAAGCTGAAATCGCTGGTGACGGCCGTGAATGACCGGTAGAACGACGCAGGGGCGTGAAGCGCGCGGCAGTGCAGGCCGCGCGCTCGTTCAAACCGCGATCAGATCGTGGTGTGCAGGTGCAGATACAGGCCGGCCGCCGCGGCGCCGCCCAGCAGCGGGCCGACGACCGGCACCCATGCATAGCGCCAGTCGCTGTCGCGCTTGCCGGGAATCGGCAGCAGCGCATGCATGATGCGCGGCGACAGGTCGCGCGCGGGGCTCATCGCATAGCCGGTCGGGCCGCCGAGCGAGATGCCGATGCCGAGCACCAGCAGGCCGACGGGCAGCGCGTCGAGTGCGCCGAGGCCGACCTGCGGCGACGCGAGATACAGCACGCCGAGGATCAGCACGAACGTGCAGATCGCTTCGGTCAGCACGTTGTGCGTGACGCTGCGGATCGCCGGCGCCGTGCAGAACACCGCGAGCTTCAGGTCCGCATCGGCTTCCTTCGCGAAGTGCTGGCGATACGCGAGCCACACGAGCAACGCGCCGGCCATCCCGCCGAGCATCTGCGCGAGGACGTAGCCGCCGACTTTCGACCACGCGAACTTGCCCGCGAGCGCGAGGCTGATCGTGACGATCGGGTTCAGGTGCGCGCCGCTGAACGACGCGGTCACGTAGACCGCGACGAATACCGCCATCGCCCAGCCCATCACGATCACGATCAGGTCCGCGCCTTTGCCCTTGGTCTTTGCAAGCAGCACGTTTGCGACCGCGCCGTTGCCGAGCAGCACGAGGATCGCCGTGCCGATGAATTCTGCAATGTAAGGTGACATGATTGTCTCTCGTATGTCACGGCGGACTCGCGCGTCGCGCGGTCCGCCGGTGTTGTTGTATGTCGTCCGGACTGATTCGGATTACTGGGCGTCGTCGGCCCATGCCTTCGCGGCGCGCACCGCCCGCTGCCAGCCGGCCATGCGCTGCTCGACCTGCTCCTTCGGCATCGACGGTGCGAAGCGGCGATCGAGCTGCCACTGGTCGCGCACTTCGTCGAGGTTCTTCCAGTAGCCGATCGCGAGGCCCGCGAGGTAGGCCGCGCCGAGCGCGGTCGTCTCGGTGATCTGCGGGCGCACCGCGTCGACGCCGAGCAGGTCGGCCTGGAACTGCATCAGCAGGTCGTTCGCGCTCGCGCCGCCGTCCACCCGCAGCTCGCCGATGCTGATGCCCGAATCGGCTTCCATCGCGGCCAGCACGTCGAGCGACTGGTACGCGATCGCATCGAGCGCCGCGCGCGCCAGATGCGCGGCGCTCGTGCCGCGCGTGACGCCGAACACCGAGCCGCGCGCCCGCGCGTTCCAGTGCGGCGCGCCGAGGCCGGCGAAGGCCGGCACGAGATACACGCCGTCGGTATGCGGCACGCTGGCGGCGAGCGCCTCGATTTCCGCGGCCGTCTTGATGAGGCCGACGCCGTCGCGCAGCCACTGCACGACCGCGCCCGCGATGAAGATGCTGCCTTCGAGCGCGTACTGTACGTCGTCGCCGATCTGCCAGGCGATCGTCGTGACGAGGTTGTTCTTCGATTCGATCGGCTTGTCGCCGGTGTTCATCATCAGGAAGCAGCCGGTGCCGTAGGTGTTCTTCACCATGCCCGACGTCGTGCACATCTGGCCGAACAGCGCCGCATGCTGGTCGCCGGCGATGCCCGCGAGCGGGATCTTCGATGCGAACACGGTGGTCTTCGTGTGGCCGTAGATTTCCGATGACGCCTTCACTTCGGGCAGCATGCTGCGCGGGATGTCGAGCAGTTCGAGCAGCTCGCTGTCCCACTCGCGCGTATGGATGTTGAACAGCATCGTGCGCGACGCGTTGGTCACGTCGGTCACGTGCAGCTCATGCTTCGTGAAGTTCCACACGAGCCAGCTGTCGACGGTGCCGAACGCGAGCTTGCCCTGGCGCGCCTTGTCGCGCGCGCCCGGCACGTTGTCGAGGATCCAGCGGATCTTCGTCGCGGAGAAGTACGAGTCGATCGGCAAGCCGGTCTTCGCGCGCACCTTCGCTTCGAGGCCCTGCTTCTTCAGCGAGTCGCAGAAGTCGGCCGTGCGGCGATCCTGCCAGACGATCGCGTTGTAGACGGGCTGGCCCGTCTCGCGATCCCAGACGATCGTGGTTTCGCGCTGGTTCGTGATGCCGATCGCGGCGATCGACGTGCCGTTCAGGCCCGTGCGCGTGACGGCTTCCGCGGCGACGCCGGCTTGCGTCGACCAGATTTCCTGCGGGTCGTGCTCGACCCAGCCGGGTTGCGGGTAGATCTGTTCGAATTCCTTCTGGGCGATCGATACGATATTGCCCTGGCGATCGAACAGCATCGCGCGGGAACTCGTGGTGCCCTGGTCAAGCGCGAGGATGTACTGGTCCTGCATGTCTCTCATCTCCATCCGTGGATTGGCTTAGTTGTGATGCGCGCCGCATGTGAGCGGCGCGTCGGTGAGTCAACGTCGGTCAGGCAACTGCAACTGCATTCGGATCAGGCGTGCGGCGCATGCGCGGCGGCGAACCATGCGTCGACCGCGGCGGTCACGGCGTCGAGCGTGCCGGGCGCGACGTGCAGCCCGAGCTTCGAGCGGCGCCACAGCACGTCCTGCGCGCAGGTCGCCCATTCGGCGTCGCGCAGGTAGCGCAGTTCGGCATCGTGGATGCCCGGCGCGATTTCGGCGCCGAGATCGGCGAGCGACTTCGCGTCCGCCACCACGCGCTCCGCACGCGTGCCGTACGCCCGTGCATAGCGGCGCGCGAGCGCGGCGGGCAGCCACGGATGGCGTTTCGCGAACGCGCTGGCGAACCCGTCGAACTTCGCGTCCGCGATGTCGCCGCCCGGCAGCGCGACGCCGGCCGTCCAGGTCTTCGCGTCGCGGCCGAGCGCGCGGCACAGCATGTCGCCGGCTTCTTCCGCGAGCTTGCGGAACGTCGTGATCTTGCCGCCGAACACCGACAGCAGCGGCGCGCCCGCGCCGTCGTCGAGTTCAAGGCGATAGTCGCGCGTGACGGCCGATGCGTTCGCCGCGTTCTCGTCTTCCAGCAGCGGGCGCACGCCCGAATAGGTCCAGTGCACGTCGGCCGGCGAGATCTTGCGCTTGAAATAGCGGTTGATCGAATCGCACAGGTACTGCGTCTCGTCGCGATCGATCGCGACCTTCGCCGGATCGCTCGTGTATTCGACGTCGGTCGTGCCGATCAGCGTGAAGTCGTGCTCGTACGGAATCGCGAAGATGATCCGCTTGTCCGGGTTCTGGAAGATGTACGCGTGATCGTGATCGAACAGGCGGCGCGTGATGATGTGGCTGCCCTTCACGAGCCGCACGCTGTGATGCGCGCCGCGGCCGAGCGCGCCGTGCAGCACGTCGCCGACCCACGGGCCGGCCGCGTTCGCGATCGCGCGCGCCTGCACGACGCGGATCGAACCGTCGGCCTGCTGCAGCCGCGCTTCCCATTCGTCGCCGCGGCGTTCGGCGGACAGGAGCTTCGTGCGCGTCAGGATCTCGGCGCCGCGCTCCTTCGCGTCCATCGCGTTCAGCACGACGAGGCGGGCGTCGTCGACCCAGCCGTCGGAATACACGAAGCCGCGCTTGATCGAGTCGATCAGCGGCGCGCCGGCCGCGTGGCGGCGCATGTCGATGCCGCGCGAGCCGGGCAGCAGCTCGCGTTTCGCGAGGTGATCGTAGAGGAACAGGCCGATGCGGATCAGCCAGGCCGGGCGCAGGTTCGGCATGTGCGGCATCACGAAGCGCAGCGGCCACATGATGTGCGGCGCCGCGCGCAGCAGCGTTTCGCGCTCCTGCAGCGCCTTGCGCACCAGTCCGAACTCGTTGTACTCGAGGTAACGCAGGCCGCCGTGAATCAGCTTCGTGCTGGACGACGACGTATGCGACGCGAGGTCGTCCTGCTCGCAGAGCATGACCGACAGGCCGCGGCCGGCCGCATCGCGCGCGATCCCCGCGCCGTTGATGCCGCCGCCGACGACGAGCAGATCGTAGCGATTCGGTTGGGTCACCTGCTGTCCTTATCGTCTGTTGAAATGGGGCGAACATGAAATGTTCGAATTCGAAATTTAACGAACGGAATCGAAAAAGTAAAGTTCGAAAAAGCGGGGCCAGTAGCGCGCGACACGATCCCGGACGATACTGGCGGAATCGACCGTTTCGCGAGGTGAATCATGCGTATTGGGATGTGGGTCGGCGTGTGCGCCGTCCTTCTGGCGGGGTGCGGCGCGGGTATGCCGCCGCTCGCCGGCAACTGGCGGGCGCCGTCGTTCGTCGACCTGCAGACGTCGTGCGGCGGCGCGGCGCGCGACTGGGGCGCGGACGCGCAGCCGGTCTACTCGACGCTGTACGACGCGTACGTGGCGAAACGGTATCGCGGGCTGACCGAAGCGAACTATTGTGCGTTCGTAAACGAACTTTCGGCCCACTATGTGGCGCCTGACGCGGCGGCACGCGCCGGCTGGATCGCGTATTTCAACGGCGCGCGTGCGCAGGCCATCAGCTGGCGGGCGGCGGTCGATCCGACGCTGCGCGGCGGTTGAGGCCGACGGCGACGAACGGGCAGGCGGGAGGCAGGAACGACCGCGCGGCCGATTCCGGCCGCGCGAGCAGGTTCAGGTCAGGGAGCGGCGGAGCTTACGAATAGCGGTATTTGATGGATCGCAGCGCGGCGTCGCCGGTCTCGGTCACGCAGTATTTGCGCCCCGAGCCGAGCCCTTCCAGGCGGACGAGCTGTTGTTCGAGCAGGATGTCCAGTTCATCCCGATCCATGTCGCGCTGATCAGGCGCGTCCTTCACAAGCAATAGCGTGGCGAATTCATGCGGACTCAGCATCGTTTCTCTCCATGGCAATCGGACTGCCCGCGCGGCCGGCGCACCGCCGACGCGCGATACCCCGCGGGGTATGGCTTGGGGGGAAAGCTGTCTTCGCCGGCCCTGCGATTCGCACCGCCCTGGCACAGGCGGATCGGCGAACGGGCCGGGGAACTGGAGTCTAGTCGAGCGCGCAGGCAACGACAAATCGTGCCCCGTTAATTTTCCGTTTGACAGAAGGGCCCGCCACAAGCGGTTTGCGCGCGGCGCCAACTTCTTGATTTCACTTGAAGTTTCAGGTGCGGTGCAGCATCGCAACGGTCATTCCGCGACGTACACCTGGGTGCCGGCGGCCGCCACCGTATCGGCCATTTCGGGCGGCAGCGGCTTGTCGGTGAAGAGCGCATGCACCTGGCTCAGATGGCCCTGGCGCACCAGCGCCGGGCGGCCGACCTTTGAATGGTCGGTCACGAGGTAGACCGTGCGCGCATGCTGCATGATCGCCTCGGCGACGCGCACCTCGCGCGTGTCGAAATCGCGCAGCGTGCCGTCGGCCTCGATCGCCGACGTGCCGATGATCGCGTAGTCGACCTTGAACTGGCGGATGAAGTCGATCGCGAGCTCGCCGACGATGCCCTTGTCCCACGGCCGCACGATGCCGCCCGTGATCAGCACCTCGCAGTCGGGGTAGCCGCTCATCATCGACGCGACGTTCAGGTTGTTCGTGATCACGTGCAGCCCGTGATGGCGGTTCAGTGCGCGCGCGACTTCCTCGGTCGTCGTGCCGAGGTTGATGAACAGCGACGCCTGGTCGGGGATGTGCGACGCCGCGAGCGCCGCGATGCGCCGCTTCTCGTCGTGGAACATCCGCTGGCGCGCGGTGTACGACACGTTCTCCGAGCTGGTCGGCAGGCTCGCGCCGCCGTGGTAGCGGCGCAGCAGGTTCAGGTCGGCGAGCCAGTTCACGTCGCGGCGGATCGTCTGCGGCGTCACCGCGAAGTGCGCGGCGAGATCGTCGACGGTCACGAAGCCGTCGCGCTGCACCCATTCGAGCAATTCCTGCTGGCGCGCGTTGAGGGTGAGGCGGGGATCTCGGGTCATGGCTCGATGGTCGTGTCGTGAGACGGAGCGGGTATTGTAAGGGCGGCAACGGCGTTCGGCCGGCCTGCGGAACATCGCCGCGCGCGATTCATGTAGAAAACGCATGGATTCATTTGACAAATGAATTTGTGCGATCGCGCGGATCGCGCTGCAATGGCGGATTGCCCGTTCACGCGGGGCACGTTCATTCAGCTTTCGACGAGGTGGTATCGATGAGTGGCTTCAACTGGCACAACCCGTATCCGACGACCCGCATTCCGGTGTTCGCGCGCAACGTCGTGTCGACGTCGCACCCGCTGGCCGCGCAGGCCGGGTTGCGGATGCTGTGGAAGGGCGGCAACGCGGTGGACGCGGCGCTGGCCGCCGCCGCCGCGATCACGGTCGTCGAGCCCGTGTCGTGCGGGCTCGGCGGCGATGCATTCGCGCTCGTGTGGGACGGCGAGCGGCTGTCCGGGCTGAACGCATCGGGCGTGGCGCCGGCCGCCTGGAACGTCGACTACTTTCGCAAGCGCCACGGCGAGGACGCGCACGGCATCGCGAACAAGCCGACGCGCGGCTGGGACACCGTCACGGTGCCGGGCGTGATCGCGGGCTGGGAAGCGCTGCACGCGAAGTTCGGTTCGCTGCCGTTCGCGGACCTGCTCGAGCCGGCGATCGAGATCGCGGAGCGCGGCTATTCGGTGCCGCCGATCGTCGCGCACAAGTGGGCGGCGGCCGTTCCCGAGCTGCAGGGCCTGCCGGGCTTCGCGGACACCTTCATGCCGCGCGGCCGCGCACCGCTCGTCGGCGAACGCGTGTGCCTGCCCGGTCATGCGCAGACGCTGCGCACGCTCGCGAAGGACGGCGCCCGTGCGTTCTACGAAGGGGCGCTCGCCGAGCGTATCGCCGCGTTCGCGCGCGAAGGCGGCGGCGCGCTGACGGAAGCCGACCTGCGCGCGTACCGGCCGGAATGGGTCGAGCCGATCGGCAAGCGCTTCGGCCGCCACACGATTCACGAGATTCCGCCGAACGGGCAGGGTATCGCCGCGCTGATCGCGCTCGGCATCGCCGAGCATGCGGGCGTGACCGAATGGCCGGTCGACTCGGTCGATTCGCAGCATCTGCAGATCGAGGCGATGAAGCTTGCGTTCGCGGACGTCTATCGCTACGTCGCCGATCCGCGCGCGATGGAGGTCACGCCCGAACAGATGCTCGACGATGCGTATCTCGCCGAACGCGCGAAGCTGATCGATCGCGCGCGGGCGACGCACTTCGCCGCCGGCCGTCCGCATTCGGGCGGCACGATCTACCTGTCGGCGGCCGACGAGCGCGGGATGATGGTGAGCTTCATCCAGTCGAACTACATGGGCTTCGGTTCGGGGCTCGTCGTCCCCGGCACGGGCATTGCGCTGCAGAACCGCGGGCACGGCTTCTCGATGGACCCGGCTTCGCCGAACGTCGTCGCGGGCGGCAAGCGGCCGTTCCACACGATCATCCCGGCGTTCGTCACCGAGGAAGCCAATGGCCGCACCGAGGCGGTGATGAGCTTCGGCGTGATGGGCGGCGACATGCAGCCGCAAGGCCATCTGCAGACCATCGTGCGGATGCTCGGCTATGGCCAGCAACCGCAGGCCGCGTGTTGCGCGCCGCGCTGGAAGGTCAACCGCGACTTCACGCTCGACGTCGAGGCCACGATGAACCGCGCGACCGTCGACGGGCTGGCCGCGCGCGGCCATACGATCAAGTCGATCGACGATCCTTACATGGATTTCGGCTCGGGGCAGTTCGTCTGGCGCCTCGATCCCGACGATCCGGAGCGCGGCTACGTGGCCGCGAGCGACAGCCGGCGCGACGGGCTGGCGGCCGGTTTCTGACGGATCGCTTCCAGCCTGCTTGGCAGTGTCCCGGCATGACGGGCGGCCCGACGGCCGCCCGTTTTCATTTGGCGCGGCGCCTGCCATCGAGCACGCGCAAGCGGTTTGAAGGACTCGTCTAACGCACGGCAACAGGCGCCGTGGAACTGCGCTCGTCGGGTATGGTCAGTGCTCTGGAGCACGAACATCAAAGTCCGGCTAAGATGCCAAGATGGTTCGGCCGGACCGATTCACTATAAACGCAAGTAAAACGCCGCCTGCGGATCGGCTGGCGCCTGTGCCCCAGGCATGGGCCGGCCTCCGCGCGACGACTGGGAGCGCACTACCATGGACACCAAAACGACGCATGTGATGCCGTGGCGTATCGAGGACATCGACCTGAACCGGATCGATCGTCAGCGTGCCGCCGCGAACGAGGATCTGCTGCTGCTGCTGTGCGCGTCGTCGTTCATCGAGAGCGGCTCGGATCTCTATACGAGCAATCTGAGCGAATTCTTCAATGACGATCCGGAAGTCTCCGCATGGCTCAACAATGCATGGGAGCACGAAGAATTGCAGCACGGCCGCGCGCTGAAGGCGTACATCGCGCACGTGTGGCCCGAGTTCGACTGGGATACCGCGTTCGCGAATTTCTTTGCCGAGTATTCGAAGACCTGCTCGGTCGAGGCGTTCGAAAAAACCCGCGCGCTCGAAATGGTCGCACGCTGCGTCGTCGAGACGGGCACGGCCACGCTCTATCGCGCGATCAACGAATGCTCGGACGAGCCGGTGCTGAAGGAAATCACCGACAACATCCGCACGGACGAAGTGCGTCACTACAAGCACTTCTTCAAGTTCTTCAAGAAGTACAACCAGGTCGAAGGCAACGGCCGGCTCGCGGTGCTCGGCGCCCTCGCGCGCCGCGTGATGGAAATCAAGAACGAGGACTCCGAGATCGCGCTGCGCCACGTGTTCGCGATCCGCTATCCGGATCGCGTCGGCGACAGCCAGTACAACCGCGAGCGCGCCGCGCGCATCAATTCGCTCGTCCGGCGCAACCTGTCGGCCGACATGTGCGTGAAGATGCTGCTCAAGCCGCTCGACCTGCCCGCGAAGATCCAGCCGGGCGTCCACTATCCACTCACGAAGATCACGCGGCACGTTTTCCTGCGCTGATCGCCGCGGCACGGCCCGTCGCGCGTATGCTGGCGCATCCTCATCCGATCCGCACCGGGGCCACGCCATCATGACCGATACCCATCGCCACGCGCTCGAACAATGGACGTTCGACGCGTGGCCGCCCACCGTTGTGTCGCGGTTCGACGGCACCGCACTCGAGCGTCATGCCGACATGGCCGCATCGCTGATCGTCGCGACCGACGACGGCCAGTTGCGCACGACGCTGCTCGGCGTCGGCGAGATCTATGCACGCGATGCGCGCACGCTGCTGATCGCGCTCTGGCCGCAGTCGCGGGCGGCGCGCGCGATCGCGCAGCGGCGCACGGCCGCGTTGACGCTCGTCGCGGACGGTGCGTTCTTTCAGGCGCAACTGGAGATGGCGCCGCTCGAAGGAGACTTCGGCGGACTGGCCGGATTCGCTGCGACGATCGCGCACGGCGATGCGCAGCGGGTCGGCTATGCGCGTCTCGCGACAGGCGTCACGTTCACGCTCGAAGGGGAGCGCGCCGCGGTGCTCGCACGCTGGCAACGCCAGGTCGAGCACCTGCGGCGCGCGGCCGCGCGGCTTCAGTGACCGCGCTGGCCGCTGCGCGACGAACGGTTGCGGTTCGCGTGCGCGGCGTTGCCGTTCGCCGGGCGGGCGCCGTTGCCACCGCCCGCCGGACGTCCGCCGCCGTTACCACCGGCGCCGGCACCGCCTTGCGTGCGCGGCTTCGCGGCCTTCGGTTGCGCGTGGCCGTCGCGTTTTGCGGCCGGCTGGCCTGAGCCGCCGGCACGCGGCTGGCGATTGCCGCCGCCGCCACCGCCACGCGGTTGCTGCTGCCCGCGGCGCTGCTGGATCGGCTCCGGCTTCGCGTTCGGATCGGGTTCGAAGCCCGCGATCACTTCCTGCGGGATCTCGCGCTTGATCAGCCGCTCGATGTCGCGCAGCAACTGCTTCTCGTCGACGCACACGAGCGACACGGCTTCGCCGGTCGCCCCCGCGCGGCCCGTGCGGCCGATCCGGTGCACGTAATCCTCGGGCACGTTCGGCAGGTCGAAGTTGACGACGTGCGGCAACTGGTCGATGTCGATCCCGCGCGCGGCGATATCGGTCGCGACGAGCACCTGCAGCGTGCTGTTCTTGAACTCGGCCAGCGCGCGCGTGCGGGCCGACTGGCTCTTGTTGCCGTGGATCGCCATCGCGCTGATGCCGTCCTTCGTCAGCTGCTCGGCAAGCCGGTTCGCGCCGTGCTTGGTGCGCGTGAACACGAGCACCTGGAACCAGTTGTGTTCGCGGATCAGGTGCGTGAGCAGCTCGCGCTTGCGGTCGCGATCGACCGGGTGGATCTTCTGCGCGACGCTCTCGGCGGTCGTGTTGCGGCGCGCGACTTCGATCAGGGCGGGCGAGTCGAGCAGGCTGTCGGCGAGCGCCTTGATTTCATCGGAGAAGGTGGCCGAGAACAGCAGGTTCTGACGCTGCGGCGGCAGCTTCGCGAGCACGCGCTTGATGTCGTGGATGAAGCCCATGTCGAGCATCCGGTCGGCTTCGTCGAGCACGAGGATGTCGAGATCCGACAAGTCGATGGTCTTCTGCTGCATGTGATCGAGCAGGCGGCCCGGCGTCGCGACGACGATGTCGACGCCGCGCTTGAGCGCATCGATCTGCGGATTGATGCTGACGCCGCCGAACATCACGGTCGAGCGCAGCTTCAGGTACTTGCTGTACGCACGGACGCTTTCCTCGACCTGGGCGGCGAGTTCGCGCGTCGGCGTGAGGATCAGCGCGCGCACCGCGCGCTTCGCGCCACGGTGCTCGGCGTAGAACGTGTGCAGGCGTTGCAGGATCGGCAGCGTGAAGCCGGCGGTCTTGCCGGTGCCGGTCTGTGCGCCGGCGAGCAGGTCGCCGCCGCCGAGGACGGCCGGGATCGCCTGCTGCTGGATCGGGGTCGGCGACGTGTAGCCGAGCTCGTTGACCGCCTTGACCAGCGGTTCGGCCAGGCCGAGAGATTCGAAAGACATAGATACCACTCTTGAGTTTTATGATCGGCGATGCGTCGCGCGGCCCGCGCGGCAAACCTGCATCGCAAAACAGCCAAAAAGCAAAAGGGCGCGGCCGCGGTTTCCCGCAGCCGCGCCCCGTTTGTGTGAGCCGCTTCTTAGTCGAGCGGCGCGGAACGCAGGTCGCTCACCTGTTGCGGCGAGATCGGCGTACCGTTGTTACCCCAAGACATCCGGATATACGTGACGACCGCCGCGACTTCCTGGTTCGACAGCGACTGTGCGAACGGCGGCATCCCGTACGGACGCGGATTCTTGAACGTGCTCGGCGGATAGCCGCCATTCAGCACCATGCGGATCGGGTTGACGGCCGATTCCATCATGATCGAGTGGTTGCCCGCGAGCGGCGGATAGGCCGGCGGCTTGCCGGCGCCGGTTTCGGCGTGGCAGGTCGCGCAGTTGTCCGCGTAGATCTTCTTGCCCTGGTCGAACAGCGCGTTGCCGAACTGCTTCGACGGCTCGTACTGCATGTTCTTCGGCGCTTCAGCCTTCTGCGGGATCGACTTCAGGTACGTCGACATCGCGCGCGTATCTTCGTCGGTCATGTACTGCAGGCTGTTGTGGACCACGTCCGCCATCGGGCCGAATACCGCACCCTTCTGCGACACGCCGGCCTGCAGCAGGTCGGACAGCTCCTGCACGTGCCAGTCGCCGAGGCCGAGTTCCTTGTCGTTCGTCAGCGACGGCGCATACCAGTTCTGCAGCGGGATCAGGCCGCCGGCGAACGCCGACGAGCTCACCGGGCCGCCCATCATGTTGATCGACGTGTGGCACATCGAGCAATGGCCGAGGCCTTCGACGAGATACGCGCCGCGGTTCCATTCGACCGACTTCGTCGGGTCCGGCTTGTATTCGCCTTCCTTGAAGAACAGCGTGCGCCAGCCGATCAGCAGGTTGCGGTTGTTGAACGGGAACTTCAGTTCGTGCGGACGGCTCGGCACCGACACCGGCGGGACCGAACGCAGGTACGCGTAGATCGCGTCCGAATCGGCGCGCGTGACCTTCGTGTAGCTCGCGAACGGGAAGCCCGGGTACAGCAGGCTGCCGTCCTTCGAGCGGCCCGTGTGCATCGCGCGGTAGAAGTCGTCCGACGTCCACTTGCCGATACCGTTCTGGTCGTCCGGCGTGATGTTCGGCGTGTACATCGTGCCGAATGGCGTCGCCATCGGCAGGCCGCCCGCGAACGACTTGCCGCCGCGCACGGTGTGGCACGCGATACAGTCGCCGACGCGCGCGAGGTATTCGCCTTTCTTGATCAGCGCGGCCTGGTCGGCCGGCGTGGCCGCGACGGCGGCAGCGCCGTGCAGCGTGTCGTTGCCCGGCCACAGGACCGGCACGAGGGCGGCAGCCGCGACGATCGCGACGGCCGAGAGTGCAAACAGGGACTTGCGTTTCATTGTGTCTGTCTCCCTTGCCTTATTGCGGTTCGCTGCCGCAGGCGAGCGGAGTCTTCATCGAACGCGCCGGGGCCGGCACGGGGTTGGCGGGCGCCGGTTGCGCGGCGAGCCATGCGGTCACGGCCGTCACGTCTTCGTCGGAGAGCTTCGCGGCGATGTCGTGCATGCAATCGGGTGCCTTCGCGTGGCGGTTGCCCGAGCGCCATGCGCCGAGCTGCGCGCTCAGGTAATCGGCGTGCAGGCCGACGAGGCCCGGGATCGCCGGCTGCATGCCGGTCAGCCCTGCGCCGTGGCAGGCTACGCAAGCCGGCAGCTTGCGGGACGGGTCGCCCTGCGTGACGAGCTGCTTGCCGCGTGCGAGCGTCGCGGCCGGCAGCGTCGGCTTCGCCGGCGTCGGGTACGGCGGACGTTCGGCCGAGAAATGCTCGGCGATTTCGCGCAGGTAGTCGTCGCTCAGGTACGTCAGCAGGTAGTTCATCGGCGGGTACTTGCGCCGGCCGTCACGGAAGTTGACGAGCTGGTTGTACAGGTACTCGGCCGGCTTGCCGGCAAGACGCGGGAAATAGTCGTTGTCCGTGCCCTGGCCGTGGACGCCGTGGCATGCGGTACAGCCGCGCACGCGCTCGGCCATGGTATCGGGTGCCTTGAGCGGCGCCTGCTGGGCGTGCGCTTGCTCCGTGGGCTTGGTCTGCGCTTGGGCAGCGCTCATAAGGCCCGCGCCGCCGATCATCAGAACGGCGAGCAGCGGACGGAAGAGGCGTCTTGAAGACACACGAGACTCCATGTTTATTCGTCGGGGACCTTGTCCGGGCTACGATCGGCTCGGCGCATGGACGGCAGGACAGCCGGGCTGCTGCGACGCGGCATTCTATCATCGATGGGTAATGACGGCTATTTGACGAAAGGACATCGGTTCCTGTCTGTTTGCGACTTGCGACAATTTGACGCGCATTGCGGTGGGGCCGTGTGAACCGGCGTGCGTTTTCACCATCGAAGACCGTACACTCGCGGGTCGCGCGGCGCCTGCGCCGCAGGTCCAGTCATTTCTCCCGTTTCCGGATTCATCGATGACGTTTTTTACCGTGCCGTTGCCTGCCTCACGCTGTCCGTCCCGTTGCCGCCGCATTGCCGGCCTGCCGCTTGCGGGAGGGTGCGTGCGATGAAGTTCGACAGCTTGTGGATCGGCCAGGTCGCGCTCGCGGCGCTGATGGATGCGGCGTTCGCGATGGCGGTCGGCTCGGCGCTGCTCAAGGCGTGGCTCGGCAAGGACGGCGCGCGGCCGGTCGTCGCGCCGTCGCACCCCGCATGGCTGCGCGCGCAACATTCGCTCGTCGCGGCGGCGCTGGCGCTGGTGCTCGCCGATCTCGGCTGGCTCGTCTACGAGGCCGCGACGATGAGCGGCGCGGGGCTCGGCGGCGCGTTCGCCGCGATCCCCGTCATGCTGATGCAGACGCACACGGGCTTCGCGTGGAGCGTGGCGTTCGCCGGCGCGGTGGTGCTCGCGATCGTCGCGCTCGCGAAGCCGGATGGCCCGCTCGCGCATGCGGTGCTGTGGCTCGCGGTGATCGTGGTCGCGGCCGGCAAGGCGTCGCTCGGCCATGCGGCCGACAGCGGCGTGCTGTCCGCGGCGGTCGGCGTGCAGACGCTGCACCTGCTGGCCACCGCCGTCTGGGGCGGCCTCGTGCTCGCGGGCGGGCTCGCGGTGCTGCCGGCGCTCGGGTCGTCGGTCGCGCGCGGCGCGCTGATCCGCATCGGCCAGCACCTGTCGCGCACGTCGATCGTCGCGGTGGTCTTCGTGCTCGGGACGGGCGTGCTCAACGCGATCCGCGGGCTCGGCGGCTCGCTCGCGCCGCTCGACGGCAGCACGTGGGGACGCGTGTTGCTGCTGAAGCTGCTGCTCGTCGCGCTCGCGCTGGTGCTCGGCGGGCTCAACCGCTTCTCGGCGCTGCCGCGTCTGCGCCGCACCGCGTCGACCGAGGACGCACACACGTTCCGCAACATCCTGCATCTCGAAGGGATGACGATGATCGGCGTGTTCGTCGCGGCGGCCGTGCTGTCGTTCAGCGTGCCGGGGTTCGCGGCGCTCGGCTGACGACCGAACGGGCTGACGACCGAACGGCGCGACCCGACGCGAGATGCCGGCGCGCGGCGGGCGTGGCGCGGATGCAAGAACGGCCGCCTGGTCGGGGCGGCCGTGTCGAACGTGTGGCGCGGCGCGCGTGCCGCGCCACCCGGCTTCGTCATCTCACGCGTTCATCACCATTCGGCGACGCTGCCGTCCGCGTGGCGCCACACCGGGTTGCGCCAGCGATGGCCGGTCTTCGCCATCTCGCGCACCTTCTCCTCGTTCACGTCGATGCCGAGCCCCGGGCCCTGCGGGATCGCGACGAAGCCGTCCTCGTAGCGGAACACTTCGGGGTTGCGCAGGTAGTCGAGCAGGTCGTTGCCCTGGTTGTAGTGGATGCCGAGGCTCTGTTCCTGGATGAACGCGTTGTAGCTGACCGCGTCGAGCTGCAGGCACGCGGCGAGCGCGATCGGCCCGAGCGGGCAGTGCAGCGCGAGCGCGACGTCGTAGCTTTCCGCGAACGTCGCGATCTTGCGGCACTCGGTGATGCCGCCCGCGTGCGACGCGTCCGGCTGGATGATGTCGACGTAGCCGCCCGCGAGGATGTGCTTGAAGTCCCAGCGCGAGTACAGCCGTTCGCCGAGCGCGATCGGCGTGTTGGTCTGGTTGACGATGTCGCGCAGCGCTTCGGCGTTCTCCGACAGCACCGGCTCCTCGATGAACATCAGCTTGTACGGGTCGAGTTCCTTCGCGAGCACCTTCGCCATCGGCTTGTGCACGCGGCCGTGGAAGTCGACGCCGATCCCGACGTGCGGGCCGACCGCGTCGCGCACCGCCGCGACGTTCGCGATCACCTGCTCGACCTTGTCGTAGGTGTCGACGATCTGCAGCTCTTCTGAGCCGTTCATCTTCACGGCCTTGAAGCCGCGCTCGACGACCGCGCGCGCATTGTTCGCGACGTCGCTCGGGCGGTCGCCGCCGATCCACGAATACACCTTGATGCGGTCGCGCACCTGGCCGCCCAGCAGCGCGTGCACGGGCACGCCGTGATGCTTGCCCTTGATGTCCCACAGCGCCTGGTCGACGCCCGCGATCGCGCTCATCATGATCGGGCCGCCGCGGTAGAAGCCCGCGCGGTACATCACCTGCCAGTGATCCTCGATCAACAGCGGGTCGCGGCCGACGAGGTAGTCGGCCAGTTCCTGCACGGCGGCCTCGACGGTGTGCGCGCGGCCTTCGACGACCGGCTCGCCCCAGCCGATGATGCCCTCGTCGGTTTCGATCTTGAGGAACAGCCAGCGGGGCGGAACGACGAAAGTTTCAAGGCGGGTGATTTTCATGACGCGAGTCTCCATGATTGACCGGCGCGGCCGGGGCGCACGATCCGTGCTTTCGCGGTTATCCTAGCGTAGTCGAATAAAAAATAGTATTAATAGCATTAATGTGCAGATAGTGGGCAGCCCGCCCGACGGAGAACGATCATTCAACGCGACCTGCATGGACAGACGGCCTTCCGGCTCGCGACGGCGATCCTGCGCGGCGACTATCCGCCCGAATCGCTGCTGCCGAGGGAACCCGACCTGATGGAGATGTACGGCGTGAGCCGCACGGTGATGCGCGAGGCGCTGCGCACGTTGACGTCGAAGGGGCTGGTCGAATCGCGGCCGAAGGTCGGCACGCGCGTGCGGCCGCGTCGTGCGTGGAACCTGCTCGATGCCGACCTGCTCGACTGGTATGCGCGCGTCGCGCCGCCGCTCGCGTTCGCGCTGAAGCTGCAGGAGATGCGCGAGATGATCGAGCCGCACGCGGCCGCGCTGGCCGCGCGCACCCATACGCCCGAAGCGTTCGACGCGATCGACGACGCGGTGCGGGCGATGGCCGCCGCGCGCAACGTCGACGAATGGGTGCGCGCCGACCTGCGCTTTCATCTGAGCGTGCTGGAGGCCGGCGGCAACGAGCTGCTGGTGCCGCTCGGCGCGCTGATCGATCGCACGCTCGAGGCGCAACTGCAGCTGAACGCGCGCCGGGCCGAGGTGTACAACGCGTCGCTTGCCGAGCACACGGCCGTCAGCGACGCGATCCGCGTGCGCGACGAGGACGGTGCGCGCCACGCGATGGCGATGCTGCTCGCGGTGACGCGCGCGCGGATCGAGATGTCGTGACGGACGCGAGGCGGGCGGCGCCGGCGGCGTGCCGTCAGGCGTTCGCGCAACCGCCCGGCTTGTGGATGCGTTCCGTCGACGGCGGGTACTTCGCGAGCAGGCTCGCCGGCCGCCGCGGGCGGGCGACCAGGTCGCCGCCGCAGTTCGGGCAGCGGCCCTTCAGCACGTCGTCCGCGCAGGTCGCGCAAAACGTACATTCGAATGTGCAAATGCGCGCTTCCGCCGAATCGGGCGGCAGGTCCTTGTCGCAGCATTCGCAGCCGGGGCGCAGTTCGAGCATGACGGTCTCCTGGGTCGGTGAGGGATGGGCGCCGCCCGGACATTGCGTGCGGCGCATGCGAGCGCTACTGTACGCGCTTGGATCGGCCCGGCCAACGGTGTCCCGCCCGGGCGCCGGCGATGCGCACGGGCTGCACCGGGAGACGACCATGCTTTATCGCGGAAGCTGTCATTGCGGAGACGTGACGTTCGAGGCGGAAGGTGACCTGCAGGGCGTGATGGCGTGCAACTGCTCGATCTGCCAGCGCAAGGGCGCGCTGATGTGGTTCGTGCCGCGCGATCACATGAAGCTGCTGACGCCCGACGAGCATCTCGCGACCTACATGTTCAACAAGCACGTGATCCAGCATCGCTTCTGCAAGCGCTGCGGGATTCATGCGTTCGGCGAAGGCGTCCATCCGGACGGCACCGCGATGGCCGCGATCAACGTGCGCTGCCTGGAAGGCGTCGACCTCGACGCGCTGCCCGTCACGCACTACGACGGCCGCTCGCTCTGAGCGGCGCATCGGCGCGGGCGCCTGCGGGCCGCGATCGCGTCACGACGGTTGCACGGCCGCCGCGTTCGGCGCGGGCGTTTCCGCTTGCGGCGCCGGTCCGGCGGTGCGCGTGCCGGCGCTGGCCGGGCGTTCGATCAGCGGCGCGAGCGCCGGCGCCATCGACTTCAGCAACTGCACGGCCATCGCGCTCGTGAAGTCGTAGCGCGCCGCATACGGCTCATGCGCGGTCGCCGTCAGCACGCCGAAGAACCGGTCGCCGAGTGCGAACACGAAGGTGCCGCTGCGATTGACCTTGCGCGACTCGATCAGCCGCGCGCCGCGCGCATAGACGTTGAAGCGCTGGTCGCCCGTCCCCGTCTTGCCGTACACGTCGAGCGTCTTGCCGTCCGGCAGCGTGAGCCCGCCTGCGAGGCGGCGCGCGGTGCCGTTGAGCACGACGTCGCGCAGCAGCGTGTGCGTCACGTTGACGATCTCCGGCGCCAGCATCGGCTGCGGCTGCGCGGCCGCGCGCACGAAGCGCGTTTCGTACGGCGTGCCCTTCGCGAAATCGAGCCGCGTGATCGTTTCGGTCGGCGCCTTCTGGCCGCCGTTGGCGATCAGGCCGATCAGTTTCGCGAGCGCGTCGGGCTGGTCGCCCGATGCGCCGATCGCGGCTGCATACGACGGCGTCACTTCCGCGAACGGATAGCCGAGCGCGCGCCACGACTTCGTGATCTCCGCGTACGCACGCAGCTCGACCATGCGGCGGATGCGCCGGTCCTGCGTCGCGTGGTAGCGGGTCTTGTACAGCCACGAATACGTGTAGAAACGCGCATCGCGGCTGTCGCGCTGAACCTCGGCGAGCGATGCGCCCGGATGCGCGCGCAGGTAGTTGAGTGTCCACAGCGCGAGCGGATGGACGCTCGCGATATAGCCGCGATCGTTGAGATTGAAGCGGTCGATCGCGTATTTCGCGTAGAGCGCGGCGAGATCGTCGTCGGACAGCGTCGCGGCCGGCGTGCCCTTCAGTTGCGCACGCATCTGCGCATTGAACCATGCGGGCGATTCGTTCGGCGCGACGCTGCGCAGCACCGTCGCGAGCTTCGGCGGCGACTTGCGGACGTCGCGCAGCATCAGCGCGAGTGCGTCGTCGGGCGCCTTGCCCGCATAGCGCGTGTAGTAGCGCTTCACGTAGACCTGGCTTTCGCCGTCGACGAATTGCTGCAGGTAGTGCTGGCGCTGCGCGGGATCGTTGAGCCACGACGACGACGGCCCGGCCGCCTGCAGCGTCTCGTAGTGGACGATGTCGCGCATCAGCCGCACGAACACCAGGTTCACCGAATGCTCGAATGCCGCGTGCAGCGTCATGATGCGGCCGTTGTCCGACTTCTCGAAGTTGGAGAACACCTGCGCGCCGCCGCCCGTGTAGAACACGTCCGGGCTCGCCGAATACTTGCGTTCGACGGAGGCGTCGAGCATCGCCTGCAGCGAGCGGTCGCGCGTATGCGACAGATAGTCGAGCGCCCAGCGCGACAGCCCGTCGATCGGATCGGGCTTCACGCGTGCGAGCTCCGCGTTCGACAGGTTCGCGTAGCGCGCATGCAGGTCGGAGACGATCTGCAGGTACGTGATCAGCGTGCGCAGCTTCGCGGTCGAGCCGAGATTGATGCGGCCGCCGCGATTCACGTCGAACGGCTGGTTCACGCTGTCGGTCTGCACGCGCAGCAGGTTCGCGCCGTTGCGGTGTTCGTAGAGCGTGAAGCTGTACGTGAGGTGCGACGGGTCGTCCTTCGGCGCGAGCATTTCGAAACCGTACAGGCCGGCGGCCTGTGCGCCTTCACGCGTCGACGCTTGCGCGAGCCGCGCGGCGACCGCCTGCTGCACGCCGTTGTCGAGCGTGCTGGTCGCCTGGAGATCGAGCTGGTCGAGCTGGTACAGGTCGCTGATGCCGAGCGCCGACAGCAGCGACGCGCGCGCGGACGTGACGGCCTTGCGCGACACGAACGACTGCACGCGCGCGGCGGCCGGCGGCGCGCTGCGTTCGATCTGCGCGGCGAGCGCGGCATCGCGCAGCGCGGGCGAGATCACGCCGCCGTTCGACAGCAGCCGCAGGTAGCTGTCGGTCAGCTTCTGCAATGCCGGATAGCCGCGGTTCAGGAAGTACGACGGCGCGCGCTGCGCGATCAGCAGCGACAACACCTCGCGGAACGTCTTGCCCTGCTGATCGACGTTGTCGCCGGTCGTCGGCGCGGACAGTACGCGATTCACGTCGTTGAAGTCGCGGCCGTACCACGCGGCGAGACCGTCGCCGATGCCGGTGATTTCGCCCACGTGCGGCCGCGCGGCGAGCGGCACCGAGTTCAGGTAGCGCACGACGATCGTGCGGCGCGCGAGCATCGTCTGCGGACCGTTCAGGTAGGCGCGCACCGACGCGGAGGCGATCTGCCGCAGCTTTTCGGGCGGCGTCGCGGTGCGGCCCTCGGGCGAATGGCGGAACTTCTCGATCTGCGTCGCGAGCGTGCTGCCGCCCGGGCGCGCCTGGTGGCGGTTGACGACGTGCAGCGCCTGGTCGGCGAGCGCGCGGCTGAAGCGTCCCCAGTCGATCGCCGGGTTGCGGTTCGGCTCGTTCGCATCGAGCAGGTAGCGATCCTCGATGAACAGCAGCGAATCGGTGATCACGCGCGGCACCGTGTCGAAATCGGCATAGACGCGCTGCGGAAACACGGTCGCGAACAGCGGCGAGCCGGTCGAATCGAACAGCATCAGGCCCGTCTGGTCTTTCTCTTCGTAAGGGAGGAACAGCCCGCGCTCGCCGAGCGACAGCATCCGCTGCGAATCGCGCGCCTGCTCGCTGACGACGAAGCCGCGTGCGAGCAGCCGCTGCTGGAACGCGGGAATCATCGCGTAGCCGAAGCGCTGGTCGTACGGGCCGTTTGCCGGGAAGCGGATGTGATCGCTCGGCCCCGCCTCGACCGTGTAGCCGACGTCGCGGGTGAGCTCGGACAGGTAGTGCGCCTGCAACCGGGACGTTTCGATCTCGGTCTGCACGAGCCGTGCGACGATCGCGACCGTGATCAACAGTGCGGCGAGCAAGGACCACTTGACCCACGTCCACACCGAGGCGGGACCGGTCACGCGCGGCAGGATACGATTCAGCGGCCGATTCATGGCGGCGTCTCCCTGAGGGCGCGGTTATCCGGCCGCACCCCATTAAGGATTAGTGTAGTCCTCCGCGGCGGGCTGCCAAGGGCGGTTGACTACCGAGATGCGCCGGCGCAACAGGCGTGCCCACGCGAGCCGCGCGGCGGCTCGCGGGCCGTCGGGGCGCCTGCCGGCGCGCCGCCGCGACCAGGCGAGGGCCGCGCGGGCGGCGGCGAATCGGTGTGAAAAATGGTGTGCGATGCCACCCTTCATTCAACCGACGAAATGGTCGATCAGGTGATCGACGAAAAGCCGGGCCTTGCGCGGAAAGTGACGGCGGCTCGGGTATGCGACGTTCATCTCGAGCGTCTCGAGCCGATAGCCGGGCAGCAGCGCGAGCAGTTGGCCGGCGTCGAGATCCGACTGGACGAGGAAGTCCGGCAGGACCGCGATGCCCATGCCGGACAGCGCCCAGTTGCGGATCAGCCCGACGTTGTTCGACGACGCGGACTTGTTCGGGCGCACGGTGATGCGCGTCTGGTCGTGATCGAACGACAGGTATTCGCCCATGAAGTCGGCATGGAACGACAGGCACGCGTGCGACGCGAGGTCGTGCGGATGCGCGGGCGCGCCATGCCGGTCGACATAGTGCGGTGCGGCGCAGACGATCTGCTTGAGCCGCGTGAGCGGGCGCTTCACCAGCGTGTTGTTGCTGATGTGCTGGGACAGCAGTAGCCCGACGTCGAAGCCCTCCGACACGAGGTCGACGTGACGATCCACGATCGTGACCTCCGGCACGATGGCCGGGTGGCGCATCTTGAACGCGTCGATGGCCGGCGCGAGCACGTGCATGCCGAACATGACCGGCGCGGCGATTTTCAGCGATCCGATCGGTTCGTGATGCATCGACGCGATGGTTTCCTCGACCCGGTCGATTTCGTCGATCACGTGACGGATCTGCGCCAGATAGAGGTGGCCTGCGTCGGTCAGCGACAGGCTGCGGGTGGTGCGATTCAGCAGGCGGGCGCCAAGCCGGTCCTCGATGCTCATGACGAGGCGGGTGGCCGATGAATTGGAGATGTTCAGTTCCGTGGCGGCGCGCGCGAAACTACGAAGTTCGGCGACCTTGACGAATAGTCGCATCGGTAGGAGTTCGTCCATTTTCTTATCGATAAACAGAAGGCATTGATTGAATTCTATCTATCGGTTTGCTGAATTTTAACGCCCCGTTTTAATGAATGTTTATTATGGAATAGCGTGTTTATCGGGTGTGCGAACGGTCAGAGAATGGTAGGTTTTGAGGTGGGAAGGGCGTCGAATGAATGATTCGAATCGGCTTGCTATTAAGCCTTTTTGATGTATTTGTATTTAGTACTTGTACGAAAATATAGGCTATTTTTTTCATTAAAGCATCAGCATTATCGATGCAATGCGATGTCGAACCGGCTGTGTCCTGATCGCCATGACGACTTCATGCGATCGTGCCGGCGCACGGCTCCGATGGAACAGGGGAACGGGTCGTCGCAGGCAGGCGGGTTCGACGCGTCATGGTGTGTGAGCACACCGCGACGCCGAATAGCCGTGTGCGGCGAAGGCGTGTTGTGACGGCCGCCCGATGCGGAGGGCCTGCGTCGCGGCCGTGGCGAGCGGTGATATGCTCGCGGGACGCCCGCGACCGACCGGCAGTATCACGATACCCGTGCGCGGTTGCGTTGCGCGGCGTTTCCGAGGGAAGAACCGACATCATGAGCCGCAAATTCATTCTGAAGGGCGACACGACCGATCATGGCGGCGTCGTGCTCGAAGGGATCGCCAATTCGTCGTTCGACGGGCGCGAACTCGCGTATCTCGGCGCAGCCGTGTTCTGCGCGGCGTGCAAGTCGCCGGGCGTGATCGTGTCGGACGGCGGCGAGCGCACGATGACCGTGATGGGCAAGGTCGTCGCCCTCGAGCACGACCTGTGTCAGTGCCAGTGCACGCCGCTGCCGAAACTGATCGCATCGCAGGCAACCGGCACGATCTCGGGGTAACGCCCACCGCGCGGCGTCGAGCCTCCGAGGCTCGCCGTCAGACGCTGCCTTCGGTCTCGATCACCAGGATGCGCGCGACGCCGAGCGGATGCGCGACGTGTTCGGTGCCGACCGTCGCGTGGAAGACGTCGCCCGTCTCCAACACCGTCGCATGCTCGACGCCTGCCTCGCGGTAGCGCATCTCGACGCGGCCGTCGAGCACCGCGAATACCTTCTCGCCGTCGTTCACGTGCCAGCGATACGGCTGGTCGGTCCAGTGCAGCCGGACCGTGATGCCGTTCAGGTTCGCGATGTCGAGGGCGCCCCACGCGCGGTCCGCGGTGAACGCGGCGCTCCGGATGATGTTCATCGAGATGGTCTCCCGCACGCGTGCGCGCCGCTTTCCCATGATTGTTCCGACATCCGCATTCAGCGCGGCGTCGCGCGCAGCGCGTGCTCGACGATCTGCTTGCGTTTCGCGAAGCCGGCGGCCGAACGTTCGGTGACGCGCTTCACGACCGCGGCCGGCGCGGTGTCGGGCGAGCCGGCGTCGAACGGCGGCGCCGGCGCATATTCGAGTTGCAGCTGGATCGCCTGCGCTTCTTCTTCGCCGACCAGCTCCGCGGCGATCGTCAGCGCGAAGTCGATGCCGGCCGTCACGCCGCCGCCCGTGACCAGGTTGCCGTCGCGCACGACGCGCTCGCGCACGGGTATCGCACCGAGCGGTTCGAGCAGCGCATGGAAGGCCCAGTGCGTCGTCGCGCGCCGCCCGCGCAGCAGGCCGGCCACGCCGAGCAACAGCGAACCCGTGCAGACCGACGTCACGTAGCGCGCGGTGGCCGCGCGCTGCTGCACGAACGCGATCGTTTCGGCATCGAGCAGCAGCTCGTTGATGCCGATGCCGCCCGGGATGCAGATCACGTCGAGCGGCGGGCAGTCGTCGAACGTGCAGGTCGGTGCGAGCGCGAGGCCGCTGCTCGACGCGACCGCGTCGCGCGACTTCCACACCAGATGGACGGCCGCGTCGGGCAGCGATGCAAGCACGTCGTGCGGGCCGGTGAGGTCGAGTTGCTGGACGCCCGGAAAGACGAGAAGGCCGATATGCAGGGTCATGCGAAGACTCCGAGAGGAAGGGAACGCGCGCCGTTCGGCACGGGATGGACAGATCGATTCTAGGCGCGTAGTGTTTGGCGAAATTGCCATATCCCCCACGTTTTCAGCCAATCGCCATGCCTGCCGCCGCCCCGCGTTCGATCCTGGTCCTCGCGTTTCCCCGTGCGCAACTGCTCGATGTGACGGGCCCGCTGCAGGTATTCGCGTCCGTCAACGAGCTCGCGCTGGAGCGCGGGCAGCCGGCGCCGTATGCGCCGCGCGTCGTGGCCGTCGAAGCGGGGCCGGTCGAGACGTCGTCGGGCCTCGTCGTGATGGCCGAGTCGCTGCGCGCGGCCGCGCGCCATCCCGATACGCTGATCGTCGCCGGCGGCAAGGGCGTGCATGCGGCGTCGAAGGACGCGCGGATGGTGCGCTGGGTGCGGCAGCAGGCCGGGCGCGCGCGGCGCGTGGCGTCGGTCTGCACCGGTGCGTTCCTGCTCGCCGAAGCCGGCCTGCTCGACGGGCGGCGCGCGGTCACGCACTGGGCGCGCTGCGACGAATTCGCGGCGCGCTATCCGAACGTGCGCGTCGAGCCGGACCCGATCTTCATCCGCGAAGGCGCGCTGTGGACGTCGGCCGGTGTGACGGCCGGCATCGATCTCGCGCTCGCGCTGGTCGAGGAGGATCTCGGGCGGGCGACCGCGCTCGACGTCGCGCGCGAACTCGTCGTGTTCCTGAAGCGTCCGGGCGGGCAGGCGCAGTTCAGCACGATGCTGTCGATGCAGCGCACCGCCGACCGGTTCGGCGAGCTGCACGCATGGATGGCCGAGCACCTGACGGCCGACCTGTCGGTGCCCGCGCTCGCCGAACGCGTGAGCATGAGCGAGCGCAGTTTCGTGCGCCACTATCGCGCGGCAACCGGCCGCACGCCCGCGCGCGCGGTCGAGCAGATCCGTGTCGAGGCCGCGCAACGCCTGCTCGGCGAAACGGCGTGGCCCGTCAAGCGGATCGCCGGGCGTTGCGGCTTCGGTTCCGAGGAGACGCTGCGGCGCAGTTTCGTGCGCGTGCTGGGCGTGTCGCCGCAGGGATATCGCGAGCGGTTCGTGCGGTAACGCACGACGGATGAGCGGGCTCGCCCGGAACTGCACGGAAACGACTCGATTTCCAGTCCGAAGCGTCGAAACTATTCGGCATTGGAGAACAATAGACGGGGGCTTGTGCCGCGCTTGCCGCGCGCTCTATTCTGTTCCGTTGGCGATTCGAAGGGGGAAGCAGCATGGACCGAATCCAGGCAATGGAAGTTTTTACCCGCGTGGTCGACGCGAACAGCTTCACGCGGGCGGCCGACACGCTCGCGATGCCGCGCGCGTCGGTGACGACCATCATCCAGAATCTCGAGGCGCTGCTCGGCGTGCGCCTGATGCACCGGACGACGCGCCGGCTGTCGCTGACGCCGGAGGGCGCCGCGTACTACGAGCATTGCATGAAGATCATCGCGGAGATCGCCGAGGCCGACGCGAGTTTCCAGACCGGCAACCGCAAGCCGAGCGGCGTGCTGCGCGTCCACATGCCGAGTTCGCTCGGGCGGCGCATCGTGCTGCCGTCGCTGTCGATCTTCCGGCAGCGCTATCCGGACATCACGCTCGAGCTGGGATTGTCCGACCGTTACGTCGATCCGGTCGAGGAAGGCATCGACTGCATGATCCGGGTCGGCCCGCTCGAGGATTCGTCGATGGTCGCGCGGCGCATCGGGATGCTCAAGCGCGTGACGTGCGCGTCGCCCGATTACCTCGCCCGTCACGGCGAGCCGAACGAGATTGCCGATCTCGTCGAACATCATGCGGTGAATTTCCGGTCGAGCCATGGCGCGCGGGCGATTCCGTGGGTGTTCATGATCGACGGCAAGCCGTTCGAGGTGCGGATGAACGGCAGCGTGACGGTCAACGACTCGGATGCGTACGTGACGTGCGGGCTCGAAGGCTTCGGGATGATTCAGCCGACGCTGTTCATGGTGCTGCCGAACCTGCTCGACGGCTCGCTGGTCGAGGTGCTGCCGGACTGCAATCCGAAGCCGAAACCGATCTCGATCGTCTATCCGCACAACCGGCATCTGTCGCAGAAGGTGCGCGTGTTCGCCGACTGGATCGCGGAGGTGTTCGAGTCGACGCCGGCGCTGGAGGGCGGGGAGAACTGGCGGGGGAAGCTGCGGGCGCAGACGCCGGATGCGCAGCGCGGCGCGGTGGTGGCGTAGTCGCGGCGCAGCGCGCGGCCTGAAGGCGGGCAGCGCGCGACACCGCGTGCGCCGGATGAGGCAATGAAAAAAGCCGCTGTTTCTTTCGAAACAGCGGCTTTTCGCATTTGGTGGCGAATCAGGGATACGCAGGGTGCGATCGTAAATCCTTGATCCAGCTCGCTTTTATATCGGATGGTAAATCGTGTCGCAGGTTGGAGATGCGCCAGCGGTACCACCTCACGATAAGGCTGAGGCGGAGGTTACCACGGTTTCAGGGGCCGAAACGTGTAACATCGCGGATTCCAGCCTTTCGGCCTACCGGAGACCGTTTTTGACTACAAAAGCAGAAATCGACAGGGACGCCTTCAACCCCAATCCTGATCTGCCGTTCTCGCTTCGAATCAGCGACTTTGAGCACGCGATGCAGGACATCTATGATTTTTTCTACGATGTGAACACGCTGCTGTCCGCAAAGGGGCTGCATCGGTTGGACGACATGATGCGACCGGCGGCGATGTCGGGTTTGATCTCCGACATGATCACCGCATCCTTGGCGAAGTTTTCACGTTCCCTGGTCGAAAACAAGCATTTCAACGGACATCCAGATTTGATCCTCCGGGCGCGCTACGCAAACGATGCAGTTGCGTCGGGCACTGAGGGGGTTGAGATCAAGAGCACGCGGAAGGCGGGAGGGGCCGTAGATACCCACGGTGCACGCGCGCAGTGGATGTGTGTGTTTGTCTACGAGGTGGATTCCACCACCGAGCCTGCGTCTGAGCGGCGGCCGATGCGTTTCACAGAGGTCTATCTGGCCCAGGTGGTCGAGTCTGATTTCCGTAGCAACTCGCGCGGGGCATTGGGCACCAGAACCGCGACACTGGACAAGCACGGTGTCCAGAAGTTGCGGGCCGGGTGGGTCTACAAAGTAGCGCAGTAGACGGCTAGAACAGGTCCGGCTGCGCGTTCTTTGCGGGAAGTGCTGCGAGTTTCGGTACAGCTTCGGTCGCTAGGTCGAAGAACTGTTGATCCAGTTCGACACCGCAACTGTCGTAGCCGACCGCGTTGGCGGCAGCCAGCGTTGATCCGGCCCCCATAAATGGATCCAGAACAGTGCCCTCACCGAGCGGCAGCACTGCGCGGACCACCTGGCGCATGAACGCTTGCGGTTTCAGTGAAGGGTGCGGCGCGATTTTTTTCTCGCTGGCAGGCGTTGGATGTGACTTTATCAAGTCACCAAAAGGCCGTTCTGCTGTCGGGCGGCGGAATCCTCCTGTCCCCCATTGGCGGAGATTGTCCTGGACGCGGCCGTCAAGGGGCGCGCGCAGTACCACCCAAGGCTCCCATTGCGACCGGGGCATGACAGAGACGCTGTCGAACTCGACGTGCGCGTTCTTGGGGCGATCGCCGCCTCGCATGGTCATCACTTGGCGGGCGATGTAGCCGCGTAGCTCCAGCCCGGCCTGCCCCATCGCTTCGGCCACAATGTGGGCGAGCAACGGGTTCGACGCGATGACGACATTGGCCCCAGGCACCACGACCTTTGCGATCAGGGTGCCAAAACGCTTGAAGAAGGCGTGAAGCGCTTGCCTGTCTGCTTCGTTCAATACCGTGAAGCGGGGGAGAGGCGCGCGCTGGTGGCCATCAAACGACGGAGGAATACGCCAGATTCCCCCCTTGTTGCCGGCTCGTAGTTTTGCAGTTTCTTTGGCCGTGTATTCAACCAAGCCATAGGGGGGGTCTGTTACGACCGCCTGAATGGACCGGGGTTTTTGGCTTGCGAGCCAGTCAAAGCAGTCGTCCTGGTAGAGCTTCGCCTTACCGATGGTCAGGGCCTTCCCTTCGGCTTTGGTGTGGTGTTCAAGGAGTGTTGAGCTCTGCAAGCGGTAACGTCCACGACCTACACGCTCAAACGTCTCGGGCGTATTGAGGCTGAGGTATGACCTGACCGATGAGGTCGGCACGGTTCCAACCGTTCTGGTTACCGCCGCAATAATCTCGCTTGTTGATGCGTCCCCCCCGACCATTGCGAGGTAGTCAACGATGGAATCACGGATTACGCCTGGTGCCAACGACATGAGATTTTGGTGGTGTGCGGTGTATGGCCGAGGAGCGTAGCATTTTGACGTCTAGACGTCAAACGAAGTGAGCACCTTACCCGCAGTTGGATGGCGAGGCGAAACAGCCCGCAGGGCTGCGTCTCTGGAGGAAGGGATTCCCGGTCGGCATGGCAGGCTCTGGCGGTAGGTGATGCTTTCAACCTGCAACGCCAGGGGCTGCCGTCAAATCCCGGCCTGACGGCAGTGGTGCATCGGCTATTCTGCGCCGTCCTGGAGGATCGCCGCCAGTTCGGTAGCGGTCCGTACCACCAGCGCCCGCTGCCGAACCGGCAGGCGCGCGATGGCGGCGGTCAGACTGG
Source organism: Burkholderia sp. 28_3 (assembly GCF_003253915.1). Taxonomy (NCBI): domain Bacteria; kingdom Pseudomonadati; phylum Pseudomonadota; class Betaproteobacteria; order Burkholderiales; family Burkholderiaceae; genus Burkholderia; species Burkholderia sp. 28_3. The sequence goes on from NZ_QKZF01000009.1 coordinate 202,375, forward strand.
CGGCCTGGTCCTGCGGTCGGTCGGACACGTCGCGCAGCAGGTCCAGCAACGACACGTCCAGGGCTTCCGCCAACGTGGACAGTCGCCCCAGCGATGGCGACACGAACCCGGTTTCTAGCCGGGACACGCTTTCCTTTTCGATCCCAAGCCGTTCGGCCAGTTGGTCTTGGGTGAGGCGCAGGGCCTTCCGTCGAGCGGCCAGACGTGCGCCGACCTGCCGCGCCAGTTCCCGGTCTCGCTGCTTGGCCTGATCTTCCACCATGACACCCCACATCATTCGATGACACGAAGTGTTGTTGTCTTTCCGTCCCTATTGAATGATCCAACTTGCAACTATTGATTTATAGTGAAACTTTCAACGTGGTTTTACATCTGGGAGATCGTGAAGATGGCGCAGGCTTTGTATGACGTCGAGCAGATCGACAATGGAGCGAAACGGTTCACGGTGCGGCCGTTGCCGCTCAACGGGGCATGGGAAAAGATCCAGTTGGCCATCGCGGCCGTCATCTTGGCCGGTCTGTTCATCGGCCTGGCGAGCGCGAACGTCGTGCTGGCCGTGGTGCTGGTCGGCGGTACCGCGTTGCTTTGCGTCTCGCTGCGCAGCATGAAACTGAAAGGGGCGAATCGCGGCCGACGCCTGACGCAGTTCACGGCAGGCCCGGCGGGGATCACGCTGGACAACGGCACTGCCCTGGCGCGCGCGGACCTCGAACGCATCTATATCACGGCCCCTGCTGCCGGTGAGACCGTGGTTTATTCCGGGATCGGCTCGGGCGGCACTTACACGGGCGTCAGCAGCACCGGCGGTGTCGGGAAGGGCATCGCGGCCCGGTCGTGGCAGGTCGTAGTGCAGGCGCGGGGCGTCGAGCATTGGCTCGGCGGTGGCCTGACCCAGCCTATGGCCAGTTCCTTGTCGGTACAAGTGGAACGCGCACTGAACGGCCAGTGAGCGGTCCCGCTCATCAAGACCAACAAGCCGTATAACAAACAAGGTGTTGCCATGAACAACAAAAAACGAATTTTGATGCTCGGGACGCTGGCCGCCGCTGCCGCAGTGCTCGCCGGATGCAGCAGCGGGCCGTCGAAAGGGGACCTGAAAGACGGACTGGCGCAGTTCTTCAAGGACAAACCACAGACGGTCTGCTGGAACATCGAGAACAGCGCGGCGGTGCAGTGGCCGATCCAGATCCCGTCGGAGGGCATGACGAAAGAACAGGTCGGCATCCTGGACGGGCTGAACCGTGAGGGCATTGCGACCGTACAACTCGGACTGGTCCAGCAAGGCTTCATGAACGTCTCGGCGTTCACCATCAACCTCACGGACAAAGGGCGATCCGCTGGCGCATGGGACCCGCAGAAGGGCTTCTGCGTCGGGACGAAGACCGTCGATGAGGTGACCGAGTTCACGGTCCCGAACAAGGACAACGCCGGCATGTCCGATGTGAAGTTCACCTGGAAGATCGACGACGTACCGTCCTGGGTCGAGCGCGACAAGTTCCCGAAGTTGCCGGGGATGACCGCATCCGTGAACGATGAAGCGATGATGGCAAAAACGAACAACGGCTGGCGCGTGCAGTGATGAACCTGACCCGCCGCCGGTCGGCATGGGTGGGCAGCGCTCTGGCTCTGCCCACCCATGTCCGAGCGTGCGGGGCCGGTTCAGCGCGTCAAGGACAGGCCCCTGCGGGGTCGCTGCGCGCTCCTTGACCCGCTGCCCCGTCCGGGCGGGGTCTACCGCTTCCAGGGCAGTTTTGGCCCGCGTGGTGGCGTCAGCCCGGGCGTTGGGAGCCGGCGCGCTAGCGCTCCGAGGTTTGGAACCCGCGGGGCGGTCGCCTGGGCGGCCGTCGCGCGGGCAGCCTCGCGCACGTCGGCCTTCTGCTGGAACGTAACGGGCACGCTCCGCACCGCGCGCTCCGCCCGCGCCCCGAAGCGGCGACCGCCACGGGCGTGCGCAGCGCGCCCGTAACTCATGAGGCTGCGCGTGCTCGTGTGCCCCATGAACGTTGCCGCTCCGGCTGCCGTCTCCGGCTTGCGGATGGCTTCCCGTTTCAGTTCGCTGGCGACCGCGTGGCGAAACGAGTAGATCGACAGGCCCGAGGGCTTCAGCGCGCGGTTCAGGCTCCGGTGATCGGCGTCGGTCATCGACACCATAGCCTTGCCGCCGCGCTCACGAACGACCGCCGCAAGCCCGTTTGCGGCGGTGTTATCGACCGGTACCACCAGCGTGCGCCAGGCTTGGCCGCGTTCGGCGTTGACCTTCACGCCCTTGACCCGCGCGGCGAGGAACGGGCGGCCGCTCTGCGGATCGGCCGCCAGGGACAGTTCGATGCCGCGCTTCAGTTCGGCGGGCCGGACGCCGAACAGCGCCAGCACGGCGACCCGCTCGGCGTGGCGCTCAGCAACCTTCACGCCGTGATGCCCTGCCGTCAGCAGGGCCGCGACCGCCAGCGACGGGGCCGGGGCGATCGTGTCGCGCTTCGACTTCGACACGATCGGATCCCCGGCTTTTCGCATGGCGTCCGCCTTGTCCTTCCACGTTTTCCGGTCCGGCTGGCGAAACTGTACGTCCATCTCCACCGCCAGTTTCCAGGCTTCCAGCGTCAGGCGTTGCGCCTGTTCCAGGTGGCCGGCGCGGCGCGCGCGCTCCGATGCAGCCCGGAGCGCGCGCACGTCGGTTTCCATGCAGTAGTGCGACGCGGTCCGCAGCAGGTCGTAGTGCTGTCGTGTCCGCGCTCTGTCCAGTGCGGTGATGCCTTCGGCGCGCAGCCGTTCGTATTCGCGGCGATACTTCGCTGCGGTGGTCGATGAGACCTTGCGCTGTTCCTCGTCGCGCAGTATGTTGCGCGTCTGCTGGTCGGCGTGCAGGGTCCAGGGCTTCGTATCGCGTTCTGCAGCTTGTCGTGCGCTGGCTTCTCGATCACGCAGAACGTGCGTGATCGAGTGTCCCCAGATGGTCGCTTGGGCGTCAATCCGGGGACCGCACAGCCGGCTCTCGCCGTCTGTGCTCGGATCGCTGCTCTCGCATCGATCCGGCGCGTGTTTGCTCCCGCAACCACGCGCGCGGTCTTCGCTGACGCTACGACCTGTGAAACCGGGAAGCTTCCTTCCCGATTTCACCTCATTGTTGGACGGTTCAAACCCGTCCAACAATGAGAACGGCGTGGGTTTTGCGCTGCGGGGCATGTTTCGGGCCTGCTGATCGGCGTGGCTACCTCTCCAGGATGGCAGGTCCGCGCGATTCCACAACCCGGCCCCGTTCCGGGGCCGCCCGTGGCGGGCTGGTCGGTGGGCTGGTTTTACGGCGCGTGCGTTACTGATTGACCGTCAACCCCCATCGCTCGATGGCGACCCGTACCGCCTGGTCCGCGATCATTCCGGCCGAGATTGGCTCGACCCGGTGCAAGGCGGCAATGTAGGCCCGAAACCATAGGTCCAGAAGATCCGGGAAGGTGGTACCGCTGGGCGCGTCGGTGGTCGGCATGGCTGGCTCCGGTGGTGGTCCAGCCATCCAAGCAGTCGGCAAAGAAAAAGCAAGGCCCCCTGTTTGACAGGGGGCCGTGGTCTGCTACCGTGGGGCTGCGGTTCCGCGATGTTGGAAGCATCGGGAACTGGATTGAGTAGTGACAGCGACGAAACTACGCACCCAAACTTCGGCCCCGCAGCACCATCCTAGCGAACCCGAAGCCCAGGTCAAGTTCTGCCACTCAACCATCCAGCCCCGACCGCCCGACAGCGCAGAACCGCCGGAGATCGTGCAAGGACGCCGGGTAACCAATCCCGGGCTTGTCGAGTGGTACCGGCCTCGCCCATCATTGGATCAGCGACACCCGGAGACTGGCATCTTGAACCGCACATCATGCGTGCGATCCGGCCCAGCAATGCTTCGTCCCACTGGGGCGCGGGGAGTGCTCAATCTGGCCCCGCTCGTGTGTCCCTGACGGCTCGGCGTTGCAACGGGTAAGGCGTGATGAGCGGGGAAGTGCCCGGCGACGGCCGGGCCACGGTGCACAACGCCAACAGAGAGGCGCCACCTTCGCGGTGGTGGACAGACCTGGCACCGGCGATGATCGAATCGTGAACTGTCCGTAGTTGGGGAGCGCATCTATCCCAGCCCCGGTAAATGGCACCGTTCAGCAGCATCGAACGGGACGGCCTAAGCGGGTAAGCCCTTCCATGCATGTCGCATATCTTGCGGCGCGCAGGGGAGAGGCTTTCCCGGCTTAGGCCGGGGCGCAGCCCCGGGCTTTGCCGGGACCAGGGGAGCGAAGCAAGGCAAAACCGTACCAATCCCTCGCATGGGCCACCATCAGAGGGCACAGGCGAATGCAACCCGAAGGGTTACAGGCCGAAGGCTCCCCGAAGGGGCACGCGGCCACCATGCCAAGGCACGTCCCCCCCGAAGCACTCCCCGCAGGCGCGCGACAGCGCGCGGCAGAACCCAGAACGGAAAAACGGGCGCGCGGTCGGTTATCCGGCCACGTTCGACGGCCTCATGTGATATTGCAATCGATGCCGAAGCGGTGTAGAAAGTGAGGTGGAACGGCCCACCTGCTGTCACAGGCGGGCCGTTCACCGGTCAGAAGACCGGTGGCGACCACGCCAACATGGCGATCACGGTGATGATCATCACGAGGACGCGGACGCACTGGGACAGCTTCTTGGTCGGAGCCATTGGCTGGACCCTCCACCTCAACGGGTGCTTACCCCGCTGGGCGGATGCTTCGCAGGAAGCACCCGACCCCATTGTACCGAACGCCCTCCTTGGAGGGCGTTTGTTTTAGGGGCTTATGAAAAACGGGCGCGTGCCGCTCAACCGCGTGCGGGACGCGGTTTCCGCGTGGTCTGCAGCGCAATCGTCAGAAACTTGGAGAGCCGTTCCGACAGATCGGCGGACAAGGCTTCGGGATTCACCTCGTCGAACTGCAACAGGTCAAGCGTCTGCTTCGCCAGGAACTCGTCCCCGAACTGACCGGCGTAGTCGCGGTCATGAACATCGCGCGGGGCATGGCCGACCAGTTCCATGCGGGCATCCTTGGCAACGCCAGCTCCCTTCAAGCGCCGGATCAACGTGGTTCGGAACGACGGGAAGGCGTGCCGTCGGCTGTCCTTGATCCCCAACGTCGTCAGGTAGTCCCCAAAGCGCCGCGACGGGTTCTTGGTGTGTTTGCCTTTGGCATCGCGCGGCAGGTGCGGGAAGAGCCGTACCGCGCCACGGTCGCCCAGTTCCAGGGCGTAGGCGATCAGGCCCAACCGGATCAGATCGGGATGGATCGGGGCGGACCGGATGCTGCTGATCGTCTTCACCCGCGTTTCCGTCTCGTCGTCCCCGGTGTGGTCCGGCTGGATGTCGAGGAACCAGCGCCCGGCATCGCCCTGGCGGATGTCCTGCACGCGGGCCTGGGCCAGTTCGTTCATGCGTGCCCCGGTGTAGAGGCCCAGCAGCGGCAGGAAGAAGTCCTCCGGGTTCTGGGCGAAGGCGAGGAACCGGGCGGGCTCGAAGATTTGCCGAAGCGCATCCGGCGGGAACGGCAGGTAGCCTCGCCCGGCGTTGCTTTTGAGGCGTTGGGTTTTCGACATCTTGACCTGGCCGACCGTGGGGTTCTCGCCCTTGAACTGCCGGGCCTCAATCGCCCAGGTGAAAAACCCGCTCAGGATCAGCCGCTGTTGCCGCCGGGTTTGGTCGCTGATGACGTCTGACGGACGCTCGTTCCGGGCCTGGGCCTTGGCGACGAAATGACGGGCTTCCTGGCCTTGAAAATCCCTGTCCCGGCGCTTCTCGTAGTTCTTCGGCAGCCATTGCAGGAACTCGAAGTAGCCCCGCATGAAGTCCCAGGTGCACATGCCGATCGGGGTCTCGTCGCCGGCCCAACGGAGGAACGTTGCCAGTCCGTTCGTGTAGTCCTTCATGCTCGCGGGCGAGATCTCCCCCTGCTTGCTGTCGAGGTACAGCCGCACGCATTCGGACAGGCGCTTGGTCTTGGTGGCCGCGCGCATGGCGGCCAACTCGTCCAGGTCCGCTAGTTCCTTGTCCGTGGGTTCGGCGGGCGGGAGGGTGAACGGGGCAATCAGGTCTTTCAAGACGGCCTGATCGCGCTGCAAGGTCTCCGGCGTCGTGTCGTCCAGTTCGATCCGTTCCGCCCGGAACTGCCCTTGCGTGACTTGCAGCCCGTGGATCGTCAGTTGTTGGATGTCGTCGGGTGAGAGGGCCAGCAGATCGGCCAGGGCGGGTTTCTTGAGCATCGCAAAGCGGGCGTTGAGCAGGTAGGCCAGCAGTTTAGCGCGCTCGGGATCGCGGGTGCGCAGGGACCGCCAGACCTCTTTCTTGCCGGCAACGGCGGCGAGGTGCGGGGGCAGGACGATGCGGAAGTGGAAGACGCCGTAGGCGGTACGGCGCAGATGCGACGGCAGGAAGGGCGTCAGCATGGTGGCGAACTCTCGATGGAGACGCACCCCGAGATGTTTTGCCACACGCCAGAATGAGAAAAGGCCTTGCAAAGCAAGGCCTTTTCGTATTTGGTGGCGAATCAGGGATTCGAACCCCGGACCTGCGGATTATGATTCCGTCGCTCTAACCGACTGAGCTAATTCGCCGTGAAGACTTGAATTATGTCGATCGGCCGGTCAGCTGTCAATACCTTTTTCCATCTTTCCCGAAAAAAGTTGCCGGCGGCTCGTGCCGGCCTCCGTCGCGGGCGGGAGCCGGGCGCCGGAAGGCGATCCTCCGCCGGCCGTCCCCCGCCGCGGACCCGGCATCAATCCTGCGCGTAGATGTCCGAGTCCTTCGTCTCCTTGACGAACAGCAGGCCGATCACGAACGTGGCCAGCGCGATCACGATCGGATACCAGAGCCCCGAGTAGATGTTGCCCTTCGCCGCGACGATCGCGAACGCGGTCGCCGGCAGGAAGCCGCCGAACCAGCCGTTGCCGATGTGATAGGGCAGCGACATCGACGTGTAGCGGATCCGCGTCGGGAACATCTCGACCAGCATCGCGGCGATCGGGCCGTAGACCATCGTCACGAAGATCACGAGGATGGTCAGAATCACGATCGTCATCGGCCAGTTGAGCTGCGCCGGGTCGGCCTTCGCCGGATAGCCGGCCCCCTTCAGCGTCGACGCGAGCGTCTTGTCGAACGCCGCACCCTGCGTCTTCGCGTCGGCCGCCTTGCCGTCGTAGGTCTGGATCACCGTGTCGCCGACCTTGATTTCGGCCAGCGTCCCGGCCGGGGCCGCGACGTTCTCGTAGTTCAGGCCGGCCTTCGCGAGCGCGCTTTTCGCGATGTCGCACGAGCTGGTGAACTTCGACGTGCCGACCGGGTTGAACTGGAACGAGCAGGTAGCCGGATCGGCGACGACCGTGATCGGCGCCTTCTGCGTCGCGAGTTCGAGCTGCGGGTTCGCGTAGTGCGTGAGCGCCTTGAACAGCGGGAAGTAGGTCAGCGCGGCGATCAGGCAGCCGGCAAGGATGATCGGCTTGCGGCCGATCTTGTCCGACAGCGAACCGAAGAACAGGAAGAACGGCGTGCCGATCAGGAGCGCGATCGCGATCAGGATGTTCGCGCTGGCGCCGTCGACCTTCAGCGTCTGCGTGAGGAAGAACAGCGCGTAGAACTGGCCCGTGTACCACACGACCGCCTGGCCGGCCGTCAGGCCGATCAGCGCGAGGATCACGATCTTCAGGTTCTTCCACTGGCCGAACGCTTCGGTCAGCGGCGCCTTCGACGTCTTGCCTTCCGCCTTGATGCGCAGGAACACTGGCGATTCGTTCAGCTGCAGCCGGATCCACACCGACACCCCGAGCAGCAGGATCGACGCGACGAACGGCACGCGCCAGCCCCAATTGCCGAACGCTTCCTCGCCGATGAACGTGCGCACGCCGAGGATCACGAGCAGCGACAGGAACAGGCCGAGCGTGGCCGTCGTCTGGATCCACGCGGTGTAGAAGCCGCGACGGTTGGCGGGCGCATGCTCGGCGACGTAGGTCGCCGCGCCGCCGTATTCGCCGCCGAGCGCGAGGCCTTGCAGCAGCCGCATCGCGATGAAGATCACGGGAGCGGCGATGCCGATCGACGCGTAGCCGGGCAGGAAGCCGACCACGAACGTCGAGACGCCCATGATCACGATCGTCACGAGGAACGTGTGCTTGCGGCCGACGAGGTCGCCGAGCCGGCCGAACACGATCGCGCCGAACGGCCGCACCGCGAAACCGGCCGCGAAGCCGAGCAGCGTGAAGATGAACGCGGCGGTCGGATTGACGCCGGAGAAGAAGCTCTTGCTGATGTAGGCCGCGAGCGAGCCGGCCAGGTAAAAGTCGTACCACTCGAACACGGTGCCGAGCGACGACGCGAAGATCACCTTCTTCTCTTCGCCCGTCATCGGCGAGTGCGAAATTTGCCCGCCTAACGTTGCCATGAATCGTCTCCAAGTCCCTTGATATAGATGTGCGGCCGCCTTGGGAGGGGCGGGCCTGTCGACGATTATTGGCACGGAAACTTACGGCGCACTGACTCGCGCGCACAAAACGACTGCGCGTTAACCCGTGTCGAATCGGCGGCTTCGCGCGCGGATCGTGACGCGAACGTCCGGTAAAGCGCCGGTTTCGACGTATCCGCGGCCGAGCCGCGGCGGCGTACGTCAGGGTTAATCCGGGGCGGTGTCGGTCAGCGGCAGGCTGATGCGCACGAGCGTGCCGGCGAGACGCGGCGCATGCTGGTAGACGTGATCGTCGAGCGTCAGCGTGCCGCCGTGCTGCGTGGCGATCTCGCGCACGATCGCGAGCCCGAGGCCGCTGCCGTCGCCTTCGCGGCCGAGGATCCGGTAGAAGCGCTCGACGACGCGCTCGCGCTCGCCGGCCGGGATGCCGGGGCCGGTATCCTCGACTTCGAGATGGACGCGCCGCGCCGCGCGCTCGGCCCGCACGCGTACCGTGATGCGCCCGCCTTCCGGCGTGTAGCGGATCGCGTTGTCGATCAGGTTGCCGAGCATCTCGCGCAGCATCACCGGGTTGCCGTCGACGTCGAGCGGCGCGTCGTCGTCCGGGCCTTCGTAGCCAAGGTCCATGCGTTTCGCGAGCGCGGCCTGCACCCAGTCGCGCACCGCGCGCCGCGCGAGCGCGGCGATCTCGACCGGCTCGAACGTCAATCCGCTCGCACGGTTCTCGGCGCGCGCGAGCGCAAGCAGTTGCGTGACGAGCCGCGCGGCCTGCTCGGAACTCGTCGCGATCTGCTCGAGCGAGCGCTGCACGTCGGGCGGGACCGGGTGGCGCATCGCGAACTCGGCCTGCGTGCGCAGGCCCGCGAGCGGCGTCTTCATCTGGTGCGCGGCGTCGGCGATGAAGCGTTTCTGCAGCGCCATGTTCTGTTCGAGGCGTGCGAGCAGGTCGTTGAACGACGTGACGAGCGGTTCGATCTCGGGCGGCGCGCGCTGCGCCTCGACGGGCGACAGGTCGTCGGGCCGGCGCGCGCGGATGTGCGCCTGCAGCGCGTTGAGCGGCGCGAGCCCGCGCGACAGCCCGAACCAGACGAGCAGGATCGCGAGCGGCAGGATCACGAATTGCGGCAGGATCACGCCCTTGATGATGTCGTTCGCGAGCGCGTTGCGCTTGTCGAGCGTCTCGCCGACCTGCACCAGCACGGGCTGCGCGCCGCTCGTCTGCGGCAGCGCGACGGTCGTATACGCGACCCGCACGTCGTTGCCGCGCAGCAGGTCGTCGCGGAACACGACGACGCCCGGCGGCGGGCGGTCCTCGTCGCGCGGCAGCGGCATGTCGGCTTCGCCCGCGACCAGCTCGCCGCGCGTGCCGAGCACCTGGAAGTAGACGCTGTCGATGTTGTCCGCGCGCAGGAAGTCGCGCGTCTGCTCCGGCAGCGTCAGCTCGGCGACGCCGTTGACCGGATGGATCTGGCGCGCGAGCACGTACGCGTTGGTCTCGAGCGCGCGGTCGAACGGGCTGTTCGCGATCGTTTTCGCGACGAGATAGGTGACGGCGATGCTCATCGGCCACAGCAGCAGCAGCGGCGCGAGCATCCAGTCGAGGATTTCGCCGAACAGCGAGCGCGGGCGCGGCGTTTCGGGCGATTCGGTTTCGTCGGGCGGCGCGAACGGGTTCTCGTAGCGCGCGTCGCGTGCCTCGTCGGCGGCCGACGACGGCGCGCCGGTCGGGTGGCGGGAGTGGGCCGGCGTGGCCATCGCGGCGACGCCCGGCGTCAGCGCAGCGGCGTGCCGGCCGCCGCGGGCTGGGGCGCCGCCGTGTCGGCCGGCGTCGCGGGCGCGACCTTCTCGAGGCAATAGCCGAGGCCGCGCACGGTCGAGATCCGCACGCCGCTCGGTTCGATCTTCTTGCGCAGCCGGTGCACGTAGACTTCGATCGCGTTGTTGCTGACTTCCTCGCCCCATTCGCACAGGTGATCGACGAGCTGTTCCTTCGACACGAGCCGGCCGATCCGCTGCAGCAGCACCTCGAGCAGGCCCAGTTCGCGCGCGGAGAGATCGAGCACGTGATCGTTCGCATACGCGATGCGGCCGACCTGGTCGAACGCGAGCGAGCCGTGGCGCACGACGGTCGGGCCGCCGCCGGCGCCGCGCCGGGTCAGCGCGCGCACGCGCGCCTCGAGCTCGTTGAGCGCGAACGGCTTGGCCATGTAGTCGTCGGCGCCGAGGTCGAGTCCCTTCACGCGTTCGTCGACGCTGTCGGCGGCGGTCAGGATCAGCACGGGAAGATTGGAATTGCGCGCGCGCAGGCGCTTGAGCACGTCGAGCCCGGACATTTTCGGCAGCCCGAGATCGAGGATCAGCAGGTCGAAAGTCTGCATCGACAGCGCGGTGTCGGCGTCGACGCCGCTCTTCACGTGATCGACGGCATAGCCCGATTGGCGGAGTGACCGGGTGAGGCCGTCCGCGAGTATGCTGTCGTCTTCGGCGATGAGAATTCGCATGTTGCTGACCGATGCCGGCAGGGCGTTCGCGCCGGCGCGGCTGTCTCCGAAGTTATTCGTGCACAACGCGCTGCATTGTGGGCTTGCACAAAACACTGTTTTTTTATACAGTGTCTGCATTCGTGGGCAGCGCTTGAAAGGGGCGCGCCTCCAACAGACGCTGCTCATCATAGCAAAGGACGATTCATGGAAGATAGCAAGAAGGGCTCCGGGATGACCGCCGAGAAGAGCAAGGCGCTGGCGGCCGCGCTCGCGCAGATCGAAAAGCAGTTCGGCAAGGGCTCGATCATGCGGATGGGCGACGGCGAAGCGGCCGAGGATATCCAGGTCGTCTCCACGGGGTCGCTGGGTCTCGACATCGCGCTGGGCGTCGGCGGCTTGCCGCGCGGCCGGGTGGTCGAGATCTACGGTCCGGAATCGTCCGGTAAGACCACGCTCACGCTGCAGGTCATCGCCGAGCTGCAGAAGCTGGGCGGCACCGCGGCGTTCATCGACGCCGAGCACGCGCTCGACGTTCAATATGCCGCGAAGCTCGGCGTGAACGTGCCGGAGCTGCTGATCTCGCAGCCGGACACCGGCGAGCAGGCCCTCGAAATCACCGATGCGCTGGTGCGCTCGGGCTCGATCGACATGATCGTCATCGACTCGGTCGCGGCGCTCGTGCCGAAGGCCGAAATCGAAGGCGAGATGGGCGATTCGCTGCCGGGTCTGCAGGCCCGCCTGATGTCGCAGGCGCTGCGCAAGCTGACCGGTACGATCAAGCGCACGAACTGCCTCGTGATCTTCATCAACCAGATCCGGATGAAGATCGGCGTGATGTTCGGCAACCCGGAAACCACGACGGGCGGTAACGCACTGAAGTTCTACTCGTCGGTGCGTCTCGATATCCGCCGGATTGGCTCGATCAAGAAGAACGACGAGGTGATCGGCAACGAAACCCGCGTGAAGGTCGTCAAGAACAAGGTGTCGCCGCCGTTCCGCGAAGCGATCTTCGACATCCTGTACGGCGAAGGCATTTCGCGTCAGGGCGAGATCATCGATCTCGGCGTGCAGGCGAAGATCGTCGACAAGGCGGGCGCCTGGTACAGCTACAACGGCGAGAAGATCGGCCAGGGCAAGGACAACGCGCGCGAATTCCTGCGCGAAAATCCGGAAATCGCGCGCGAGATCGAGAACCGCATCCGCGAATCGCTCGGCGTCGTCGCAATGCCCGATGGCGCAGGCAACGAAGCCGAGGCGATGGACGAAGAAGAGTGATGGTTGCGCGCCGAGGTCAGGCCGGCGAGCCGGAGGAGCACGACACGCCCGAAACGGCGGGTCGCTCAGGCCGGCGAGGCGGATCCTCGGGCGCCGACCGGCGGAGCGCAGGCGGCAACGCCGCGAACCGCACCGCGACGAGGGCATCCGACGATGCCCTCGTTTCGTTTGAGATTGCCGCACCGGACGATCCGTTCGACGACGATGAGTCGTTCGACGCGCACGATCGGTCCCGCCGTCGCGTGTCCGGTGTCCGCTTCCCGGCCGATCGCACAGCCGATGCGCCGGCGACGGAAGATGTCTATACGCGCAGCAGCCAGCATCCGCGCCGCGCACGCCGTGCAGCCGGCGCGTCTTCCGGCGATGCCTCGAGTGACGCGCCGGGCGCCCGCGAGCGCAAGTCGTCGAAGCCGCCGCGGTCGTTGAAGGGCCGCGCGCTCGGCTATCTGTCGAGGCGCGAATACAGCCGCGCGGAGCTCGCGCGCAAGCTCGCACCCTACGTCGGCGAGGACGAATCCGTCGAGCCGGTGCTCGATGCGCTGGAAAAGGAAGGCTGGTTGTCCGACGCCCGTTTCGCCGAGAGCCTCGTGCATCGCCGCGCGTCGCGTGTCGGCGTCGCGCGCATCGTCGGCGAGCTGAAGCGCCACGCGGTCGGCGACAGTCTCGTCGAAGCGGTGAATGCACAATTGTGCGAGACCGAGTTGACGCGCGCGCAGGCCGTTTGGCGCAAGAAATTCGGTGCACTGCCGCAAACGCCCGCCGAGCGCGCGAAGCAGGCGCGCTTCCTGGCCGCGCGCGGCTTCTCGAGCGCGACCATCGTGAAGTTGCTGAAGGTCGGCGACGATTTCCCGATCGACGACTGACGGGCCCGGTCGCGCGCGTGGCGCGCGATTTTGCTGCATTGCAACCGCTTCCGGACAGGCGGGAATACCCGCCGTCGCGGCAAACTGTCTCAAATACCCAATATGCTAAAATCCACGGGTTTTCCTCTTCGGCCTCAACCTCCAGCATGCCGCTATCCGAGCCCGTGCCCCGTCAGTTGCGACATCGACGCGCAATCCGAGCGGAAGCCTACGAGCGCGGCGACGGCTTGTGGGACATCGAAGCCTGCCTGACCGACCACAAGCCGCGCGATGTCGCGCTTGCGTCGGGCATCCGGCCCCAGGGCCTGCCGATCCACGAACTCTGGCTGCGCGTGACCATCGATCGTGACCTCAATGTCGTCGACGCCGAAGCGTCTTCGGAATGGGTGCCCTATCCCGGTCACTGTCAGTCCGCCCCGCCTGCCTATCGGGCCCTCATCGGGCTCAATCTCTTCCGCAATTTCCGCCGCAACGCGAACCGGCTGCTCGCCGGCGTCGCAGGCTGCTCCCATCTCACCGAACTGTGCGCCGTGCTGCCGACGGCCGCGATCCAGGCGTTCGCCGGTGATGTGTGGAACGTGCGCGAGGAGGGCGGCGAGGGGCCGGATCATGACGACGCGCAGGCCGAACCGCCTTTCCAGCTCGGCCGCTGCCGGGCGCTGCGATTCGACGGCGAGGTCGTGCGGCAGTACTACCCGAAGTGGTATGGCCCGCTTCGGCCGGATTTGCCCGGTGAAGGCAGCACGAAGGAATGAACGGAAATCATTCGAAGAAGCGTCTTAAGCGACTTTTCATCCAACTCTCAGACTGAAGGGAATCACGCATGAAGATTCACGAGTACCAGGGTAAGGAAATCCTGCGGAAATTCGGAGTCGCGGTACCGCGCGGCAAGCCGGCGTTCTCGGTTGACGAGGCCGTCAAGGTGGCGGAAGAGCTCGGCGGCCCGGTATGGGTCGTGAAGGCTCAGATTCACGCGGGTGGCCGTGGCAAGGGCGGCGGCGTGAAGGTGGCGAAGTCGATCGAGCAGGTCCGCGAATACGCGAACCAGATCCTCGGCATGCAACTCGTCACGCACCAGACCGGTCCGGAAGGCCAGAAGGTCAACCGTCTGATGATCGAAGAAGGCGCCGACATCAAGCAGGAACTGTACGTCAGCCTCGTCGTCGATCGCGTGTCGCAAAAGATCGTTCTGATGGGTTCGAGCGAAGGCGGCATGGACATCGAAGAAGTCGCCGAAAAGCACCCGGAACTGATCCACAAGGTCATCGTCGAGCCGTCGACGGGCCTGCTGGACGCGCAGGCCGACGACCTCGCCGCGAAGATCGGCGTGCCGGCTGCTTCGATCCCGCAAGCGCGCGCGATCCTGCAAGGCCTGTACAAGGCATTCTGGGAAACCGACGCATCGCTGGCTGAAATCAACCCGCTGAACGTCTCCGGCGACGGCAAGGTCACCGCACTCGACGCGAAGTTCAACTTCGACTCGAACGCGCTGTTCCGCCACCCGGAAATCGTCGCGTACCGCGATCTGGACGAAGAAGATCCGGCTGAAATCGAAGCGTCGAAGTTCGACCTCGCGTACATCTCGCTCGACGGCAACATCGGCTGCCTCGTGAACGGCGCGGGCCTCGCGATGGCGACGATGGACACCATCAAGCTGTTCGGCGGCGAACCGGCGAACTTCCTGGACGTCGGCGGTGGCGCGACGACCGAGAAGGTCACGGAAGCGTTCAAGCTGATGCTGAAGAACCCGGGCCTGAAGGCGATCCTCGTGAACATCTTCGGCGGCATCATGCGCTGCGACGTGATCGCGGAAGGCGTGATCGCCGGTTCGAAGGCCGTGAACCTGAACGTGCCGCTCGTCGTGCGCATGAAGGGCACGAACGAGGACCTCGGCAAGAAGATGCTGGCCGATTCGGGCCTGCCGATCATCTCGGCGGACAGCATGGAAGAGGCTGCGCAGAAGGTCGTCGCGGCTGCCGCAGGCAAGTAACGCTATCGAATACGCATGGCGGCGCGGTTTGCACGCGACGCCCATCGAACAGAGGTCAAAATACATGTCGATTCTGATCAACAAGGACACGAAGGTCATCACGCAGGGCATTACCGGCAAAACCGGTCAGTTCCATACGCGCGCCTGCCGTGAATACGCAAACGGCCGCGAAGCATTCGTCGCGGGCGTGAACCCGAAGAAGGCCGGCGAAGACTTCGAAGGCATTCCGATCTACGCGAGCGTCAAGGAAGCGAAGGCGGAAACCGGCGCGACCGTGTCGGTCATCTACGTTCCGCCGGCAGGCGCGGCGGCTGCGATCTGGGAAGCGGTCGAAGCCGACCTGGATCTCGCGATCTGCATCACGGAAGGCATTCCCGTCCGTGACATGATCGAAGTGAAGGACCGCATGCGTCGCGAAGGCCGCAAGACGCTGCTGCTCGGGCCGAACTGCCCGGGCACCATCACGCCGGACGAGCTGAAGATCGGCATCATGCCGGGTCACATCCACCGCAAGGGCCGCATCGGCGTCGTGTCGCGTTCGGGCACGCTGACGTATGAAGCCGTTGCGCAGCTGACGGCACTGGGCCTCGGCCAGTCGTCGGCAGTCGGTATCGGCGGCGACCCGATCAACGGTCTGAAGCACATCGACGTGATGAAGATGTTCAACGACGATCCGGATACGGACGCGGTCGTGATGATCGGCGAAATCGGCGGTCCGGACGAAGCCAACGCGGCCGAGTGGATCAAGGACAACATGAAGAAGCCGGTCGTCGGCTTCATCGCGGGCGTCACGGCGCCTCCGGGCAAGCGCATGGGCCACGCCGGCGCGCTGATCTCGGGCGGTGCGGATACGGCCGAAGCGAAGCTGGAAATCATGGAAGCGTGCGGCATCACCGTCACGCGCAACCCGTCGGAAATGGGCCGTCTGCTGAAGAAGGCGCTGTAATCATTTCCCCCGGGCTCGTCCTGCAGAAAACGCCGGCTTTGCCGGCGTTTTTTGTTATGCTGCCGCAATGAATTCGTAAGCACCGGGCATGCGTCCTGCATGTGCCGGCGATGAACCGGGTCGCCCTCGGAGCGGCCGCTGTCCTTTCCTCACCGCCATGCTCGAATTCCTGACCTCGCTGCACTGGGGCGCGATTCTCCAGATCGTCATCATCGATATCCTGCTCGGCGGCGACAACGCGGTCGTGATCGCGCTGGCCTGCCGCAACCTGCCGGCGAACCAGCGGCTGCGCGGCGTCGTCTGGGGCACCGCCGGGGCGATCCTGTTGCGTGTCGCATTGATCACGTTCGCGGTCGCGCTGCTCGACGTGCCATTCCTGAAGTTCGGCGGCGGGCTGCTGCTGCTGTGGATCGGCATCAAGCTGATGGCGCCGGCCGCCGACGCGCACGACAACATCAAGCCGGCCGACCGGCTGTGGGACGCCGTGAAGACGATCGTGATCGCCGATGCGGTCATGAGCCTCGACAACGTGATCGCGATCGCCGGCGCGGCCGAGCAGGCCGACCCGTCGCACCGGATCGCGCTCGTGATCTTCGGGCTGGTCGTCAGCGTGCCGATCATCGTGTGGGGCAGCACGCTGGTGCTGAAGCTGCTCGACCGTTTCCCGGTCGTCGTCGCGTTCGGCGCCGGGCTGCTCGGCTGGATCGCGGGCGGGCTGATCGTGAACGACCCGGTCGGCGATCGCTGGCCGGTGCTCGATACGCCGCCGGTGGTCTACGGCGCGAGCATCGCCGGCGCGCTGTTCGTCGTGGCGATCGGTTACGCACTCAGAAAACGCCGCAGCGCGCCGCACGCGCACTGACTAGGCCATCCGGCCGACTGCCGGCTTCGCCGCCCGCTGGCTACGATCGAGACGCCTGCCTGTATCGGCAGGCGTTTTTCGTTTCCGGAGCCTGTTCATGTTCGAAGCCTTTTCCGTTTCCCTGTTCCGTCGCGTGGCCGCCGACCTGCGGCGCGCGAACCGGCCATCGCCGCGCTGGCGGCCGGCCGGCTTCACGCTGATCGAACTGATGATCGTGCTCGCGATCGTCGGCGTCGTCGCGGCCTATGCGATTCCCGCGTACCAGGATTACCTCGCGCGGTCGCGCGTCGGCGAGGGGCTGGCGCTCGCATCGTCGGCGCGGCTCGCGGTCGCCGACAACGCGGCCAGTGGCACGAGCCTCGATGGCGGCTACAGTCCGCCTGCCGCGACCCGCAACGTCGAGTCAGTGGCGATCGACGGCGCGACCGGTCAGATCACGGTCGCGTTCACCACCCGCGTCGCCGCCGCCGGCACGAATACGCTGGTGCTCGTGCCGTCCGCGCCCGACAAGGCCGATACGCCCACCGCGCGCGTGCCGCTCAAAAAGGGCACGATACAAGCCGGCACGATCGCGTGGGAATGCTTCGCCGCCGGCAAGGATGCGTCGTCGCTGCCGGCACCGGGAGCCGGGCCGTTGCCGAGTAACGCCGCGACGTTGCCCGCGAAATATGCGCCTGCGGAGTGCCGCGCATAGGTCCGGCGCGGAACGAGGGCGCCGGGGCATGCGGCCTGCCGTCCGCCGCTTCGGCCGGCGGGGCGCCGGCCCCGCGCCGGCTCGCGGAGCGACAGCCCCGCACAGAGCAGGGAAAGTTTTGTATAGTGCGCCGGTTGCTGACATCCGGTTCGCTCATG
Source organism: Burkholderia sp. 28_3 (assembly GCF_003253915.1). Taxonomy (NCBI): domain Bacteria; kingdom Pseudomonadati; phylum Pseudomonadota; class Betaproteobacteria; order Burkholderiales; family Burkholderiaceae; genus Burkholderia; species Burkholderia sp. 28_3. Next base: position 220,078 of record NZ_QKZF01000009.1, read on the forward strand.
CCTTCTACTTTTTCCCGTTCGTTGTCGCTCGTTGCGCTGGCTGTCGCCCTGATCGTGCCGTACGCGATCACGAATCACACGTATCCGATCCCGACCTTCTATTCCGAGTTTTCCGCGCTGGTGCTGTATCTGCTGGTGGGCGTGTCCGTCGTGCTGCTCGCGCGCACCGGCCGTCCGGCCGAGCCGTTTGCCGCGCCGGCCGCGTTCGCGGTGCCGCTCGGCTTTGCGGTGGTGCTGCTCGCGCAGGTTGCGCTGATCCCGCTCAAGGTGCCGTCGATGAACTGGCTCGCGCTCGGGTATCTGGCCGCTGCGCTGGTCGCGATGCAGGCCGGCTATGCACTGGCGCGCGACGGGATGGCGGAAACGGTGTGGCCGATGATGGCCGGTGCGCTGCTCGTCGGCGGCGTGTTCGCGGTCGGTACCCAGATCGTGCAGCTGTTCCACCTCGAGTCGGCCGTCTCGCCGTTCGTCGTGGTGTACAACATCGCGGTCGACCGCCGTCCATACGGCAACATGGCGCAGGCGAACCATCTGGCCAGCTACATCGCCTTCGCGCTCGCGGGCGCGCTGTATCTGGTGCAAACGCGCCGGCTCGCGGTGTGGGCATGGCTTGCGCTGTCGCTCGTGCTGTCGGTCGGTCTCGCGCTCACCGTGTCGCGCGGGCCGTGGCTGCAGGTCGCGGTGATGGTCGTCGCGGGCTTCTGGATGGCGTGGGTCGAATCGCGCCGCACGCCGGGCAATGCACGCGCGTGGCTGATCCCGGTCGTGCTCGCGGCCGCCTTCATCGCGGTGAACGTCGCGGTGCGCTGGGCCAACGTGCACTATCACCTGAATCTCGCGGAGTCGGCCGCCGACCGGATGCGCGACGCCGGGCAGATCGCGCCGCGCCTCGCGCTGTGGAAGTACGGGCTCGCGATGTTCCGCGAGCATCCGCTGCTCGGGGTCGGCTGGGGCGAATTCCCGTCGCACCAGTTTGCGCTGGTGCGCACGCTCGGCGGCGTCGAGATCGCGAACAACTCGCACGACATCTTCATCGACCTGCTCGCGAAGTCCGGGCTCGTCGGGCTCGGTGTGCTCGCCGTCACGCTCGTCGCGTGGTTCGTGCGCGCGGTGCGTGCGCCGCAGTCGAGCATGCGCGTGTTCGGCTTCGCGCTGATCGGCATCCTGCTGATGCATGCGCTGGTCGAGTATCCGCAGCAGTACATGTTCTTCCTGCTGCCGGCGATGTTCGTGATCGGGCTGCTCGACGTGAAGCCGCTGCGCATCCTGCCGGGGCGGGCGGCCTTCGGGCTGTTCGCGGTGCTGTCGTTCGGCGGCGTGCTGGCGGCGGTGCCCGTGCTGCGCGACTACCAGCGCGCGGAAGTGCTCTATTACGGCAGCAGCCCGGCCGCGCAGTACCGCGATGCGCCGTCGCTGCTGTTCGGCGCGTGGGGCGATTACGGTGCGGCGACGCTGCTGCCGATTTCGCCGGACGATCTGCCGGCCAAGCTCGCCGCGCACGAGCGCGCGATCGCGCTGTTGCCCGGCGAGACGGTGCTGCGTCGCTACGCGGTGCTGCAGGCGCTGGCCGGCCGCGAAGCCGACGCGCTCGATACCGTCGCACGCCTGCATGTGTTCGCGAAGGAACTGAAGGACTGGCCGCAACAGCTGGCCGCGTTGTACAAGCTGTGCGACCAGGAGCCCGCGCTGAAGACGTTCAGGGCGGCCGTCGTCGCGAAATACGGGGAAGCGCCGGCCGACGAGGGCGACGACTCGGACGACGACGATTCGGATTGACGCCTGTCGTGCGCGCCGGAACGGGGAATTCCGGCGTCGATCGCGGCGGGCTTGAGGCGGCTGACGTCGGAGCCACACGACGTGGCCTGTCGTGCGGCAATCCGTCGGATCTCGATTACCTCGCGGATCGCGCGGATTCCGGCCGAACGAGCAGCGATTCGCGTCAACCATTGTCAAATTGACGCCGCTGACCTGGCGGCGCGTGCACAATGCGCGAAAGCGTTTGCGTGCCCGCAGGCGCCGGCCATCGCCGGTGCGAATACGGCAGATTTCCCGGCTATCCGGGCATTGCGCCGAGCAGGATCGCGGCCGAGCATCGCTCGGTCGTGCGGCCGTAACGGGGCGCCGGTCCGATGGCCGCGGCGCAGTGCGACACATGCGATGCGGCCGGGGAAGGCTGCCGGCCTGCGGTGCGTGTGCCCAGAACAGTGCTGAAGAACGATATTCGACCATGGCCATTCGCTCGACCTACCTGATCCTGCCTGCCGCCGCGATGCTGTTTTCCGGCTGCGCGATGTTGTCGTCATCGCAGGAAAGCAAGCTGACCTGCCACATTCCGCGGGCCGTCTATCCGGATACCGCGAAGCCGCTCACGCGTCCGGCGACGGTGCTCGTGCGCGCGCTGATGACGACGTCCGGCGAAGCGCAGAACGTCACCGTGACGACGAGCAGCCGCAATGCCGCGGCCGATCGCGCGGCCGTCGAAGCGATGACGCACGCGACCTGCGTGCAGACCGGCGCGAGCGCGAATCCTTTCTTGCTGACCCAACCGTTCGTGTTCGAGCCGCAGCGCGGGCAGTGACGCGGGGGCGGGCGCCGCGCCGTGGCGCGGTCCAGATTCAGTTCCGGGGTATCGGGTTCGTGCCGCGACAGTCCGGCGGGGCACGAATGGCGCGAACCCGTCGCGCGTCCGTCGATCAACGCATCGCGACGGTGTTTTCCCGCGCTTGCCCGTCAGGGCCGGTTCACATGGGAACGGATAGCTGCCGGCACGGTGGCGCACCGGGGCACGCATACGGCAGCGGCGCAACGCATTTCACCGAATCGCTCCCCATCGGCGACGTGGTTTCCTGATGGTCTGTCGTCCGACCGGGAAATCACGATAACCATCGATTCTCCACGAGCTGCGCGCGAGTGCGTCGCGGCGGGCGCTCAACCGGCGACGTCTTCCGCCTTCCAGTCCCCCGACTTCCCACCGCGCTTCTCCCGCACGCTCACGTCGGTGATCACCATCCCGCGATCGACCGCCTTGCACATGTCGTAGACGGTCAGCAGCCCGACCTGGACGGCCGTCAGCGCTTCCATCTCGACGCCGGTCCGGCCGAACGTCTCGACCTGCACGACGCAGTGGACGCCCGGCAGCGCGTCGTCGAGTTCGAAGTCGACGGCCACGCGCGTCAGCGCGAGCGGATGGCACAGCGGAATGAGATCGGCCGTGCGTTTCGCGCCCTGGATCGCCGCGATGCGCGCGACGCCGAGCACGTCGCCTTTCTTCGCCTTGCCGTCGCGGATCAGCGCGAACGTGGCCGGCAGCATCCGGATCGTGCCGCGCGCGATCGCGATGCGTTGCGTTTCCTGCTTGCCGCCGACGTCGACCATGTGGGCGTGGCCGGCGGCATCGAAATGGGTGAGTCCTGACATGTCTTCCTCTGGTGGAACGGAGTGCGCGTGCACGTGCGTCGATCCTGCTTCGCGATCGGCAGGCCACCGGATGCCATACCGGCGCGACGAACCGATCCAACCGCTCAACGGGCGCCTATCATAGCAGCGGCGTTCGCGTTGCCGGAGGCGCAGATGACGCACGCGCGGTACGGGACAGTCATCGCGGCGCCGGTACAATGACCCGAATATTCAGACCAAACGCCGCGATGCGCGCCGCTCGCGCGGGACGGCGTCGTTTTCATCCTGCCATGCGTGTCAAACAGTTGCTTGCCGTGTCGCTGTCGGCGGCGCTCGCGCTACCGCCGGGCGGCCATGCGCAGAGCGCCTCCGCGCCGCCGCTCGAGCCGGCGGCCGGCGGCGCGACGTCGATTTCCACCGTGCCGTCCGGCATCGCGACCGGCGTGTTCGGCACGTACGGCGGCGCGGAGAGCCGGTTCTCGGGCGCGGGCGGTGCGTCGGCGCCGGTCGCGAGCCTGCGCGCGCCGCTGCGGGCACTGGAGCTGCCCGATCTAGGCGACGGCTCCGGCGGCGCGCTGACGCCGCGGGCCGAGCGCCGGCTCGGCGAGCGCGTGATGCGCGAAGTGCGGCGCGATCCCGACTATCTCGACGACTGGCTCGTGCGCGACTACCTGAACGCGATGGCGGCGCGGCTCGCGGCCGCGGCGGCGGCGCGCTACATCGGCGGCTACGCGCCGGACTTCGACCTGTTCCCGGTGCGCGATCCGCAGATCAACGCGTTCTCGATGCCGGGCGGCTTCATCGGAATCAACAGCGGGCTGGTGGTCACGACGCAGACGGAGTCGGAGCTCGCGTCGGTGGTCGGCCACGAGATGGGCCACGTGCTGCAGCGGCACATCGCGCGGATGATCGGCGCGAGCGAGAAGACCGGCTACACGGCGCTTGCGACGATGCTGCTCGGCGTGCTGGCCGGCGTGCTCGCGCGCAGCGGCGATCTCGGCAGCGCGATCGCGATGGGCGGACAGGCGTACGCGGTCGACAACCAGCTGCGCTTCTCGCGGTCGGCCGAGCGCGAGGCCGATCGCGTCGGCTTCCAGTTGCTCGCGGGAGCCGGCTACGACCCGTACGGCATGCCCGGCTTCTTCGAGCGGCTGGACCGCGCGTCGATGGGCGATGCGGGCGTGCCGGCCTATGCGCGCACGCACCCGCTGACCGGCGAGCGGATCGCCGACATGGAAGATCGTGCCCGTCGCGCGCCATACCGGCAGCCACGCCAGTCGGCCGAATACGGGTTCGTGCGTGCGCGGCTGCGCGTCCTGCAGAACCGGGCGCCGACCGACATCTCGGCCGAGGCGCGGCGGATGCAGCTGGAGATCGACGATCGCACGGCGCCGAACGTCGCGGCGAACTGGTACGGCATCGCGCTCGCGAACACGCTGCTCGGCCAGTACGATGCGGCGGACAAGGCGCTCGCGTCGGCGCGCAGCGCGTTCGATGCGCGCGAGCGGCGCGACGACGATCCGGCGACCAGCTCGCCGAGCCTCGACGTGCTGGCCGCGGACCTCGCCCGCCGCGCGGGCCGGACCGACGACGCGGTACGGCTGTCGGCGCTCGCGCAGCGGCGCTGGCCGGCGTCGCACGCGGCGATCGTCGCGCACCTGCAGGCGCTGATCGCCGCGCGCCGCTTCGCCGAAGCGCAGACGCTCGCACGGGCGCAGGCGAAGGCCGACCCCGAACAGCCGGACTGGTGGGATTACCTCGCGAAGTCGAGCGACGGCAAGGGCGACGTGCTCGCGCGGCGTCGCGCGCTGGCGGAGAAGCTGGCGCTCGACGGCGCGTGGCCGTCGGCGATCCGGCAACTGAAGGAAGCGCGCGACGCGAAGGATGTGTCGTTTTACGAGCAGTCGATCATCGGCGCACGGCTGCTGGAATTCGAGGCGCGCTACAAGGAAGAGCGCGACGACGAGAAGAACGGCCGCGGGTAGCGGCCGTCGCGCAGCGAACGCGGAAGGCGCCGCGGCGGGTCAGTTGCCGCTGTCGGCGGCATCGCGTGCGTGGCGCGCCGGGCTGGGAATGTAGCCGAACCGCGCAGGCACGTCGGCGCACGCGATGCTGCCAAGCGGCAGCGAGCGGCCGTCGCGCCAGCGCAGCACGGGCGGCTCCGCGTCGAAATCCGCGTGGTCGGCGAACAGCCCGAGATCGTGATCGTGCAGTGCCGCGATGCGCGGCGGTGTGCCGGCATCGCGAAACAGCACGCCGCCGCCGTCATCGAGCCACGCTGCGTCCGGTTCGAACGGGGCGCCCGTCTGGTCGGTGAGCGCGAGCTGCCCGTCGCGTTCGGCGAGCCGCACGATCCACGGCGTATAGGCGAGTTCGACGTACACGCGCTGCGGCCCGTTCTGGAAGAACCACTGGCCCTGCGCGTCGCATTCGTAGTTGCGGCCGATGAACGCGTTCAGCGCCGCATGCCGGATCGGCGAGCCGAGCTCGCCGGCCGCCTGCGCCGCGTCGTCGCGCAGCCGCCATGCGCCGCGCCGGTCGAGCAGCAGCCAGCCGGTGCAATGCGGCACGTTCGGCCATTTGGCGAGCGCCTGCCTGACGATGTCATCCATGGTCGACGAATTTCGAGCAATAGCCGAACACCCGCGCCGACAGCCAGTCGAGGCGGCCGGGGAACGGCCCGGTCATGAAACCCGCATGGCCGCCGTGCGCGGGCTGGTCGAGCTCGACGGCGGGCGACACGTCGGCCGGGCCCGGCAGCGCCGATTCCGGCAGGAACGGGTCGTTGCGGGCGTTGAGGATCAGCGTCGGCACGTCGATCGCGGGCAGCAGAGGCCGCGTGGTCGCCTGCGTCCAGTAGTCGTCGGCGTTCGCGAAACCGTGCAGCGGCGCGGTCACGACCTCGTCGAAGTCGCGCATCGTCACGGCCTGCAGCATCGCGTCGCGGTCGAACAGCCCCGGATACTGGTCGAGCTTCGCGAGCGCCTTGCGCTTGAGCGTCTTCAGGAAGCTGCGTGTGTAGACCATCGCGAACCCCTGCGACAGCGCGCGGCCGCCCGCATGCACGTCGATCGGCGTCGAGATCGCGGCGGCGGCGTGCACGATCGACGTGTCGCTGCGATGCTCGCCGAGCCAGCGCAGCAGCACGTTGCCGCCGAGCGATACGCCGGCCGCGACCAGCGGCCCGCGATGCTGCGCGGCGAGCCGGCGCAGGATCCAGTCGACCTCGGCGCTGTCGGCGAGATGGTAGAAGCGCGGCTGGCGGTTGATCTCGCCGCTGCAACTGCGGAAGTGCGGCACCACGGCGTGCCAGCCGTTCGCGCGCGCGGTGGCCATCATCGCGAGCGCGTAGTGCGACGCGGAGCTGCCTTCGAGACCGTGGAACAGCACGAACAGCGGCGCGTCGGGCGCCGGCGCCGCGCTGTCCAAGTGCGCGACCCAGTCGAGGTCGATGAAGTCGTGGTCGGGGGTTTCCCATCGCTCTCGCCGGTAAGCGACAACCGGACGCCGCGCGAACAGCGCGGGCACGATGGTTTGCACATGGCTGTTGGGCAGCCAGCGCGGTGCGCGATAGCGCAGTGTGTCGTCGTCGGGGGCCGGGGCCCCGGTCAGCGGCGAGGTGGGCGGAGAAGCCGTACTCATGATCGCCCCGCTAATGCGTTGCTTCGTTCTTCGTCAGTGCAGCGGACCCTGCCCGTGACGGATCTTCGCGGCGAATTGTCCGGCCGCCTGTTCAGGAATCGGGCTCGCGTGGATGTGCGCGATGCGCCATTCGCCGCGTTCGTGGATCATCACGTACGTCGCGAAAACCATGTCGGGTTCGGCCGTCAGGTCGGCCTGCTGATGCGCTTCGGCGATCGTATAGACGACCGTGCCGAGGCTGTCGTACACGCGGATGTCGAGCGGCTCGATCGTGACCGGGCGCGTCGCGAGCCGGTTGGCGAGCCCGCCGCGGATCTGGTCGAGGCCGTGCAGATGCTCGCCGTCCGCCCACACGCAGCTGGCGAAATCCTCGTCGATCCACAACGCCAGCAGCGCGTCGAGATTGGCATCCGCGACGGCCTGGTAGTAGGCGTTCAGGGTATCGGCAGCGGCTTCGAAGAGGCGGGCAAAACGTGGCATCGGGGTTGTCTCTCGCGCGCGTCGCGCGCCGTATTCAGCACGGCGGCCCGGATCGAGCCGCCGCACACCGGTGAATCGGATTGCCCGGCGCGCCGTGCGACGCTGCCGGTCAGGGTCAGCGCTGCCCGACTAGCATGCCGCGCAAATCGCCGAATACCTGCTCCGGACCGAGTTCGCGCAGGCACTTCAGGTGGCCGAGCGGGCACTCGCGTTCGAAGCAGGGACTGCATTCGAGATGCAACCATTGTACCTTCGCCAGCTCCGACAGCGGAGGGGTGTGGCGCGGATCGGTCGATCCGTACAACGCGACGAGCGGCCGGCGCAGCGCGGCCGCGACGTGCATCAGCCCGGAATCGTTGGTGACGACCGCGTTCGCGCGCGCGATCAGCGCGCACGCCTCGGACAACGACGTCTGCCCGCACAGGTTGCGCACGTTCGGCGCGTGGTCGGCGATCGCCTGCGCGGCCGCGGCATCCTTCTGCGAGCCGAGCGCGACGATCTGCGTATACGGGAACGACTGGTGCACGATGGTCGCGAGCGACGCGAAGTGCTCGGGCGGCCAGCGCTTGGCCGGGCCGTATTCGGCGCCGGGGCAGAACACGACGAGCGGCTTGCGTGTATCGAGATTGAAACGTGCGGACACCCGCGCCGTTTCGTTCAGGTCGGCGTCCAGGCGCGGGGCGGGCAGCGTCTTCATCGACTCGGGCAGCTTCGCGCCCGGCGCGTACGCGAGCGCCGCGTAGTGGGTCGTCATCGGCGGCCGCTCGCCCGACTTGTCGGGGTTCGCGTGGCGCACGTTGAGCAAGCCGTAGCGGTGCTCGCCCGTATAGCCGATCCGCAGCGGGATGTTCGCGAGCCACGGGATCACCGCGGACTTCAGCGAATTCGGCAATACGTACGCCGCGTCGTAGCCGACGTCGCGCAGGTCGCTCGCGAGCTGCCAGCGGCGCAGCAGCTGCAGCTTGCCGTGCGCGAGATCGGTCGCGTGGACATCGTGGATCTCGGGCATCCGCTCGAGCACGGGCGCGACCCACGAGGGTGCGACGGCATCGATGGCGATGCGGGGATGGAGTTTCTTCAGCAGCGCAAAAAGCGGCTGCGCCATCAATGCGTCACCGATCCAGTTCGGTGCGATAACCAGCGCTCGACGCATCAGGTCGACTTCCGATGTCGTAATGAAGCACGGCGCTCGGGCGCCGCGTTCGGGTTGCCAGAATGGGGAACGGCGGCGCACCGGACTTCCGGCTGCGCCGCCTTGCGGGTCGGTGGGCCTTCAGGCCCGGCCGCCGGGCTCAGTGGCCCTTGACGACCTCGCCGTCGCGCAGCTTGTAGCGCGTGCCGCAGTACGGGCAGCGCGCCTCGCCGTGCGACACGTCGATGAAGACGCGCGGGTGCGCGTTCCAGCGGGTCATGGCTGGGTTCGGGCAGTAGGCGGGAAGATCCTTGGCCGTCAGCTCGACCAGCGGCATTTCCTTGATTTCACTCATGAGACTTTCTCTTATCACTCTTGTGTGGGGCGGTCGGTCGCGCGGCGCGCTCAGACCTTCGTCAGCCAGTGCGCGTACTTCGCGTTCTTGCCCGACACGATATCGAAAAACGCCGACTGGAGCTTTTCCGTGATCGGGCCGCGCGCGCCGCTGCCGATCGTGCGGTTGTCGAGCTCGCGGATCGGCGTGACTTCGGCGGCCGTGCCGGTGAAGAACGCTTCGTCGGCCGTGTAGACCTCGTCGCGCGTGATGCGCTTCTCGATCACCTCGATGCCGGCGTCCTTCGCGAGCGTGATGACCGTGTCGCGCGTGATGCCGTCGAGGCACGACGACAGGTCGGGCGTGTACAGCTTGCCGTTGTTCACGAGGAAGAAGTTTTCGCCCGAGCCTTCCGACACGTAGCCGTCGACGTCGAGCAGCAGCGCTTCGTCGTAGCCGTCGGCCGTCGCTTCCTGGTTCGCCAGGATCGAGTTCACGTACCAGCCCGACGCCTTTGCGCGCACCATCGACACGTTCACGTGGTGGCGCGTGAACGACGACGTCTTCACGCGGATGCCCTTCGCGAGGCCGTCTTCGCCGAGGTACGCGCCCCACGGCCATGCGGCGATCGCGACGTGGATCGTGTTGCCCTTCGCCGCCACGCCGAGCTTTTCCGAGCCGACCCAGATGATCGGGCGCAGGTAGCACGACTCGAGCCGGTTCTCGCGCACGACCGCGAGTTGCGCGGCTTCGAGCGTTTCGCGGTCGAACGGCACGTCCATCTGGAAGATCTTCGCCGAATTCAGCAGACGTTTGGTGTGCTCGGGCAGGCGAAAGATCGCGGTGCTGCCGTCGGCCGCCTTGTACGCGCGCACGCCCTCGAAGACGCCCATGCCGTAGTGCAGCGTGTGGGTCAGGACGTGGATCTTGGCGTCGCGCCAGTCGATCAGCTTGCCGTCCATCCAGATCTTGCCGTCGCGGTCGGCCATTGACATAGGATTCTCCTGGAAGCGGTGAGGTGCTGCGGGTTGTATGCAGCGTTGAGCCGGAAAGACGCGTATTTTAGCGTCATTTGGCGACGATCCGGTCGGACGGCGCGGGGCCGGCGCTATAATCGTCCGGTACCGATTCCAATAACGATGGGTCGCACCGGCAGGAGGCGCCGGCGTCCCGACGAACCGCCCGCTGCGGCCCGCTTTCCCATGCTCGCTCGATTGTCCGCCACCGACCGCTTCGCGCTGATCCAGGGCGCGCGCGACTATTCCCCGACACTGATGGCGATCCTGTCCTGGGGGCTCGTCACCGGCATCGCGATGAGCAAGTCCGTGATGACGCTCGGGCAGGCGAGCGCGATGTCGCTGTTCGTCTACGCGGGCTCGTCGCAGCTCGCGGTGCTGCCGCTCCTCGCGGCGAAGCTGCCGATCTGGACCGTGCTGCTCACGGCCGCGATGGTCAACATGCGCTTCGTGATCTTCAGCGCCGGGCTGGCGCCGCATTTTTCCTACCTGCCGCTGTGGCGGCGTCTCGCGATCGGCTATTTCAACGGCGACGTGATCTACCTGCTGTTCCAGAAACAGGGCTTCGCGTACGGCCGCGTGCCGGGCAAGGAAGCCTATTTCTGGGGGATGGCGCTCGCGAGCTGGGCGTCGTGGCAGGTGTCGTCGCTCGCCGGCATCCTGCTCGCGAGCTTCTTTCCCGCGAGCTGGGGGCTGGAGCTGGCCGGCACGCTCGCGCTGATCCCGATCATGGTGTCGGCGGTCGCGAACCGCTCGACGCTCGCGGCCGTCGCGGTCGCCGGGATCGTGTCGCTCGTCGCGTTCGACCTGCCGTACCGGCTTGCGCTGCCGCTCGCGGTGCTCGCCGCGCTCGCGGCCGGCTGCACGGCCGACTTCTTCGTCGAGCGGGCCGACTGGCGGCGCATCCGTACCGAAACCGTGCACGAAAAGGAGATCGAATGAGCGCGACCGAGATCTGGATCGTCATCGTCGGGATGACGATCGTCACGGCGGTCACGCGCGCGCTGTTCCTGATCGGCGGCGAGCGCACCGTGCTGCCCGAACGCGCGCAGCGCGCGCTGCGCTACGCGCCGGCCGCCGCGCTGGTCGCCGTCGTGCTGCCCGACGTGCTCGAAACGCCGGCCGGCCTGTCGTTCGCGCTGTCCAACCATCCGTTCTACGCGGCGCTCGCCGGCCTCGGCTGGTTTTTGTGGCGGCGCAGCATGCTCGGTACGATCGTCGTCGGAATGCTCGTCTTCACCGCGTTGCGCCTGATCTTCTGAGGGGCCGCCGTTCCGGCTCGCCCGGCGCCGCCCGGTTGCGTCGGCGAATTGCTGCGTTGCGGCAATATGTCGGTTCCGGCGCGCGATCCCAAATAGGCGGAATTCGCCGCCGCACGGGTCAGTCTGCCCGGTGGATCGGCTAGAATGCCCGTTCGAGATTTTTTACCCGTGCGCGTCATGCGAACCGCCAGCCACGGCCGCATCCGGCGCCCTTTCGCGGCAGCCCGCGCACGTCCAGCGTGAACCCCCTTTCCCCATCCACTACTTCAATCTGTCCAACATGAGCCAAGTCAAGCGTCTTACCGACCTGATCGCCGCCGGCCAGCTCGCCGGCAAGCGGGTGTTCATCCGCGCCGACCTCAACGTCCCGCAGGACGATCACGGCAACATCACCGAGGACACCCGCGTGCGTGCGTCCGTGCCGGCCATCCAGGCCGCGCTCGACGCCGGCGCGGCCGTGATGGTCACGTCGCACCTCGGCCGTCCGACCGAAGGCGAATTCAAGCCGGAAGACTCGCTCGCGCCGGTCGCCAAGCGTCTCGCCGAGCTGCTCGGCCGCGACGTGCCGCTGGTGTCGAACTGGGTCGAGAACGGCGTGAACGTCGCACCGGGCCAGGTCGTGCTGCTCGAGAACTGCCGCGTGAACAAGGGCGAGAAGAAGAATTCGGACGAGCTCGCCCAGAAGATGGCGAAGCTCTGCGACGTGTACGTGAACGACGCGTTCGGCACCGCGCACCGCGCGGAAGCGACCACGCACGGGATCGCGAAGTACGCGCCCGTCGCGTGTGCGGGCCCGCTGCTGGCCGCCGAACTCGACGCGCTCGGCAAGGCGCTCGGCAACCCGGCGCGCCCGCTGGTGGCGATCGTCGCCGGCTCGAAGGTGTCGACCAAGCTGACCATCCTGAAGTCGCTGGCCGGCAAGGTCGACCAGCTGATCGTCGGCGGCGGCATCGCGAACACGTTCATGCTCGCGGCCGGCCTGTCGATCGGCAAGTCGCTCGCGGAAGCCGATCTCGTCGCCGAGGCGAAGGCGATCATCGACGAAGCGCGCGAGCGCGGCGCGTCGGTGCCGATCCCGACCGACGTCGTCACCGCCAAGGAATTCGCGCCGACGGCCGCGGCCACGGTGAAGCAGGTCGCCGACATCGAAGCGGACGACATGATCCTCGACATCGGCCCCGATACGGCCAAGGCGCTCGCGAGCCAGCTCGAGAAGGCCGGCACGATCGTGTGGAACGGCCCGGTCGGCGTGTTCGAGTTCGACCAGTTCGGCAACGGCACCAAGACGCTCGCCGAAGCGATCGCCAAATCGTCCGCGTTCTCGATCGCGGGCGGCGGCGACACGCTCGCGGCCATCGCGAAGTACGGCATCCACGACCAGGTCAGCTACATCTCGACGGGCGGCGGCGCCTTCCTCGAGTTCCTCGAGGGGAAGAAGCTGCCGGCGGTGGAAGTGCTCGAAACGCGGGCGGCCTGAGCGTGGCGGCGCGCGCAGGGGTGACGAAGGCCGCGCGCTCCGCGAAAGCGGAGCAGCCGGCCGGCGCGGGCAAGCGCAAACGCGCGCCCGCGCGGGCGAACACCGCCCCGCGCGCACCGGCGGCTGCCGGCGACGCGGCCGCACAGCACCACGAGATCCAGAACAAAGCGATGCCGGGCGCAAGCACCGGCACGCCCCCCGGAACGGCCGCCGCTGGGCCCGCCGATTCCGGCTCTCGCAGCGTTTCACCCAGCGCATCCACCTTGATCCAGATGAGGAGTTTCATGCAGCGCGCCACCAAGATAGTCGCCACGATCGGCCCGGCTTCCAGTTCGCCGGAGATTCTGCTGCAGATGATGCAGGCGGGCCTCGACGTCGTGCGGCTCAACTTTTCGCACGGCACGGCCGACGATCACCGCCAGCGCGCCGAAATGGTGCGCGAGGCCGCCCGCAAGGTTGGCCGCGAGATCGCGATCATGGCCGACCTCCAGGGCCCGAAGATCCGCGTCGGCAAGTTCGAGAACGGCAAGACCACGCTCGTGCCCGGGCAGCCGTTCATCCTCGATGCGGGCTGCGAGCTCGGCAACGACGAGCGCGTCGGCCTCGACTACAAGGAACTGCCGCGCGACCTGAAGCCGGGCGACCTGCTGCTGCTGAACGACGGCCTGATCGTGCTGACCGTCGAGCGCGTGCTCGGCGACGAAATCCACACGATCGTCAAGGTGGGCGGCGAGCTGTCGAACAACAAGGGGATCAACCGCCAGGGCGGCGGCCTGTCGGCGCCGGCGCTGACCGCGAAGGACATGGAAGACATCCGCACCGCGATGTCGCTCGGCGCGGACCTCGTCGCGGTGTCGTTCCCGAAGAATGCGACCGACATGGAAATGGCGCGCCAGCTCGCGAACATCGCGGGCGCGCCGTACGGCATCAAGCCGAAGATGATCGCGAAGATCGAGCGCGCGGAGGCGATTCCGGCGCTGCAGAGCATCCTCGACGCGTCCGACGGCATCATGGTCGCGCGCGGCGACCTCGCGGTGGAAGTCGGCAACGCGGCCGTGCCGGCGCTGCAGAAGCGCATGATCCGGATGGCGCGCGAGTCGAACAAGCTCGTGATCACCGCGACGCAGATGATGGAATCGATGATCCATGCACCGGTGCCGACCCGCGCGGAAGTGTCGGACGTCGCGAACGCGGTGCTCGACGGCACCGACGCGGTGATGCTGTCGGCCGAGACGGCCGCCGGCAAGTACCCGGTCGTCACGATCGAGACGATGGCGGCCGTGTGCGTCGAAGCGGAAAAATCCGAAGAAGTCGAGCTGGACAAGGATTTCCTCGACCGGACGTTCACGCGGATCGACCAGTCGATCGCGATGGGCGCGCTGTTCACCGCGTACCACCTGGGCGCGAAGGCGATCGTCGCGCTGACCGAATCGGGCGCGACCGCGCTGTGGATGTCGCGTCACTACACGCACGTGCCGATCTTCGCGCTGACGCCGCGCGTCGGCAGCGAGCGCACGATGGCGCTGTACCGCAACGTGACGCCGCTGCACGTCGACTTCAACAGCGACCGCGATTCGGCACTGCAGGCGGCGCTCGAGATCGTCGTCAAGCAGGGTTACGTGCAGCATGGCGACATGGTCGTGCTGACCGTCGGCGAGCCGATGGGGCAGGCGGGCGGCACCAACACGCTGAAGATCGTGCGGGTCGGCGAGCACTATTGAGCGCCGGCTGAGCCTCGCTGAGCCGGCCTGCGAGCCGGCGACCCGGATCGGTCGAGGCTGATCCGGCACCGTTTTTGCGCAAAAAGCCGCGCGGGGTCCGAAGCCCCGCGCGGCTTTTTTTCTCCTTTTTGGCCGCATTGTGCCGTGCGAACGTAACAAATTGCGAGCGGGGGCCACCGGGCGGTCGGAATCGGAGGCGCTTCGCGATAAAATGCGGCTATTCGACGCTCAGCCGCGCCGCGCTGCCCCGGTCCAGACCCGGGCAGGTGCCGCGCCGGCGTCAGGGCGCACCGGTTTTCATTCCAAGGAGTTCCACAATGCCTCTCGTATCAATGCGTCAATTGCTGGACCACGCGGCAGAGCACGGTTACGGCCTGCCGGCCTTCAACGTGAACAACCTGGAGCAGGTCCAGGCGATCATGGCGGCGGCGGACCAGGTCGGCGCGCCCGTGATCATGCAGGCATCGGCCGGCGCGCGTAAGTATGCGGGCGAGCCGTTCCTGCGCCACCTGATCGAAGCGGCGGTCGAATCGTATCCGCACATCCCGGTCGTGATGCACCAGGATCACGGCCAGTCGCCGGCCGTCTGCACGGCCGCGATCCGCAGCGGCTTCACGAGCGTGATGATGGACGGTTCGCTCGAAGCCGACGGCAAGACGGTCGCGTCGTACGAGTACAACGTCGACGTGTCGCGCAAGGTCGTCGAGATGGCGCACTCGATCGGCGTGACGGTCGAAGCCGAACTCGGCGTGCTCGGCTCGCTCGAGACGATGAAGGGCGACAAGGAAGACGGCCACGGCGCGGAAGGCACGATGACCCGCGAGCAGCTGCTGACCGATCCGGAGCAGGCCGCCGACTTCGTCAAGCTCACGCAGTGCGATGCACTCGCGATCGCGATCGGTACGTCGCACGGCGCGTACAAGTTCTCGAAGAAGCCGACGGGCGACATCCTGTCGATCCAGCGCATCAAGGAAATCCACGCGCGCATCCCGAACACGCACCTCGTGATGCACGGTTCGTCGTCGGTGCCGCAGGAACTGCTGGCCGAGATCCGCGAATTCGGCGGCGACATGAAGGAAACCTACGGCGTGCCGGTCGAGGAAATCCAGGAAGGCATCAAGCACGGCGTGCGCAAGATCAACATCGACACCGACCTGCGTCTCGCGATCACCGGCGCGATCCGCCGCTACCTGTTCGAGAACCCGGGCAAGTTCGATCCGCGCGACTACCTGAAGCCCGCGCGCGAAGCGGCGAAGAAGGTGTGCGTCGACCGTTACCTCGCGTTCGGCTGCGAAGGCCAGGCCGGCAAGATCAAGCCGGTGTCGCTCGACAAGATCGCCGAGCAGTACAAGTCGGGCGCGCTCGCACAGGTCGTGCGCTGAGACTGTAGTACGATTTGCCCCGCCCGGTTCTGCCGCCGGGCATGGGCTGGCCGCCCGGCGGGCCGGATCCGATCCGGCCCCGGCAGCCGTTCCGTCCGGCCGAACAAGGGCCGGCCGGCAGCCGTCGGGGCGCTGCGCCCGCCGGTTCGCCGACGTATTGCAAGACCGCCGTTCCCGCCTGCCGCGGGGAACGGCGTTTCCCTTTTTGTTTGGCTCCTTATCTGCGAAAAGACGATGTCTACCCTTTACGAATCCACGCTCCGTTCGCTGCCGCTCCTCGGTCGCGGCAAGGTTCGCGATAACTACGCGGTCGGCAACGACAAGCTCCTGATCGTCACGACCGATCGCCTGTCGGCGTTCGACGTGGTGATGGGCGAGCCGATTCCGAACAAGGGCCGCGTGCTGAACCAGATGGCGAACTTCTGGTTCGACAAGCTCGCGCACATCGTGCCGAACCACCTGACGGGCGACGCGCCGGAAGCGGTCGTCGCGGCCGACGAAGTCGAGCAGGTGAAGGGCCGCGGCGTGGTCGTCAAGCGCCTCGAGCCGATCATGATCGAAGCGGTCGTGCGCGGCTACCTGGCCGGCAGCGGCTGGAAGGAATACCAGGCGTCGGGCGCCGTGTGCGGCGTGCAGCTGCCGGCAGGCCTGGAGAACGCGCAGAAGCTGCCGGAGCCGATCTTCACGCCGGCCGCGAAGGCCGAGATGGGCGAGCACGACGAGAACATCACGTTCGAGGAAACCGAGCGCCGCATCGGCACCGAGCTGGCCGCGACGATCCGCGACATCTCGATCAAGCTGTACAAGGAAGCGGCCGACTACGCGGCGACGCGCGGCATCATCATCGCCGACACGAAGTTCGAATTCGGCCTCGACAACCACGGCAAGCTGTACCTGATGGACGAAGTGCTGACCGCCGATTCGTCGCGCTTCTGGCCGGCCGACCAGTACGAAGTGGGCACCAACCCGCCGTCGTTCGACAAGCAGTTCGTGCGCGACTGGCTCGAGGCGCAGCCGTGGGGCAAGACGGCGCCGGCGCCGGCGCTGCCGGCCGACGTCGTCGAGAAGACGGCCGCGAAGTACCAGGAAGCGCTCGAGCGCATCACGGGCCAGTCGCTCGCCTGATCGGGACAGATACGACATGAGCGAAATCCAGACTGCCCACACGCACAGCGCGCCGCTCGTCGGCGTGCTGATGGGCTCGAGTTCCGACTGGGACGTGATGAAGCATGCGGTCGCCATCCTGCAGGAATTCGGCGTGCCGTACGAAGCGAAGGTCGTGTCCGCGCACCGGATGCCCGACGAGATGTTCGACTATGCGGAGAAGGCGCGCGAGCGCGGGCTGCGTGCGATCATCGCGGGCGCCGGCGGCGCCGCGCACCTGCCCGGCATGCTGGCCGCGAAGACCACGGTGCCGGTGCTCGGCGTACCGGTCGCGAGCAAGTACCTGAAGGGTGTCGATTCGCTGCACTCGATCGTGCAGATGCCGAAGGGCGTGCCCGTCGCGACGTTCGCGATCGGCGAGGCCGGCGCCGCGAACGCCGCGCTGTTCGCGGTGTCGATCCTGTCCGGCAACTCGGTCGACTACGCGAACCGGCTCGCCGCGTTCCGCGTGCGCCAGAACGAAGCCGCGCACGCGATGGTGCTGCCGCCGCTGGAATGACGGCATGGCGCGCGGCCGCACGACGCGGCCGGCGCCGGATTTTCCCACTGCGGCGGGCCGTTCCGCGTTCCGCCGCGACCGACCACTGACATGACCGCAACTCCTGATTCCGTTTCCCCGATCCTGCCCGGCGCGTGGCTGGGCATGGTCGGCGGTGGCCAGCTCGGCCGCATGTTCTGCTTTGCCGCCCAGTCGATGGGCTATCGCGTCGCCGTGCTCGATCCCGATCCGACGAGCCCCGCCGGCGCGGTCGCCGATCGCCACCTGCGCGCGGCGTACGACGACGAAGCCGCGCTCGCCGAACTGGCCGACCTGTGCGAGGCCGTATCGACGGAGTTCGAGAACGTGCCGGCCGCGAGCCTCGATTTCCTCGCGCGCACGACGTTCGTCGCGCCGGCCGGCCGCTGCGTCGCGGTCGCGCAGGACCGGATCGCGGAGAAGCGTTTCATCGCGGCATCGGGCGTGCCGGTCGCGCCGCACGTCGTGATCGAATCGGCGGCGGCGCTCGCCGCGCTCGACGATGCCGCGCTCGACGCGGTGCTGCCGGGCATCCTGAAGACGGCCCGCCTCGGGTACGACGGCAAGGGCCAGGTGCGGGTCGCCACCGCGCAGGAAGCGCGCGACGCGCATGCCGCGCTCGGCGGCGTGCCGTGCGTGCTGGAGAAGCGCCTGCCGCTGAAATACGAAGTGTCGGCGTTGATCGCGCGCGGCGCGGACGGCCGTTCGGCCGCCTTCCCGCTCGCGCAGAACGTGCATCACAACGGCATCCTCGCGCTGACGGTCGTGCCGGCGCCGGCCGCCGATGCGGCCCGCGTCGAGGAAGCGCAGCAGGCGGCGATCCGGATCGCCGATACGCTCGGCTACGTCGGCGTGCTGTGCGTCGAATTCTTCGTGCTGGAGGACGGTTCGTTCGTCGCGAACGAAATGGCGCCGCGCCCGCACAACTCCGGCCACTATACGGTCGATGCGTGCGCAACGAGCCAGTTCGAGCAGCAGGTGCGCGCGATGACGCGCATGCCGCTCGGCAACCCGCGCCAGCATTCGCCGGCCGCGATGCTGAACATTCTCGGCGACGTGTGGTTCCCCAACGGTGCGGCGGCCGATGCCGTCACGCCGCCGTGGGACACGGTCGCCGCGATGCCGGCCGCCCACCTGCACCTGTACGGCAAGGAAGAAGCGCGCGTCGGCCGCAAGATGGGCCACGTGAACTTCACGGCCGAGACGCGCGACGAAGCCGTCGCCGCCGCCACCGCGTGCGCGCAACTGCTGCGCGTGCCGCTCGACTGAGGCGCCGGCCGATGTCCAGCGATCTCCCGAAGCACGTGACGCCCGCGCAGATCGACGCGGCTGCCGCGTTGCTCGACGCGGGCCAGCTCGTCGCGTTTCCGACCGAAACCGTCTACGGGCTCGGCGGCGATGCGGCGAACCCCGAGGCCGTCGCACGCATCTACGCGGCGAAGGGGCGGCCCGCGAACCATCCGGTGATCGTGCATCTGCCGCCGGGCGGCGATCCCGGTTACTGGGCCGACGACTTGCCGGCCGACGCGCACGCGCTGATCGACGCGTTCTGGCCGGGCCCGCTGACGCTGATCCTGAAGCGCCACGCGCGCATTCCGGATGCCGTGAGCGGCGGGCAGGATTCGGTCGGGCTGCGCTGCCCGTCGCATCCGGTCGCGCAGGCGCTGCTGGCCGCGTTCAGCGCGCGGCGCGGCGGCCACGGCGGCGTGGCTGCGCCGTCCGCGAACCGGTTCGGCCACGTGAGCCCGACGACCGCGCAACACGTGCGCGACGAATTCGGCGATACCGTGCACGTGCTCGACGGCGGCGCATCCGAAGTCGGCATCGAGTCGACGATTCTCGACCTGTCGCGTGGTTTCCCGGCGCTGCTGCGCCCGGGGCACGTGACGCCGCAACAGATCGCCGACGTGCTCGGCCGCGCCCCGAAGCTGCCGGACGGCAGCGATGCGACGGCCCCACGCGCGTCGGGCACGCTGAAAGCGCATTACGCGCCGCGCACGCCGCTCGCGCTGCTGCCGTTCGACGCGCTCGAGCCGCTGCTCGCGGCCGCGCAAACCGACGGCGAACGCATCGCGCTCGTCGCCCGCGCGTCGCGTGCGGGACGCTGGGCGCAGGCTGACGGCGTGCACTTCGTCGCGGCGCCGGAAGATCCGCAAGCCTATGCGCGCGACCTGTACGGAATGCTGCGCGCGCTCGACCGGGCGCAGGTCGCGCGCATTCTCGTCGAGAAGCTGCCCGAGACCGTCGAATGGATCGCGGTCAACGATCGCCTCGGCCGCGCGGCCGCGGCGTTCGAAGCGCGCGACTGACGCAGCCACGCGCATCCGTCCACGCAAACAAAAAACGCCTGACCGGCGCGAACCGGTCAGGCGTTTTGGTTTGGGCGCGTAGTGGGCGGCTTACTTGCCGACGCCGGACTTCGCGATCTGCTGTTCGACGTACTGCGCGAACAGCGCATGCAGGCGCGTCGTCGGGTGGACCGTGTCGGCGAACATGTAGGTCTGGTCCGCGTTCGCGACCGTGTAGGTCTGCGGCGAGCAGAACAGCGACGAGCCGAACGCGGTCGCGTTCGCGACGCCGTACTGCGTGGCGGCCTGGACCATCGCCTTCAGGTTGCAGGCGGTGTCGGTGTTCGACACGCTGAAACCGTTCGACTGGTAGTTGGCCGCGATGCCGTCCTGCCACGTGAACGAATCGACCACCGCGTATTTCGTCGGGTCGACCTTCAGCGCGGCGAGCGTACCGACGAGCGTCTTGTTGAACAGCCCGGACAGTTGCGTGAACGCGGCCTGCGTGCCGCCTTGCAGCGCGAGCGGCGTGCCGCCGA
The DNA here is from genome assembly GCF_003253915.1 of Burkholderia sp. 28_3. Lineage (NCBI taxonomy): Bacteria > Pseudomonadati > Pseudomonadota > Betaproteobacteria > Burkholderiales > Burkholderiaceae > Burkholderia > Burkholderia sp. 28_3. The sequence goes on from NZ_QKZF01000009.1 coordinate 240,428, forward strand.
TGTCCGGCACGTTCGCGACGAACACGTGGGTCGCGCCGGCCGCGACGATCTGCTGGACGATCCCGCCGAGCTGCTGCGCGGCCAGGCCGATCGCCTGCGCCGCCGCGAGCTGCGCGGCCGGCGTGTTGCCTTGCGCCTGCGCGACCTGGGCCTGGTAGAAGATGTCGTTCGCACCGCCGTTGATCAGCACGATCTGGCCGGCGTTGAAGCTGCCGTATTGCGACAGGTACTGCTTGACCTGGTCGGCGATCGGCGTGGTCGTCGCCTGCGCGTAGTCGGGATTCGGCACGCTGGCGTCCGCATGGCCGATGCCCGGCTGCAGCGTCACGCGCGAGCCGCCCTGCGCGTAGCCGAGGCCGCCGGTGGCCTGCAGCGGGATGCCGAAGCCGCCCTGGTTGGCGGGCTGCAGCGTGTCGCCGTAGTACTGCGCGACGTTCTGCGTCCATACCTGGCCCGGGTTGGTCGTGAAGCGGCCGCCGCCGAAGCCGAGCTTGATCTGCGAGTAGGTGCCGACGTCGGACAGGCTGTCGCCGAACGACACGATCTGCATCTTCACGCCCGACGGCGGCGTGTTCGATGCACTGCTATTGTTGTTGTCGTCACCGCCGCCGCATGCGGCGAGCAGCGCGAGCGCGGCGCCGGCGATCGCGACCTGCGCGGTGCGCAGCATGCGCTGCCGGGTGCGGGAAGGTGCGTGTTGTTGTGTCTGCATCGTTCGATCTCCTCGTAGATATGGCCTGATGTGTTGCTCATCTGCCGCGCGCCTGCTCGGTTCCGGGCTGCGCGGCGGCCGTTGGCTGAAACGGTTTATCGATCGCGCGCAGCCGCCAGCGGCACGGTGCGCGGATCCTGGTTCGCGGCCTCGGCAATCTGCGCATGATAAGCGCTCGCCCATTCGGGCGGGCCGAAAATCGCGCGCAGCTTGTTGCGCCATCCGCCGACGCGCAACGCGTCGGACGCCATCGACACCCACTCGTGAAACGTCGCGACGAGCGGGTTGTTCGAGCCGAGCCGCTCGACGATGCCGTACTGCGGCGGATCGTCGGGCGTTTCCTCGACATAGCTGCCGAACAGGCGATCCCAGATCACCAGGACGCCTGCGTAATTGCGGTCGATGTAGCGCGCGTTGCGCGCATGGTGCGCGCGGTGGATCGACGGCGTGTTGAGCACGTATTCGAGCCAGCCGAGCTTGCCGATCGCCTGCGTGTGCACGAAGAACTGGAACGCGAGGTTGATCAGCACGACGCCGACGACCTGTTGCGGCGGAAAGCCGGCGAACGCGAGCGGCAGCCAGAACAGCCACATGCCCGCGACTGGGTACATCAGGCTCTGGCGGAACGCGGTCGAGAAATTCATTCGCTCGGACGAGTGGTGCACGACGTGCGCGGCCCACAGCCAGCGCACGCGATGGCTCGCGCGATGGAACACGTAGTAGAGGAAGTCCTGCGCGACGAACAGCACGGCGAACGACAGCCAGCCGTCGTGCCACGTGTAGACGCGATAGTGCCGGTAGCAGTACGCATAGACAGGAATCACGAACAGCCACGCGATCTTGTCGGCGCCCTGGTGCATCAGCGCGAGCGCCGCGTTGCACAGCGTGTCGCGCCACGCATAGATACGGTCCTGCGCACGGGTGCGGGCGAGGTGCCAGGCCTCCCACGCGATGCAGAGCAGGAAGACGGGCGCCAGCGCGAGCAGAAGCAATTCGACGTCGAATCGCATGGGCGTGTGTCTCCTTCGTTCCCCTGCAAGCCATCAGGCCGGGCGTGTGGCCCGTTGTAGATATCGTCAGGCCAACAGCCTACGCAATCGCTACGCGCTAGGCGAGGGGGCAGCGTAGAGGGTTCCCTCTGAGGACAGGGTTTCTACGGAATCCGTACTGCACGGGGCCGGGCGGTGTGGCCCCGTTTTGAGGATGGGGCGAGCGCGCGAGGCGCCGCGCGACGGTGGCGGCGCGCGTTTCAAACCGCGCGGCGCGAAATTTCGCGGGTGACGTACTGCGGGGCCGCACGGGCCGCCGTGTCACGACGGCCCGCCGCGCGGTGCGCGCATCGTCAGTGCGCGCCCGCGTAGATCCATTCGAGCAGCGTGTCGTGCGCGGCGCGCGCGGCTTCCGCGTGATCGTTGTTGATGAAGCTGACGACGATGTAGCTCTGGCCGTCCGCGCCGGCCACGTAGCCGGCGATCGCGCGCACGTCGCGCAGCGTGCCGGTCTTGATGTGCGCGTTGCCGAGCACGCCCGCGTTGGTGAGGCGGTTCTTCATCGTGCCGTCGATGCCCGCGATCGGCAGCGAATCGATGAACGCCTGCGCGACCGGGCTCGCGTTCGCGGCCTGCAGCAGCGCGGCGAGCGACAGCGCGCTCACGTGCTCTTCGCGCGACAGCCCCGAGCCGTTCTCGAGCACGAGGTCGGGCATCGCAATGCCGTTCTTCTGCAGGAATGCCTGGATCGCGCGGCTCGACTGCTCGGGCGTCGCGGGCGGCTTGCCGCTGACCGCGCCGATCGTCAGGAACAGGTTGCGCGCCATCACGTTGTTGCTGAACTTGTTGATGTCGTAGACGATGCTGCCGAGCACCGGGCTGTGATGCACGGCGAGCGGCCGCGCGGTGGTCGGCACCTTGCCTTCGCTCACGGGCCCGGCGATCGTGCCGCCGTCCTGCTGCCACAGCGCGAGGAAGCCGCGCGCGAAGAAGGTCGTGTGATCGAGGATCGCGAGGTTGGTCGTGTGCGCGCCGCAGCGCAGCGGGTAGTCGCCGGCGAACGACGCCGTCATGATTCCGCCGCCGGCCGTCAGCGTCGGGCGCGCGGCCGCGGCGGCCGCGCTGCACGAGCCCGAACCTTCGACGAGCTGGTTGTCGATCGACAAGTCCGCGAGCGGCGGCAACACGTCGACGGCGACCTTGCCGTCGTCGCCCGGCGTGACCGTGAACGACACGGCCTTGAACGCGTACAGCAGCGGATCGGGGCCGACGTTGTACGGCGCGCTGGCATCGTCGTCGAACGACGGCAGGTCGCGCGTCGACGCCGCGAAATAACTCTTGTCGAGCACGAGGCCGCCGGCCACGCGCTTGACGCCGGCCTTGCGCAGCTTGTCGACGAGGTCGATCAGCTCCTCGGGCACGAGCTTCGGATCGCCGGTGCCCTTGATGTACAGGTTGCCCTGCAGCGTGCCGTCCGGGTCGACCGTGCCGTCCGTGTACGCGGTGGTGCGCCAGCGGTAGTCGGGGCCGAGGATCGACAGGCCCGAGAAGGTCGTCACGAGCTTCATCGTCGAGGCCGGCAGCATCGGCCGGCTCGCATTCCACGCGATCAGCGGCTGCGGATCGCCGACGCGCTCGACCACCACGCTCATCGCCGACGCCGGCACCTTCGCACGCTGCAACGCGACGAGCACGGAGGCCGGCAGGCCGGCCGCGCGTGCGGCCGGCGACACGACGGCGGTCTTGCGCGCTTCCTTGTGGGATTTCTTGCGGGCCTGGGCGGTCGGCGCGAACGCGAGGGCCGTGCAGGTGGCGACGACGGCGGCCGCGCGCAGGCAGACGCGGGCGCGGGGGACGAACCGGGCGGAAAGATCGGAAATCGGCATGGGCGAATACGGGAAAAGCAGGGGGCTCGGGCAGGACGCGCGGGGGCGCCGAAGCGCACATTGTAGAGACAAGTCGGGGCAGGCCCCTTGCAATCCGCCTTACTGTTGCATTGCACGGTGCCGCGCACCCGATTCGCGGCGCTACAATGGTCGCCGTGTTTGACTCGTCCCATGGATGCGTGGCCCGATGCGGATTCTGCTTGTCGAAGATGATCGAATGATTGCCGAGGGCGTGCGCAAGGCGCTGCGCTCGGACGGCTTTGCGGTCGACTGGGTGCAGGACGGCGACGCCGCGCTGACGGCGCTCGGCGGCGAGACGTACGATCTGCTGCTGCTCGATCTCGGCCTGCCGAAGCGCGACGGCATCGACGTGCTGCGCACGCTGCGCGGGCGCGGGCTCGCGCTGCCGGTGCTGATCGTCACCGCGCGCGACGCCGTCGCCGATCGCGTGAAGGGGCTCGACGCGGGCGCCGACGATTACCTCGTCAAGCCGTTCGATCTCGACGAGCTGGGCGCACGGATGCGCGCGCTGATCCGCCGTCAAGCGGGGCGCAGCGATTCGCTGATCCGCCACGGCGCGCTGACGCTCGATCCCGCGTCGCACCAGGTGACGCTCGACGGCGCGCCCGTTGCGCTGTCCGCGCGCGAGTTCGCGCTGCTCGAGGCGTTGCTCGCGCGGCCGGGCGCAGTGCTGTCGAAGAGCCAGCTCGAGGAGAAGATGTACGGCTGGGGCGAGGAGATCGGCAGCAACACGGTCGAGGTCTACATCCACGCGCTGCGCAAGAAGCTCGGTTCGGACCTGATCCGCAACGTGCGCGGGCTCGGCTACATGGTCGTCAAGGAAAGCTGACGCGTGCGGTCGATTCGTCATCAACTGCTGATCTGGCTGCTCGCGATCGTCGTCGCGGGCGTGGGCGCCGCGGGTTGGCTCATCTACCGGCAGGCGCTCGCCGAGGCGAACGAGCTGTTCGACTACCAGTTGCAGGAAATCGCCGCGGCGCTGCCGTCGGAGCCGTTCTCGCAGGTGTTCGGCTCGCGCACCAACGGCGACGAAGGCATCGTGATCCAGATCTGGAATCGCAACGGCGTGCTGATGTACTTCTCGCATCCGCGTGCGCCGATCGCGCCGCGCGCGGAACTCGGCTTCTCGACCGAACGCACCGATCGCGGCGAATGGCGCGTGTACGGCGCGATCGTCGGCGACAACGTCGTGCAGCTCGCGCAGCCGCTATCGGTGCGCAACCGGCTCGCGGCGAACGTCGCGCTGCGCACGCTGTGGCCGCTGATCGTGCTGCTGCCGTTCCTCGGCGCGGCCGCGTGGGGGATCGTCGGGCGCGGGCTCGCGCCGCTCGGCCGCGTGACGCGCGCGGTCGAGGCGCGCCGGCCGGAAGCGCTCGATCCGCTGCCCGACGCGCGCCTGCCGCTCGAGGTGCAGCCGCTCGTGCGGGCGCTGAACGGGCTGCTCGCGCGACTGTCGGCGGCGCTCGACACGCAGAAGGCGTTCGTCGCCGACGCCGCGCACGAATTGCGCACGCCGCTCGCGGCCGTGCAGATCCAGGCGCAGCTCGTCGCGCGCGCGAAGGACGATGCGTCGCGCCGCGAGGCGATCTCGGATCTCCAGGACGGCGTGTCGCGCGCGACGCGGCTCACCGAGCAACTGCTCGCGCTCGCGCGCGCCGAGCCGGACGGCGCGACGATGCGCGAGCCGGTCGACCTGCAGGCGCTGCTCGCCGAATGCGTGGCCGCGCATGCGCCGCTCGCGCAGCGGCGCGACATCGATCTCGGCTTCGAGGAAACGCGCGCGGCGAGCGTCGTCGCGGACGTCGGCGCGCTGCGCGTGATGTTCGGCAACCTGCTCGACAACGCGGTGAAATACACGCCGGACGGCGGCCGCATCGACGTATCGCTGACGCGCGACGCGGCCGGCCGCGCCTGCGTGCAGATCGGCGACAGCGGGCCGGGCATTCCGGCCGACGAGCGCGAGCGCGTGTTCGACCGCTTCTATCGCGACAGCACGGCACGGGCACGCACCGACGTGTCGGGCAGCGGGCTCGGGCTCGCGATCGTCAAGCGCGTGGCGGCGCAGCAGGGCGCGACGGTGTCGCTCGGCGATGCGGCCGCGGGCGGCCTGCTCGTCAGCGTCGTGTTCCGCGATGCCGAGATGCCGGCCCCGGCTTCGCAGCCGTCCGAAACCGTCTGAAGGGGCGGCGCGGGCAGCCGCTTAAGCCCCGCTTAAGGCTGATTAAGCCTCCTTTAAGTCAGGGTCGTTACGCTGCGTCCTAACAAAGAGGAGGTCCTACGATGAACACCCGATTCCTTGCGCGCGGCGCCGTCGCGGTCGCCGTGGCGGCCGCCCTGTCGGCCGGCTATTTCGCCGGCACCCGCCGCGCCGATCCGCAGATCATCACGCCCGCGCAGGCGGCCGCATTGATGCCGGCCGAAGCTGCCGCCAAGACCGGCATTCCCGATTTCTCCGGGCTCGTCGAGACCTACGGCCCGGCGGTCGTGAACATCAGCGCGAAGCATGTCGTGAAGCAGGTGGCGCGGCGCGCGCCGCAGCCGCAACTGCCGATCGATCCGAGTGACCCGTTCTACCAGTTCTTCAAGCACTTCTACGGCCAGGTGCCGGGCATGGGCGGCGACGCGCAGCCGGACGACCAGCCGAGTGCCAGCCTCGGGTCGGGCTTCATCGTCAGTTCCGACGGGTACATCCTCACCAATGCGCACGTGATCGACGGCGCGAACGTCGTCACGGTCAAGCTGACCGACAAGCGCGAATACAAGGCGAAGGTCGTCGGCTCCGACAAGCAGTCCGACGTCGCCGTGCTGAAGATCGACGCGAGCGGGCTGCCGACCGTGAAGATCGGCGATCCGGCGCAGAGCAAGGTCGGTCAGTGGGTCGTCGCGATCGGCTCGCCGTACGGCTTCGACAACACGGTCACGTCGGGCATCATCAGCGCGAAGTCGCGCGCGCTGCCGGACGAGAACTACACGCCGTTCATCCAGACCGACGTGCCGGTGAACCCCGGCAACTCGGGCGGCCCGCTGTTCAACCTGCAGGGCGAGGTGATCGGCATCAACTCGATGATCTACTCGCAGACGGGCGGCTTCCAGGGCCTGTCGTTCGCGATCCCGATCAACGAGGCGATCAAGGTGAAGGACGAGCTCGTGAAGACGGGCCACGTGAGCCGCGGCCGGCTCGGCGTGGCCGTGCAGGGGCTGAACCAGACGCTCGCGAGCTCGTTCGGGCTGCAGAAGCCGGACGGCGCGCTCGTCAGTTCGGTCGACGCCAACGGTCCGGCCGCGAAGGCCGGCCTGCAGCCGGGCGACGTGATCCTGTCGGTCAACGGTTCGCCGGTCGCCGATTCGACGTCGCTGCCCGCGCAGATCGCGAACCTGAAGCCGGGTTCGAAGGCCGACCTGCAGATCTGGCGCGACAAGTCGAAGAAGTCGATCACCGTGACGCTCGGCGCGATGGCCGACGCGAAGCTCGCATCGAACGACGGCGGGCCGGTCGAACAGGGCCGCCTGGGTGTCGCCGTGCGGCCGCTGTCGCCGCAGGAACGCAGCGCCGACAACCTGTCGCACGGGCTGATCGTGCAGCAGGCCGGCGGGCCGGCCGCCAACGCGGGCATCCAGCCCGGCGACGTGATCCTCGCGGTGAACGGCCGTCCGGTCACGAGCCCCGAGCAGTTGCGCGACGCGGTGAAGGGCGCGGGCAACAGTCTTGCTCTGTTGATCCAGCGCGATAATGCACAGATCTTCGTGCCGGTCGACCTGAGCTGACCGGCCACGGCCGACGGCCGGCCCGGCCGGCCGTGGCGGGCGCCGCCGCCGCTCGATCGATCGCGTGACGCCGCGCCCCGTATGTGTTCCGACCCCAAGGAGAGAGCCATGCAATATCTACGCAACGTGTCCCGATTTGCCGTCGCCGCGGCGCTGACCGCCGGCCTCGCAGCCGGTGCGACCGGCGCGTACGCGCAGTCGGACGGCTTGCCCGCCGCGCGCCAGCAAGGCGATGTCACCTTCGTGTCCGGCGGTGTCGGGCAGGACGAATCGACGGCGTTCCAGCGCAACGAGTCGCAGTGGCCGCTGGCGCTGCGCTTCACCGGCAAGGGCGGCGAGTTCCTGGCCGATGTCCATGTCCGGATCGTCGACGGCAAGGGCGCCGAAGTGCTGAAAACCGACACGCGCGGGCCGTACATGCTCGTGAAGGTGCCGCCGGGGCGCTATACGGTGCACGCGTCGTACCAGGGCAGCGACGAATCGCGCGCCGTCACGGTCGGCGCGAAGGGCGGCGCGAAAGCCGCGTTCCAGTGGAGTGCGCAGTAGCCCGTCGCGCGCGGCCGGGCTCCCGGTCGCGCAATCGGACGAAGTTTCGCCCATAATGAAAGCCACGGCATGCGTGCCGTGGCTTTTTCGTTTCCTGCCCCCGGCCTGACGCCGCCCGAAGGAGAAACGATGTCCGATGCAGCCGACCCCCGACTCGAAATCGTGCCGAACCGTCATCGCGTGCGCGTGATTCATCGCGGCATCACCTATGCCGATTCGCACGGCGCGCTGACCGTGCGCGAGGCGGGGCTCCCGGACATTCATTACCTGCCGCGCGGCGACGTCAACATGCGCCGGCTCGTGAAATCGGGCGTCACGTCGGCCTGCCCGTTCAGGGGGCAAGCCGTGCATTTCGACTTGCAGACGGAAGACGGCGTGATCGAGAACGCCGCATGGAGTTACGAAGAACCGAAGGAGGCGGCGGCCGTGCTCGCGCACTACGTCGCCTTCGATGTCGCACGGGTCGACAGTCTCGTCGAGACGTCCTGATGCGGCGCGCGTTCATCGGGGAGGCGTCATGGAACTGAACGACACGTTACGCGTACCGCTCGCGCCGCCTGTCGTGCGGGATGCGCTGGAGGATCTCGCGCTGCTGCGGGCGAGCTTCGACCATTGCGAATCGTTCGTGAAACTCGCGCACGGCGAGTTCGCGCTGACGATCACGGTGCCGCTCGGCCCGCTGCGCGCCCGCTACGACGTGCGCGCGCATGCGGCCGCCGAGCAGGGCGACGCCGAAGGTCGGCCGCGCCGGGTGCTCAACTTCAAGGCGCGGGCCGACGGCCTCGGCGCGCTGCGCGGCCAGGTCGAACTGGTGCTGACGCCGGATGACGATGCGAACGCCACGCGGATCGAATACGTGGTCTGGGCGACGGCGAGCGGGCCGCTCGCGGAGTTGCCGGCGCGGCAGATCGACAATGCGCTGCGCGAATGGACCGACACGTTCTTTCGCGAGTTCTGCGCGGTCGTGCAGGCGAAGCACGGTCTCGCGCCGAATCGCGCGCGCCCCCCGGCGCAGCGCCGCCAGCATGTCTTCCTGCGGCCGGCGTCGCTGGTGGCCGCGACGAAGCGTTCGCTGCCGCCGCACCTCGGCGGCGCGCTGAGCGGGCGGGCGGCGAGCGCGCTTCCGCATCGCGATTCGGGCACCGTGCCCGTATGGGCCTGGGCGGCGATGATCGTGTTCGTCGCGTTGCTGCTTTACGCGGCGCGCTGGATCAACGGCGGCTGAGCGGCTGCCCGGTTCCGCTTCGAGGCCTGCCCGCCACGCGAGCGGCCGGCGTCACTGTCCCGCGTCGGCACGGGCTCCGGCGCCGCGAAATTCCCTTCGATACGCAGACGGCGACGTGCCGAGCGCGCCCGCGAAATGCTGGCGCAGCGACACGCTCGAGCCGTAGCCGGCCGCCTGCGCGATCGCGTCGATCGACTGCCCGGTGGTTTCGAGCAGATGCTGCGCACGCGCAAGCCGTTCGGCCTGCAGCCACGCGGTGACGGTCGTGCCCGTCGCCTGGCGGAAGTGGCGCGTGAACGTGCGGCGGCTCATCAGCACGCGTTCGGCGAGCGAATCGACGCTGTGCGCGGCGTCGAGATGCGCGCGCACCCAGTCGAGCAGGCCCGCGAGCCGTGCATCGCGCGGGTGCGCGGCGACCGGCTGCGGTACGTATTGGGCCTGTCCGCCCTGGCGGTGCGGCGGGATCACGAGGCGGCGCGCGATCCGGTTCGCGGCGTCCGAGCCGAAGCGCCGCCGCACGACGTGCAGGCAGCAGTCGAGGCCGGCGGCCGTGCCGGCCGACGTCATCAGGTTGCCGTCGTCCACGTAGAGCACGTCGGGATCGAGTTTCACGCGCGGAAAGCGTTGGGCGAAATCGTCGGCCCACGCCCAGTGCGTGGTGGCCGGACGGCCGTCGAGCAGGCCGGCCGCGGCGAGCACGTAGGCACCGAGGCACAGGCCCACGAGCTCCGCGCCGCGCGCGGCGACCGCGCGGACCGCATCGAGCAGCGCGTCGGGCGGCGCTTCGTCCGGGTCGCGCCAGGACGGCACGATGACGATGTCCGCGTCGTCGAGCGCGTCGAGCCGGTACGGTGCGGTGATCGTGAAGCCGCCCGTCGTCGCGAGCGGGCCGCGCTCGGCCGAGCAGACGCGGAACTCGAACGCGGGCGACGCGGCCGCATCACGTTCCTTGCCGAACACGACCGATGGCACGGACAGGTGGAACGGACTGATGCCGTCGTACGCGATCACGGCGACGATGGTCGGAACGGACGGGGCGGGCGACGCGGCGGCGAGCATGGCGGATTCCGGAAAGGCGATGGCCCGATTTTATCGAAGAATGGCTATCGGGCCACTATCGGCATACGCGCTGCGGCCCGACAATGCATCCCATCGCACTGCTGGCCGCCCTGCTCCGGGGCGGGGCAGCGCCTCCCGACCAGGAGTCCGCCATGCTTGCCGCCGCGTCGCCCCCCGTCCCGCAATCCGCTTCCCGTCCCGCTGCCCGCCGCGCACTGATCGTGATCGACGTGCAGAACGAATACGTGACGGGCAACCTGCCGATCGAATATCCGCCGCTCGACGTGTCGCTCGCGAACATCGGTCGGGCGATCGACGCCGCGCACGCGGCCGGCGTGCCGGTGATCGTGGTTCAGCACGTCGCGCCGGCCGGTGCGCCGATCTTCGCGCCCGGTACCGACGGCGTCGCGCTGCACACGGTGGTCACCAGCCGCCCGTACGCGCACCTGATCGAGAAGGCGCAAGCGAGCTCGTTCGCCGGCACCGATCTCGCCGCGTGGCTCGACGCGCACGGAATCGACACGCTCGCGGTGACCGGCTACATGACGCACAACTGCAATGCGTCGACGGTCTATCACGCGGCGCATGCGGGGCTGAAGGTCGAATACCTGAACGACGCGACGGGCGCGCTGCCTTACGAGAACGAAGCGGGGGCGGTGAGCGCCGAAGAGATTCACCGCACGTACGCGGTGGTGTTCCAGTCGAATTTCGCGGCGGTGATGTCGACCGACGCGTGGATCGCGGGGCTCGCCGGCGCACCGATGCCGGCGCGCGATTCGGTCGCCGCGTCGAACCGGCGGGCCCGCGCGCGGCGCGCGAAGGCGGCCTGACCCGGCACGGCGACGCGGCGCGCGATGCGCCGTGCCGTCAGTCGCGGTCCTTCAGCATCGCCGGGCTGTAGCGCAGCATGTCGAAACAGCCGTCGACGAGCTTTTCCGCATGCTGCTCGGCGTCGATCTCGTCGGGCAGCATCAGCATGTCGCGCACGAAGCCGCTGACCAGCGTGTGCAGCATCAGCGTCGCGCGCCACGTGTCGAGCCGCTCGGGCAGCAGCTTGAGCCCCACGGCCACCGCGAGATCGGCGTCGATCATGTGCAGCGCCTCGCTCATCCCCGCGCGGTTGCGCTGCAGCAGCGGCTCCATGTCCGCGACGTACTCGCACTTCATGAACAGGATGCTGAACACGCGGCGCAGCTGCGGGTCGCGCTGCACGCCGAGCAGGCACCAGATCAGGATCTGGCGCACCTTCTCCAGCGGATTGCCGCCCGGCGCGTCGAGCGGCATCCGTTTCAACTCGTCGATCGGCAGGAACACGCGGTCGAACATCGCATCGAACAGTTCGCTCTTGTTCGCGAAATGCCAGTAGATCGCGCCGCGCGTCACGCCGGCGTGCTGCGCGATGTCCGCGAGCGACGTGTGCGACACGCCTTTCTCGAAGAACACGTGTTCGGCGGCGTCGAGAATGCGATTGCGCGTCTCGAGCGCCTCCTCCTTGGTACGTCTGACCATGTGCAGGCCTGATTGGATCGATCGTAGGTGAATATAGGGTCCGCAACCCCTCGTCGCCGTCACGCAGACGGGCTATGCTTGCTGCTGGTAACAATCTGTAAGACTGGACAGCGGGCGGAGTACAAACGGGCTTTTTACATACATTCGTGAATGTATATACAATACCACCCTACGATCGAATGACCCAAGTGGCAATCAGTTAATATCCCACTCTGCTGATTCCCGCCCTAGTACCAGTCCGCAGTTCGCGGCATCCCCGTCGGCACGGAGGTCTCGTGCCGACGTGCTGTATCTGGCAGTCCAGTAATTCAGGTGTTCGATCTGCGCCGCGAGGCGCATCCGTGTTGCGCTCCGGTCGGGCGTGGCACTTATTCCATTGGTTATACACAGAGGTCGCTCCATGCGCGTCGAACGGGTTCCATACCGCTTAATCACTGTCGCGACGGCCGCCGTTTTCCTGGCCGCGTGCGGGAAAAAAGAATCGGCACCGCCGCCGCAAACGCCGGAAGTCGGCGTCGTCACCGTCCAGCCGCAATCCGTACCGGTCTTCACCGACCTGCCGGGCCGCACCAGTGCATTCCTCGTCGCGCAGGTGCGCGCGCGGGTCGACGGCATCGTGCTGCGTCGTGAATTCACCGAGGGCACCGACGTCAAGGCCGGCCAGCGTCTCTACAAGATCGATCCGGCGCCGTACATCGCGGCCCTGAACAGCGCGAAGGCGACGCTCGCGAAGGCGCAGGCGAACCTCGTCACGCAGAACGCGCTGGTCGCGCGCTACAAGGTGCTGGTCGCCGCGAACGCGGTCAGCAAGCAGGACTACGACAACGCGGTCGCCACGCAAGGGCAGGCCGCGGCGGACGTCGCGGCCGGCAAGGCGGCGGTCGACACCGCGCAGATCAACCTCGGCTACACGGATGTCGTGTCGCCGATCACCGGCCGCGTCGGCATCTCGCAAGTGACGCCGGGCGCCTACGTGCAGGCGAGCCAGGCGACGCTGATGTCGACCGTGCAGCAGCTCGATCCGGTGTACGTCGACCTCACGCAGTCGAGCCTCGAAGGGCTGAAGCTGCGGCAGGACGTGCAGAGCGGTCGTCTGAAGACGACCGGCCCGGGCGCGGCGAAGGTGTCGTTGATTCTCGAAGACGGCAAGACCTATTCGGAGCCGGGCAAGCTGCAGTTCTCGGACGTGACGGTCGACCAGACCACCGGCTCGGTGACGATCCGCGCGGTGTTCCCGAACCCGAATCGCGTGCTGCTGCCGGGCATGTTCGTGCGTGCACGGATCGAGGAAGGCGTGAACGAGAACGCGTTCCTGGTGCCGCAGATCGGCGTCACGCACGACCAGAAGGGCCAGGCGATCGCGATGGTGGTGAACGCCAGCAACAAGGTCGAGCCGCGTCCGCTGAAGACCACCGGCATGCAAGGCCAGAACTGGGTCGTCGAAGGCGGTCTGCAGGCGGGCGATCACGTGATCGTGCAAGGCGTCGACAAGGTGCGCCCGGGCGCGACCGTGAAGACGGTCCCCGCGCAGCTCGCCCCGGCGGCCGATGCCGCTTCGGGCGCTGCTGCCCCCGCCGCGCCGGCCGCTGCCGGGTCCGGCGCCGCTGCCGCTTCCGGTGCCGCCGCATCGGGCGCCGCGCCGGCGAGTGCTGCCGCTGCTTCGAGCGCGAAATAACAGGGAGCCTGTTTCATGGCAAAGTTTTTTATCGATCGCCCGATCTTTGCGTGGGTGATCGCCATCATCCTGATGCTGGCCGGGGTTGCGGCGATCTTCACGCTGCCGATCTCGCAGTATCCGACGATCGCGCCGCCATCGATCCAGATCACCGCGAACTACCCGGGCGCTTCCGCGAAGACGGTGGAAGACACGGTGACGCAGGTGATCGAGCAGCAGATGAGCGGTCTCGACAACTTCCTGTACATGTCGTCGACGAGTGACGACTCGGGCAACGCAACGATCACGCTGACCTTCGCGCCGGGCACCAACGCCGACATCGCGCAGGTTCAGGTGCAGAACAAGCTGTCGCTCGCGACGCCGGTTCTGCCGCAGGTCGTGCAGCAGCTCGGTCTGTCGGTCACGAAGTCGAGCAGCAGCTTCCTGCTGGTGCTCGCCTTCAACTCCGAAGACGGCAGCATGAACAAGTACGACCTCGCGAACTTCGTGGCGTCGCACGTGAAGGATCCGATCAGCCGGCTGAACGGCGTCGGTACCGTCACGCTGTTCGGCTCGCAGTACGCGATGCGGATCTGGCTCGACCCGAACCGCCTGACCAACTACGGCCTCACGCCGGTCGACGTCAGTTCGGCGATCACCGCGCAGAACGTGCAGATCGCGGGCGGCCAGATCGGCGGCACGCCGGCCACGCCGGGCACCGTGCTGCAGGCGACGATCACCGAATCGACGCTGCTGCAGACGCCCGAGCAGTTCGGCAACATCCTGCTGAAGGTCAACCAGGACGGCTCGCAGGTGCGCCTGAAGGACGTCGCGCAGATCGGCCTCGGCGGCGAAAACTACAACTTCGACACGAAGTACAACGGTCAGCCGACCGCGGCACTCGGTATCCAGCTCGCGACCAACGCGAACGCGCTCGCGACCGCGAAGGCCGTGCGCGCGAAGATCGACGAGCTCGCACCGTTCTTCCCGCACGGCCTCGTCGTGAAGTATCCGTACGACACGACGCCGTTCGTGAAGCTGTCGATCGAGGAAGTGGTCAAGACGCTGCTCGAAGGTATCGTGCTCGTGTTCCTCGTGATGTATCTGTTCCTGCAGAACCTGCGGGCGACGATCATCCCGACGATCGCGGTGCCGGTCGTGCTGCTCGGTACGTTCGCGATCATGTCGATGGTCGGCTTCTCGATCAACACGCTGTCGATGTTCGGCCTCGTGCTCGCGATCGGCCTGCTGGTCGACGATGCGATCGTGGTGGTCGAGAACGTCGAGCGCGTGATGGCGGAAGAGGGGCTGTCACCGAAGGAAGCGACCCGCAAGGCGATGGGCCAGATCACCGGCGCACTCGTCGGCGTGGCGCTCGTGCTGTCGGCGGTGTTCGTGCCGGTGGCGTTCTCCGGCGGCTCGGTCGGCGCGATCTATCGTCAGTTCTCGCTGACGATCGTGTCGGCGATGGTGCTGTCGGTGCTGGTCGCGTTGATTCTGACGCCGGCGCTGTGCGCGACGATCCTCAAGCCGATCCCGCAAGGGCATCACGAAGAGAAGAAGGGTTTCTTCGGCTGGTTCAACCGCACGTTCAACAACAGCCGCGACAAGTACCACGTCGGCGTGCACCACGTGATCAAGCGCTCGGGCCGCTGGCTCATCATCTATCTGGTCGTGATCGTCGCGGTCGGGCTGCTGTTCGTGCGCCTGCCGAAGTCGTTCCTGCCCGATGAAGATCAGGGCCTGATGTTCGTGATCGTGCAGACGCCGTCGGGCTCGACGCAGGAAACGACCGCGAAGACGCTCGCGAACATTTCCGACTACCTGCTGAAGGACGAGAAGGAAATCGTCGAATCGGCGTTCACGGTCAACGGCTTCAGCTTCGCGGGTCGCGGCCAGAACTCGGGTCTCGTGTTCGTCCGCCTGAAGGACTACTCGCAGCGTCAGCATGCGAACCAGAAGGTGCAGGCGCTGATCGGCCGGATGTTCGGGCGCTACGGGAGCTACAAGGACGCGCTCGTGATCCCGTTCAACCCGCCGTCGATTCCTGAGCTCGGTACGGCTGCCGGCTTCGACTTCGAGCTGACGGACAACGCCGGTCTCGGCCACGACGCGCTGATGGCCGCACGTAACCAGCTGCTCGGGATGGCATCGAAGGACCCGACGCTGCAGGGTGTGCGTCCGAACGGCCTGAACGATACGCCGCAGTACAAGGTGAACATCGACCGCGAGAAGGCGAATGCGCTCGGCGTGACGGCGGATGCGATCGACCAGACGTTCTCGATCGCGTGGGCGTCGAAGTACGTGAACAACTTCCTCGACACCGACGGCCGGATCAAGAAGGTGTACGTGCAGGCCGATGCGCCGTTCCGGATGACGCCGGAAGACATGAACATCTGGTACGTGCGCAACGGGTCGGGCGGGATGGTGCCGTTCAGCGCGTTCGCGACCGGTCACTGGACGTACGGTTCGCCGAAGCTCGAGCGCTACAACGGTGTGTCGGCGATGGAAATCCAGGGTCAGGCCGCACCGGGCAAGTCGACCGGTCAGGCGATGGCCGCGATGGAAACGCTCGCGAAGAAGCTGCCGGTCGGTATCGGCTATTCGTGGACGGGCCTGTCGTTCCAGGAAATCCAGTCCGGTTCGCAGGCGCCGATCCTGTACGCGATCTCGATCCTCGTCGTGTTCCTGTGTCTCGCGGCGCTGTATGAAAGCTGGTCGATCCCGTTCTCGGTGATCATGGTCGTGCCGCTCGGCGTGATCGGTGCGCTGCTCGCGGCCACGATGCGCGGCCTCGAGAACGACGTGTTCTTCCAGGTCGGCCTGCTGACCACCGTGGGCCTGTCCGCGAAGAACGCGATCCTGATCGTCGAGTTCGCGCGCGAACTGCAGCAGACGGAGAAGATGGGGCCGATCGAGGCCGCGCTGGAAGCGGCGCGCCTGCGGCTGCGTCCGATCCTGATGACGTCGCTCGCGTTCATTCTCGGCGTGATGCCGCTCGCGATCAGCAACGGCGCGGGTTCGGCCAGCCAGCACGCGATCGGTACGGGCGTGATCGGCGGGATGATCACGGCGACGTTCCTCGCGATCTTCATGATCCCGATGTTCTTCGTGAAGATCCGCGCGATCTTCAGCGGCGAGAAGGAAGACGTCGACGAGGCGCTGCGCCTGGCTCAGGAGCACTCGCACCACGAAGAGAAGCCGGGCAACGGCGACGAAGGCAACAAGGGACAGTGATGATGCAAAAACACGCTTTGACTGCAATCGCAGTCGCGCTCTTTGCCACGGGCTGCACGATGGCGCCGCATTACAAGCGGCCCGACGCACCCGTCGCGCAGGCGTACCCGGCCAGCGGCGTCTACGCGACGCAGCCGGGCGCGGCCGGCGCGCGCAGCGCGAATGGCCAGGCGGCGACTGCCATCGGCTGGCGCGAGTTCTTCGTCGATCCGCGCCTGCAGCGGCTGATCGAGATCGCGCTGAAAAACAACCGCGACCTGCGCGTGTCGGTGCTCAATATCGAGGCCGCGCGTGCGCAGTACCAGATCACGCGTGCGGGGCTGTTCCCGACGCTCGACGGTACGGGTACGGGCAACCGTCAGCGTTTGCCGAATTCGCTGACGGCCGTGCCGGGCCGGAACATCACGACGACCTACAACGTCGGGCTGTCCGCGTCATGGGAACTCGACCTGTTCGGCCGCGTGCAGAGCCTGAAGGACCAGGCGCTCGCGCAATACCTGTCGACGTCGTACGCGCGACAGGCGTCCGAGATCTCGCTGGTGTCGCAGGTCGCGGATCAATATCTGACGCTGCTGTCGACCGATGACCTGCTGAAGGTCACGGAGGACACGCTGAAGACCGCGCAGGCATCGTACGACCTGACCAAGCTGCAGTTCGACAACGGCACGGGCTCCGAGCTCGAGCTGCGTCAGGCGCAGACGGTGGTCGAGACGGCGCTCGCGAACCAGCAGGCGCAGGCGCGAGCCCGCGCGCAGGCGCTGAATGCGCTGGTGCTGCTGATCGGCGAGCCGCTGCCGGACGATCTGCCGGCGGGCATGCCGCTCGATGCGCAGAACCTGCTGACGGACGTGCCGGCCGGGTTGCCGTCGGATCTGCTGACGCGTCGTCCTGACGTGATGCAGGCCGAGCAGACGCTGCTGGCCGCGAACGCCAATATCGGCGCGGCGCGCGCGGCGTTCTTCCCGAAGATTTCGCTGACGGGCGCGTTCGGCACCGCGAGCCCGACGCTGGGCGGCCTGTTCAAGGCCGGCACGGCGGCGTGGTCGTTCGCGCCGAGCATCGCGCTGCCGATCTTCGAAGGCGGGCAGAACATCGCGAACCTCGATCTCGCGAACGTGCAGAAGCGCATCGAGATCGCGAACTACGAGAAGGCGATCCAGTCGGCGTTCCGCGAAGTGTCGGATGGTCTGGCCGCACGCGGCACGTACGACCAGCAGATCGCGGCGCTCGAGCGCAACGAGCACGCGCAACAGCGACGCTTCGATCTGTCGGACCTGCGTTACAAGAACGGTGTCGACAGCTACCTGTCGGTGCTGACCGCGCAGACGGATCTGTACGCCGCGCAGCAGTCGCTGATCAGCGCACGTCTGGCACGCTGGACGAACCTGGTCGACCTGTACCGCGCACTGGGCGGCGGCTGGATCCAGCGCGCCGGCGAGACGCCGCGCGCGCCGGATGCGCCGGTCGATTACGACAAGGCGGCTGCGCCGGCGCCCGCGTCGGCAACCGCGACGAACGGGTAAGCACCGAGAAGGCAGGCGCGGGTTATCGCGCTTGCGCTTCGAACCGGCTGTATGCGGAAACGAGAACGCCACGGACGAAGGTCCGTGGCGTTTTCTTTTGTGTTGTCGAATCGTGCGGGAAATCAAGCAAAACGCCACGGCATGCCGTGGCGTTTTTCGTTACTGCTTCGCGTCATCGGCCGATGCGGCGCGATCAGTGGTGCACGTCGGCGGGCCGCCCATCGAAATCGTGTCCCGCGCGCCGAATCCCGCAGCGCGCATCCTTTTCGCCTTTCACGCCGTTGAACGCGATGTTCAGGTTCATCGCTGGATGGGAGCGAGCGGCCGGAGGCTCATTTGCTGTTGACCGTGCTTATAACAATTAGCTATGCGAAATTCGAATTCGTCTGATTGCCTCTCCTTTCTCACACGAGCAAATTTCGCATGGAGCATTCCTCACCCATTGTCGAGAAAGGAAATCCGAATGAAGAGCGAGCAGACTGCACCGACCCATCTTTTTGCCACCATCGGGGCGCTCACCGAGCGCGGTGGGCGGGTAACCAAGGCTACCAGCGGCCTGACAGTCGCCGGACTTGTCGTTGCCCGTGTTGGCGATGTCGTCACTTACGAGGATGGCAGCGAGGCCGTCATTGTGGATGGCGCTGGCGAATATGCGATTTGCAGCGACAAGCCGTTTGCGCTGGTGGGTAGCCGGTTGAGCAACGGCGATCGTATCGTCGAAACGCTTCAGCAGTTCTGGGGAATTCACATACAGGCCGACGAAACGGCCGAGGGATTGTTTAACGAAGACTATGAGCCGCCGCCTGCGCTCCCGTGCTACCGGCTGGCCGTACGAGGAGCCACGACCGCGCGAGGCGGCGCGTTGCGCGAAGCTACCGGCACGTGGGACACCGGTGTCCGGCTTGGCAAGGCTGGTGTCGTGGGCAATCGGATTCACTACGCAGACGGTTCGACCGCGCGAATCATAAGCGGCCTTGGGTTGGTGGATAACGGAGACTTTCAGCCGCTGGCTTTCGTCGGTAGCGAACTGGATAACGGCGACGTCATTACCGATAGCCCTGAGCGCGATGGTCTGGTATCTGCTGACGTCTTCACCGTGGTGAAGCGTCCAACTGTTGCGCATCGAGGCGAGACCTCATGATTCGTTATTTCCTTGCCAAAGGAGATCAGGGCGGCAGCGCCACGATTACGGAAGGATTGGAGGGCGTCACCTGTTCCAATCCGCCGCCGCGCGTCCATATCGCAACGCTTTACATGAAGACGTACTGCACGGCGTGCAAGCAGGAGGGGTTTGTGGCCCCGGTGGGCCCACGCTGGCCCGGCACTGGACCAAGCGGCAAGCCCTGGGCGTTGAGTGGTGATATCAACGTCTGTGATTGCAAGCCGCCACCTGTTTTCTACGCCGAGCGCGGCATGAAGATGACCTTTGCCACGGAAGAGGTGGCGCGGTTGACCGGGAAGAATGAGTTAGGTGTCGCCCCTGCAAGCGGACGCACTGCGGTCCATGATCAGCAGTTCGTCATTCGCAACAAGAAGTCCAGGCAACCCGTTGCAGGGGTTCGGTATTGGATCACAAATTACCGTGGTGACGTGCTGGCATCAGGGACTACCGATGCGCAGGGCCATACCATGCGAGTGGTCACGCGGAAGCCTGAGTCGGTAAAACTGGAAGTCAGCTGGGAAGAAGAATGAGTGGCGGCGATCGCGTAGCAATTGCAGAGGCAATGACAGACATGAAAGAAGGTTCGGTTATCGAAGCATTGATATCGAACGGGCCGCCCATCTGTCCAAATATGACTGACGCGGAATTTCGCCGTATGGTTATAACGTTATGCGACAGAGCCGTACAAATGATCGACGTACGGCTCGAAGACTTGCGCAAGTGGGGGGCGGTCGAACGTCAACGCGTCGCGACATGGTTTGGCTCAAGCGATGAAACGATCCGGCAGCGTTTGACAGTCGGACTCGCACAAGTAAGTCGGGTGATGCGCGACCTCAAGCCCGGAAACTTTGTTCGTCAATCAGAGGAGCTTGATCGGTATCTTGGTTGTACGCCGAATAACAAGGACCCTGATGGTGCCGTCGCTCATGTTTGCGGCCCTGACACGGCTACACATACTATTTGTATCCATGAGAATTTTTGTGGGATGCGCCCTATATCCAGTGCGAAGGACTCGATGTTATCGACGCTGATTCATGAGTGCACTCATTTTGCTGATACTTTTGGCGCTCAGGATCATCAATATTTCATGCGCGAGTGCTTGGTATTGGCGCGGACGCGCCCCGATCTCGCAATTAATAATGCGGATAGCATTGCCGGGTATATCCTCTATGAGGATTAGAGGCGGCGTGGCGCAGCAATTCTTGTTGAATCTGATCGAGTCCAACGGAAAATCGATATGGTAAAGGGGCTTGCATGTATTGACCTGCCCCCTGCAAACAGGGCCAGCCGGAGTCTAGTAAAGTTCGTTTTCGGAGAAGAAGACGAACATGAAGAAGCGCTTTACGGAACAGCAA
>NZ_QKZF01000010.1:0-238871 GCF_003253915.1 Burkholderia sp. 28_3
AGATTATGAACCGTGTTTCGCAGTTCGTCAACAACTTTCTGAACGACTTCGTTGCGACTGCGGGGCTCAACTTCCGTACCGCCGAGGCTCGCTACTTCCGAACCCCAACAGCACTGCTTCCCTTCCTTCCGCGCCGCGTTTCCGTTAGCGCGAAAGAGGCGTGATTCTATGCAGCTCACGGCGATCGCGCAAGGGGTTTCGCAAAAAATATAAGGTGCCGCACGCTGCCGCGTGCGGCACCTTATATAGAAGCAACCGAACCGTCAGGAAACCACGCGCGCCTGGCGTGCGACGATCGCCATATAGTGATCGAGATCCGGCGTCGCCTTGCGTGGCTCCTTCGCCGTATCGTCCCAGCGGCGCAGGTGCAGCGCGTCCTCCGCGAACGGGCGCTGCAGGAACGCCGCCGCTTCCTCGTCACTGAAGATACCGCCCTGCAACGCCAGGCTGCGCACCGAGTCCGGCGACAGGCTCTCGAAATAGCCGGCGTCCGTGCGGCACAGACAGCGCTTCGCGTCGACGTGCAACCGGATCGGCTCCAGCACCGCGTCGGAAAACAGCGGCCGCAGGAACGGCAGCACGTAATACTGATGCAGATCGTCGATCCCGCGCGCGCTCGGCGTGTCGCCCTGGCGATTCAGCAAATGGCCGAGGTCGTGCAGGAACGCCGCCGCGACCAGCGCTTCGTCCGCCCCGGACGCTTCCGCCAGCAACCCGCTCTGCAATGCATGCTCGAGCTGCGTGACGGGTTCGCCGCTATAGGCCACATGGCCATGCTCGCGATACAGGCCGTGGATCTCTTCCACCGTCAGCGCCATTCGTTTACTCCCAAGGCAGCGAAAACGTCTTCAGGTTCGTGAAACTCTTCATCGCCTCCTGGACGCCTTCCTTGTAACCGAGCCCCGAATCCTTGATCCCGCCGAACGGCGACAGTTCGATCCGGTATCCGGGCACTTCCCATACGTTCACCGTGCCGACGTTCAACTCGTTCACGAACCGTACGACGGCGGCCGTGCTGTCCGTACAGACACCCGACGACAGCCCGAACGCCGTGCCGTTGCTGAGCCGGATCGCGTCGTCGATCGTATCGAATGCGATGACGGGCGACACGGGCCCGAAGGTCTCCTCGCGCACCAGCGTCATCGACGGATCGACGTTGTCGAGCACGGTCGGCGCGTACAACGCGCCGCGCCGCACATTGCCGGTCAGCAGGCGCGCGCCCTGCGCGACCGCCTCGTTCACGCGTGCCTCGAACAGTCGCGCCGCGGCTTCGTCGATCACCGTGCCCATTTCGTTCGAGGGATCGAATGGATCGCCGTATTTCCAGGCGCGCGTCTTCTCGACGAGCAATTCGGTGAACGCCGGCGCGATGGAGCGCTGCACCAGCATCCGCTTGACGGCCGTGCAGCGCTGGCCCGAATTCCGGTACGAGCCCAACACCGCGAGCGACGCCGCGCGGTCGGGATCGGCATCGGCGAGGACGATCAGCGGATCGTTGCCGCCCAGCTCCAGCACGATGCGCCGGTAGCCGGCCCGCGCCGCAATCGCCTTGCCGATCGCGACGCCGCCCGTGAACGTGATCAGCGACGCATGCGGATGCGTGACGAGCTCGTCCGCGATCTCGGCCGGGTCGCCGGTCAGCACCTGCAGCATCGGTTCCGGCAGCCCGGCTTCATACAGCAGGTCGGCCAGATAGAACGCCGACAGCGGTACCTTCTCCGACGGCTTCACGATCACGCGGTTGTTGGTCGCGATCGCCGGCGCGATCTTGTGCGCGACCTGGTTCATCGGATGATTGAACGGCGTAATCGCGACGATCACGCCGTCGAGCGGCTGGCGCTGCGAGAACACGCGCCGCGCCTTGCCGTGGGGCGTCAGGTCGCAAGAGAAACTCTGCGCGTCGTCACGCAGCGCCTCGACCGCCGCGAACTTCAGCACGTCGGCCACCCGGCCGATCTCGTAGCGCGAATCCTGTTTCGACAATCCCGACTCGAGCGTGATCAGGTCGGACGCCTCCTCGGTGCGCTCGCGCAGCAGCGCGGCCGCACGTTCGAGAATCTGCGAGCGTTCGTAGCGCGTCAGCGTCGGCCGGTAGGCCATCGCGTAATCGAACGCCGCACGCACGTCGTCGACGCTGGCGAGCGGCGCGGTGCCGACGCGCGTGCCCGTGTACGGGTCCGTGACGTCGAGCGTGCGCTCGCGCATCGCGCGCGTGCCGCACCAACGCAACGCTTCGGCACGAAACGACGGATGATCTTGCCGCGGATGAGCCATCATGTCGCGATCCGGTTCAACACGAAATCGAACACGTCGAAGTTACGCGGGCGACGTGCGGGATCGTCCCGCTCGATACGGCGATTGAACAGCAGCGGCACCTCCTGCTCCGACACGCCGCCATGCGAACGCAGCGGCACCGTGAGGCCCGACAGATCGTGGTCGCGTTCACGCGTACCGAGCGTCATGTCGCGGCGGCCGATCACGACGAGATCGCCGATCCGGTCGGCCGGCAGTTCGAAACGAGCGGCGGCTTCCGCGTTGTCGAGCACGAGCTCGACGCCATCGAGGCCACCGATGCGCCACATCGCTTCGGGCCGATCGACGCCCGGCGCCAGGTAGATCGTCGCGAACGAACCGAGCGCGCCGTGATGCACGACGTACGGATCGGTAATCGGCAGGATCACGCGCGCCGCCTGCGTGCCGTACCAGCCGTCGAAGGCGTCCTGCAGATAGATCACGTTCGGCCGGCCCGTCTCCGGATCGTGCTTCGCGTTCATCCCGTGATCGGCCGTGAGCCCGATCACCCAGCCGAGCGCGTCGAGCTGCGCGAGGTAGCCGTCCATCATCGCGTAGAACGCGTTCGCGCCGGCACTGCCCGGCTCGCATTTGTGCTGCACGTAGTCGGTGGTCGACAGGTACATCAGGTCGACCTGCCGCGTCTGCGCGAGGCGTACGCCGGCCGCGAACACGAATTCGGACAATGCCGCGCTGTACACATCCGGCGACGGCAGGCCGACCCAGTCGAGCACGTCGACGATCCCGTTTTCCGCGAGATTGGCCTGCGCGGCCTTCTCGGCCGAAAAGCAGATGCCGTTCAGCCGCCAGCCGAGCAGCCGGCGCAGCTTGTCCTTCGCGGTCACGACGGCCACCCGCGCGCCGGCGTCGGACGCCGCGGCGAGCAGCGTGCCGGCCCGCAGGTAGGCCGGGTCGTTCATCATGACTTCGGCGCCGCGCCCGCCGTCGGCGGCCGGATCCCAGAAGTAGTTGCCGCAGATGCCGTGAACCGACGGCGGCACGCCGCAGACGATCGACAGGTTGTTCGGGTTGGTGAAGGTCGGCACGACGCAATCGGCGCGCCACGCGGTGCCTTGCTCGATCATCCGGCCGATGAACGGCGCGACGCCCGCTGCCACCGCCCGTTCGAGATAGTCGTACTCGCAGCCGTCGACACAGATGACGACGGTCGGCTCGACCGGCAGCCGGTAGCGCCGGCCGTTGACGTCGATCGAGCGTCCCGCGAGATCCGGCGCACCCTTGCCGGCGGCCGGTTGCTCGCCGGGGAGCCGCAACGCGAACGCGGCGTTCATGATGCCGCCCGCTTGCCGCGCGGCACGCGCGCGGCGATCAGCAGCAACGCCGCGAGCGACGCGCCGAGCATCAGCAGCGACAGCGCCGACGCCGGCAGGTAGTAGCCGCGCTCCACCTGCCCGATCACGACGATCGGCACGGTCGCGAAGCCGGGCGGATATACCGTCAGCGTCGCGCCGAGCTCACCGAGCGACAGCGCGAAGCCGAGCGCGAGGCTCGCGCGCAGCGCCGGCACGAGCTGCGGCAGCAGCACGCGGCGCAGCACCATCGCGGGCGGCGCACCGAGGCTCGCGGCAGCTTCGCGCAGCACGGTCAATTCCGGGCGCAGCGCGGCGGCCGCGCAGCGATAGCAGAACGGCAGAATCAGCGCGAGCTGCACCAGCACGACGATCGCCGCCGAGCTGGACAGGTCGAGCGGCTTCCGGTGATACGCGATCAGCACCGCGAGCCCGAGCACGACGCTCGGTACGCCGTTCGGCACCATCACAAGCGCGTCGACGACCGCCCCGAGGCCGCGCCGGTCGCGCCCTTCGAGCGCGAGCGCCAGCCACAGCCCGAGGATCGTGCCGAGCGCCGATACGCCGAAGCCGATTTCGAGGCTCGTCACCAGCGCGTCGTATTCCGGCGAGCCGAGCCGCTCGAACCAGCGCAGGCTGTAGCCGGCCGGCAAGATCGTGCCCGACCACTGCGTCGACACGCTCGACAGCGCGACGACGATCACCGGCAGCACGAACAGCCAGAAGCACGCGAACGCGGCCAATGCGAGCGCGGCGCGCGACGCATGCTTGAGCAACGCGTCGGTCCAGCCGACCTGGTGCCGCGGCACGGCCTGCCCGATACGGAATTCAGCGGACATCGTTCCCTCCCGTCGCACGCCGGTTCACCCGGCGATAAACCGCATACAACGCCAGCGACAGCGTCAACATCACGACCGCGCCGGCCGACGCGGTCGGCAGGTCGAGATCGACGGTCGCGCTGCTGTAGATCGCGACCGGCAACGTGACGAGCCGCGCGCTGCCGAGCACGAGCAGGATGCCGAACTCGTTCAGCGTCAGCAGGAAGCACAGCACGGTGCCGGCGGCGATGCCCGGCCACGCGATCGGCAGCACGACGCGGCGCGCGAGCATCCAGCCGGGCGCGCCGAGGCTGCGCGCGGCTTCGATCAGCCGCAGGTCCAGCGTCGCGAACGACGCGAGCGTCGGCCGCACGACGAACGGCGTGTAGAACACGGTCTGCGCGAGAATCACGCCGCCGATGCCGAACAGGAAATCGAGCGGCGGATGCTCGAGATGGAACAGGTGCTGCAGCGCGATGCTGACCGAGCCCTGCGAGCCGTACAGGAAGATCAGCGTGAACGCGACGAGGAACGACGGAAACGCGACGTACAGCTCCAGGAAGCGCGTGACGAGCGATGCACCCGGGAACGGCTTGAAGAACAGCAGCGCGGCCAGCAGCACGCCGAACACCGATGCGGTGCCGGCGCTCGCGAACAGCACGCCGAGCGTCGTCAGCAGCACGTTGCGCGTGTCGGGATTGCCGAAGAAGGTGCGGTACGCGGCGAAACTCAGCCCGTGATCGCCCGACACGCTCAGCAGCACGAGCCGCACCAGCGGATAGACGACGAGCGGGCCGAGCACGACGATCGCCAGCGCAGCGAGGTGCAAATCGCCCATGCGCCTGCCGCGCCGCGCGGCCGCGGCGTGTGCGGCGGCCGACGCGAGCACGTGCGGCGGCAGGCCGGCTTCAGGGCTCGATAAGGACGACATCGTCTGCCTCGCAATGCAGGGACACGCGCGCACCGCGCTCGGGAGCCGCGCCGCGGCCGCGTTGCATCGTGACGCGCACGGGCTCGTCGGGCGCCGCGTCGATCACGACGGCGATCGACAGGTCCGCGCCCTGCCATTCGACCGACGACACCGTGCCGTGCAGGCCGCCCGCTGCGGGCGGCATCACGGTCAGCCGCTCGGGACGCACGCACGCGACCTTGCCGCGCACCTCGTGGCGCGGATCGCCGAGCGGGAAGATCACATGCGGCGGCAGCAGGTTCGCCGGGCCGAGATAGCGCGCGACGTAGCCGTCGCGCGGCGCGTCGTACAACTGCTGCGGCGTGCCGAGCTGCGCGATGTGACCATCGCGCATCAGCAGCGCGCGGTCGGACAGCACGAGCGCATCGTCGCGGTCGTGCGTCACGCAGACGACGGTCAAGTTCGGCAGGCGCTCGTGCAGCGCCTTCAGTTCGCTGCGCACCGACGCGCGCAGGTTGGCGTCGAGCGCCGACAGCGGCTCGTCGAGCAGCAGCACGTCGGGCTCGATCACCAGCGCGCGGGCCAGCGCGACGCGCTGCTGCATCCCGCCCGACAGTTGCGCGGGCAGATGGTGACCCGCGTCGCCGAGCTGCACGAGCTTCAGCGCATCGGCGACGCGGCGCGTCACTTCCGACGACGCCATGCCACGCGCGCGCAGCCCGAATGCGACGTTCTCGAACACCGACAGGTGCGGGAACAACGCGTAATTCTGGAACAGCAGACCGAGGTTGCGCTTGTGCGGCGGCGCATAGGTCAGGTCGCGTCCGGCAACGGTCAGCGTGCCGGTCAGGCCGTCGGCCTTCACGAACCCGGCGATGAAGCGCAGCAGCGTGGTCTTGCCGCAACCGCTCTTGCCGAGCACGGTCAGAAATTCACCGGCGCCGATCGACAGCGACAGATCCTCCAGCACCGTGCGCGCGCCGTAGCGCACGCTCAGATGCTCGATCTGCACGCCGCCCGGCGCGCCGGACCGCAGCGTCGCGTGCGGTTCGGCGGCGCCGAATGCGCCGGGATGGGTCAGGGTGGTTTCCACCGGGTTCATCCTCTTGCTCGCGAATACAGGCGGCGTGCGCCGATCACTTCGGCTTGACGACGTCGAGCTGCTTGCCCGAGCTGCCGATCACGTCCTTCTTCCAGCGCTCGATCCACACCGGCTTCTTCGCCATCACCTGGGTCCAGTCGACCGGAATCAGCTTCACACCCGCGATCGCCTTCTTGACCGCTTCGCCGTTCTTGCCGGCCAGCGGCACGTCGGTGCGGCCCGGGATGCCGTACATGTCCGGCACCTTCGACTGCACTTCCGTCGACATCAGGTAGTCGATCAGCTTCCGGCCGGCGTCCTGGTTCGGGCCGCTCTTGATCAGGCCGATGCCGTACGGGAGCTGGAACGTGGTCGGCTGGTCGCCGTCCTTCGCGGCCAGGAAGATCGGCTTGATGGACAGCGCGCCGTGTTCGGCGTCGTCGAGGTCCATCTGCAGGTCGCCGTTCGCGACGCTGATCTCGTTGCGCGACAGCAGCACGTTCAGGTAGCCCGTGCCCTTCGTGTGGAACTTCACGCTCTGCGACAGCTTCGCGAGATAGTCGAACGCCTTGTCCTCGCCCATCAGCGACGTCGTCAGGATCAGCACGGCCATCCCGTCGCCGGCCGTGGCCGGGTTCGAGTACGCGACCTTGCCGGCGTAGGCCGGCGCGAGCAGGTCGGCGAACGTCTTCGGCTGGTTCTTCACGACGTCCGGGTTGATCGCGAACGAGAAGTAGTTGTTCACGAACGTCGCCCAGGTGCCGTCCTCGGCCTTCGCGATGGCCGGCACGTTCTTGTAGTTCACGCTCTGGTACGGCTGCAGCAGGCCCATCTGGCCGGCTTGCTGGATGAACGGCGGCAGCGTGACGATCACGTCGGCCTTCGGGGAATTCTTCTCGATGTTCGCGCGGTTCACCACCTCGCCGCTGCCCGCCGTCACGATGTTGACCTTCACGCCTTCCTTCTTCTCGAAAGCCGGCAGCACGTCGCGATAGAGGTTCTCGAGGCCGTCCGCCGTGTACAGCACGACCGCGTTTGCCGCATGCGCCGGCATCGCGGCGCCTTGCAGCAGACCGGCGGCGCAGGCGGCCAGCGCGAGTTTGCGGAACGCGCCGGCGGCGGCGCGCGAGGGTTTCTGCAGTGTCATCTCACTTCTCCGTAGGCGGAACACCAAACGGCCGGGGCACGATCCGGCTCTCCTGTTGTCTTCGGGCGAGCCGCCTGGCGGCCCGCCTCGCTACCGCGCTCAGGCTGGGTGTCGCGCGGCAACCGAAGGATCACAGCGTTCGATGACAAAGCCGTGACGAATGCCACAATTTCCAAAAAATGACACATTTTGCCACTATCATGCAAGTCATTCGGAAATGCCGTCCGGTGTTTCGTTCGCCCTTTGCTGGAGACAAAAGCCATGTCCGACCCGATCCTGCTCACGCCCGGCCCGCTCACCACGTCCGCCACAACACGCCACGCAATGCAACATGACTGGGGGTCGTGGGATGCCGCTTTCAACCAGCTGACGGCCAGCGTCTGCGCGGATCTCGTCGCCATCGCGCATGGCGGAGACGAGTACGTATGCGTGCCGATGCAGGGTAGCGGCACGTTCTCGGTCGAAGCCGCGCTCGGCACGCTGGTGCCGCGCGACGGCGTCGTGCTGGTGCCCGAGAACGGCGCGTATTGCGCGCGCATCCTGAAAATTCTCGGCCGGCTCGGTATCGACGCGATCGCGCTGCCGTTCGGCGAAGACGCGGCCGTCGACGCGGCGGCCATTGAGGCTGCGTTCGCGCGCGAGCCGCGCATCACGCACGTCGCGCTCGTGCACCTGGAAACGAGCGCCGGGATCCTGAATCCGCTCGACGCGATCGCGGCCGCGTGCCGGCGGCACGGCAAGCGGCTGATCGTCGATGCGATGAGTTCGTTCGGCGCGCTGCCGATCGCGCTGGCGGACAGCGGCATCGACGCGCTGATCTCGGCCAGCGGCAAATGTCTCGAAGGCGTGCCGGGAATGGGATTCGCGATCGTGCGGCGCGACGCGCTCGACGCGAGCGAAGGCAACTCGCCCTCGCTCGCGCTCGATCTCCACGACCAGTACGCGTACCTGCGCAGGACGGGGCAATGGCGCTTCACGCCGCCGACGCACGTGATTGCCGCGCTGCGCGCCGCGCTCGACCAGTATCTCGCCGAAGGCGGCCAGCCGGCGCGCGGCGCGCGCTATGCGGACAACTGCCGGACGCTGGTCGAATCGATGCGCGCGCTCGGTTTCGTGCCGTTCCTCGACGCGAGCGTGCAGGCGCCGGTGATCGTCACGTTTCACGCGCCCGACCATCCAGCCTACGATTTCCGCCGTTTCTACGACGCGGTGCGCGACGCGGGCTTCATCCTGTATCCGGGCAAACTGACGCGGCTCGAGACGTTCCGCGTCGGCTGCATCGGCGCGATCGATGCGGGCGATATCCGGCGGGCGGTCGCCGCGATCGCGCAGGCAATCGAATCGCTCGGCATCGCGATGCAGCCCGCATGAAGCGAGGTATGTGCCGACCGGTCGGCACGCGCAAACAAAAAACCCGGCGGCCAACCGGCCGCCGGGCGAACGCACCGAGTGTACGTGGAGCCGGTGCTTACAGCTCGATCCGCTTGATGTCGCCGACGACGAAGATGTACGACAGCGCACCGACCAGCGCGATCACGCCGATGAACACGAGCGCGCCGACGAACGAGCCGGTCGACGCGACGATGAAGCCGACCACGAGCGGCGTGACGATGCCCGCCAGGTTCGCCGCGAAGTTGAAGATGCCGCCCGTCACGCCGAGCAGGCCGTCCGGCGCGATGTCCGACACGAGCGTCCAGCCGAGCGCGGCCATCCCCTGCGCGAAGAACGCGACCGACATGATCGCGATCACCGCCTCGTTGCTCTGCACGTAGTTCGCGAGAATGATCGTCGACGCGAGCAGCAGGCCCGCGATGATCGGCAGCTTGCGCGCGAGGTTCGCGGACTTGCCGCGGCGCAGCAGCCAGTCGGAGAAGATCCCGCCGAACATCACGCCGACCGACGCGGCGATGAACGGCATCACCGCGAAGAAGCCGATCTTCAGCCAGCCCATGTGGCGCTCGGTTGCCAGATAGGTCGGGAACCAGGTCAGGAAGAATACGAGCGTCGAGTTGCCGGCGAACTGGCCGAGGCAGATGCCCGCGAGCTGGCGCTTCTTCACCAGTTGGCCGACCATCGACCAGCTGAACTTGGCCTGCGCCGGCTTGCCGCTCTTGTCGCCGTCCTTGCGCGCACCGTGCACGAGACCGCCGCCCGCTTCGATATAGGCCAGTTCCGCCGAATTCGCGCCCGGGTGGTTGCGCGGCTCGTGGTAGAACTTCCACCAGACCAGGCCGAACACGATGCCGACCGCACCGACCACCCAGAACAGCGAGCGCCAGCCGAACGCGCCCATCAACGCGAACAGCACCGGGCTGAAGAACGCGAGGCCGATGTACTCGCCGACGGTGTAGGTGCCGGTCGCCATCGCGCGTTCGTTCTGCGGGAACCACGTCGCGACGACGCGGCTGTTGGTCGGGAAGCACGGCGCTTCCGTCACGCCGAGACCGAGCCGGCACGCGAGCAACGTCGCGACGCCCGGCACGAAGCCTTGCAGGAACGTGCACAGCGACCACAGCGTCATCGACCAGTAGTAGGTGATCTTGCTGCCGAAGCGGTCGAGGAACAGGCCGCCGGGCACCTGCATCGCCACGTACGTCCACGAAAACGCGGAGAACATGACGCCCATCACGGCCGCGTTGATGCCGAGCTCCTTGGTGAGCTGCGGCGCCGCCACGCCCAGCACGGTGCGGTCGAGATAGTTGATCATCGTGCCGATCGCGAGCAGCGCGAGGATCTTGTAGCGCGCCGACGTGCGCCGGACCGTGCCGGCCGCCTGCGCCGGCGCGGCGCTCGTGTGGGTGGTGTGTTGCATGGTCGTCTCCTGTCTCTCTTTCTGTGTCTGCAAGGGGGTCAGCGCGCGACGAGCGACTGAAAGTGATCGAACATCCGCTCGGCGTCGGGCGTGCGCCCGGTGAAGAGCTCGAACGCGTCGACGGCCTGGTACACGGCCATCCCGCCGCCCGGCAGCGTCGCGCAGCCGGCCGCGCGCGCGGCGTGGATCAGTTCGGTTTCGAGCGGGAAATACACGATGTCGGCCACCCACATGCCTGCGTGGAGCAGTTCGGCCGGCAGCGGCAGGCCCGGATGCTTGGCCATGCCGGTCGGCGTGCAGTGGATCAGGCCGGTCGTTGCGCGCATCGCGGCCGCGAGATCGCTGCCCGGCGTGACCCGGGCGGCAGGGAAGCGCTGCTGCAATTCGCCCGCCAGCGCGGTGGCGCGCGTGCCGTCGACGTCGAAAATCGTCAGTTCAGCCGCGCCCATCTGCAGCGCGGCGTGCGCGACGGCCGCGCCCGCGCCGCCCGCGCCGAGCTGGACGACGCGGTCGAGCTTCGCGTCCGGCAGCCCGCGGCGGAACGATTTCGCAAAGCCCGACCAGTCGGTGTTGTGGCCGATCCGCTTGCCGTCCTTGAACAGCACGGTGTTCACCGCGCCAAGCGCACGCGCGTCGTCCGACAGCGCGTCGAGGTGCTCGATCACGCGCTGCTTGCACGGATGCGTGATGTTCAGTCCGTTGTAGCCCATCCGCTGCGCGGCCTCGAGCAGTTGCGGCAGTGCGTCGACGGTCACGCCAAGCGCATCGAGATCGATGCGCCGGTACACGTAGCCGAAGCCCTGGCGGAAGCCCTCTTCCTCGTGCATCGCGGGCGACAGCGAACCGCCGATGCCCTGGCCGATCAGGCCGATCAGAAACGACGGGCGGCTCATCGGGCGGCCCCCTGCGCGAACAGCGTCGCCAGGCGCTGCAGCGCGAACACGTAGCCTTCGGTGCCGCAGCCGCAGATCACGGCTTCGGCGATCGCCGAGATATACGAATGGTGGCGAAACGCCTCGCGGCGATGGACGTTCGAGATATGCACCTCGATCACCGGCTTCGCGATCGCGGAAAGCGCGTCGGCCAGCGCGACCGACGTGTGCGTATAGGCGGCCGGGTTGATCACGATGCCGTGCGTGTCGTGACGCGCGGCATGCAGCCAGTCGATCAGCTGATGCTCGGCGTTCGACTGGCGAAACTCGATTTCCAGCCCGAGCCCTTCCGCCGCCGTGCGGCAGCGCTGCTCGAGATCGGCGAGCGTTTCCGCGCCGTAGATATGGGGCTCGCGGGTGCCCAGCAGATTGAGGTTCGGGCCGTTCAGCACCAGCACCTTGTGCTTGCTCATCGTGTTTCTGCTCCTGAAACAGGGGCAGACCAGGATCGGCGCCGCCCCGAAGACATCGGAATTTGGCGCTAGTGTGCGCCCGTGCACGCGGGCTGTCTTTTCGGGTTTTCGCTAATTTGTACCACCTAGTTAGTTTGTACAATACGCATCACTAACCCAGTAAATTCGGGATATGGCGCGCGTACGGAACTCAACGACTGGTTCATTCAGGGCCGGTTCGACCGGCGCCATGCCCTGTTCATCCGCAGGAAACGCCCATGCAGCGCTCGATCGCCACCGTGTCACTGTCCGGCACGCTCGCCGAGAAGCTCGCCGCCGTCCAGGCCGCGGGCTTCGACGGCGTCGAAATCTTCGAAAACGATCTCGTCTACTTCGACGGATCGCCGGCCGACGTCCGGCGCATGGCCGCCGACCTCGGCCTCGACATCGTGCTGTTCCAGCCGTTTCGCGACTTCGAGGGCGTGAGCGCGGCCCAGCTTGCGCGCAATCTCGACCGGATCAAGCGCAAGTTCGACGTGATGCATGCGCTCGGCACCGACCGCATCCTCGTCTGCAGCAGTGTGGCGGCCGACACGATCGCGGACGACGGGCTGCTCGTCGACCAGCTCGGCGTGCTCGCCGAAGCCGCGCGGCAGGCCGGCGTGGTGGCCGCGTACGAAGCGCTCGCGTGGGGCCGCGTCGTGAAGCGGTACGGCCACGCGTGGAAGCTCGTGAACGCGGTGAACAGCCCGCACCTCGGCCTGGCGCTCGACAGTTTCCACACGCTGTCGCTCGACGATTCGCCGGACGCGATCGCCGACATCCCCGGCGACCGGATCGCGTTCGTGCAGATCGCCGACGCGCCGAAGCTCGTGATGGACGTGCTCGAATGGAGCCGCCACTACCGCTCGTTCCCGGGCCAGGGCGACTTCGACCTGGCGCGCTTCACCGCGCGCGTGATCGAGTCGGGCTATACGGGGCCGCTGTCGCTCGAGATCTTCAACGACGGCTTCCGCGCGGCGCCGACCGCGCTCACGGCCGCCGACGGCCATCGCTCGCTGCTCTATCTGGAAGACCTGACGCGCGCGCGGCTCGCGCAGGACGGTCGCACGCCGGCCGCCAGCCAGCCGCTGTTCGCGCCGCCGGCCCCGCCCGCGCACGTCGGGTTCCAGTTCATCGAATTCGCGGTCGACGCACCGGCGGCGGCGACCGTCGGCGAATGGCTCGGCCGGATGCGCTTCCGGCTCGCCGGCCGGCATCGCTCGAAGGACGTGACGCTGTTCCAGCACGGCGCCGCGTCGATCGTGCTGAACGCCGAGCGCGACTCGTTCGCCGATGCGTTCTTCCAGCAGCACGGGCTGTCGCTGTGCGCGTCGGCATTCCGCGTCGACGATGCCAAAGTGGCGTTCGAACGCGCGGCCGGCTTCGGCTACGCGCCGTTCTCCGGCCGGGTCGGGCCGAACGAGCGTGTGCTGCCGAGCGTGAAGGCGCCGGACGGCAGCCTCGAATATTTCGTCGACGAGGCGCCGGATGCGCCGACGCTGTATGAATCGGACTTCGTGCTGACCGACATCGACGGCCCGAGCGAAGTCGGCCCGCTGACGGGCATCGATCACGTGTGCCTCGCGCTGCCGGCCGACGCGCTCGACACCTGGATCCTGTTCTTCAAGACGGCGTTCGGCTTCGAGGCCGAGCGCAGCTGGCTCGTGCCCGACCCGTACGGGCTGATGCGCAGCCGCGCGGTGCGCAGCGCCGACGGCTCGGTGCGGATCGCGCTGAACGCGTCGGTCGACCGCCATACGGCCGTCGCCGAATCGCTCGACCGCTACCACGGCACCGGGCTGAACCACGTCGCGTTCCGCACCGACGACATCGTGAAGACGGTCGCCGCGTTCGCGGCCGACGGCGTGCCGTTCCTGCGGATTCCGGCCAACTACTACGACGATCTCGCCGCGCGCTACGCGCTGCCGGACGAACTGATCGACACGCTGAGCGCGCATCACCTGCTGTACGACCGCGACGAGCACGGCGGCGAATTCCTGCATGCGTACACGGAGCTGGTCGACAACCGCTTCTCGCTGGAGATCGTCGAGCGGCGCGGCGGATACGACGGCTATGGCGCGGCGAATGCGGCCGTGCGGCTCGCCGCGCAGGCGCAGCGCAGGAAATAAGGAAAGGACGCGAAGCGGAGTTGGGGCCGGACCACGCAAGCGATTCGGCGACCATTCGGGCGGCCCACCTTTCACCCGCACCATCGTGGTGAATCGCACCGCCGAAGGCCCGCCCGCACGGCCGGCGGCGATCAGCGGGGAAGCTACGCGGCGTCTGGCGTTACATCCCGTAACCCGTACCGCAGCGCAGCATTGCGCCGTCCGCCACGGTTTTAAGAATCGCTTAAGTCTTCGACGGCACCATCCGCAACCAGTACCCGATGGTCATCTCGAAAAGGAGGAAAGCGATGAGCGCCGTAGAAGCACCCGCGGGCCGCCCGGCCGCGCCCCCTGCAAAGAAGACGATGCTGCGCCGCCTGCTCAGTCATCATGAAATCGCGACGCTGCTCGTGCTGCTGCATGCGCCGATCGGTGCGAACGCCAAACCCGAATTGCCCGCGCTGCAGGAAGCCGGCCTCGTCGAAATGGTCAAGCTCGACCCCGATACGGCCCCGAGCTTCCGGCTGACCGAAGACGGCACGGCCGTCCTGAAAGGGCTCGGCTACCGCTGAGCCGCCGCTTTCACCGCTTCACCCTTCCCGCTTCCCCGCCTTACCCCGATCCCCGCAACGCGCCGGCCACGCCGGCGAGTTGCGTCACCCCGCCCGCTCCTGCAGCATCAACCGGTATTCCGTCGGCGTCACGCCGACCGTCGCCTTGAACTGACGCGTGAACGCGCTGTGATCCGTGTAGCCGCACAGTGCGGCGACGTCGGTCACCTTGTCGTGCGTGACGAGCAGCGCGGTGGCCGCGTCGAGCCGCGTCTTCAGCAGCACCTGGCGCGGCGTCAGGTGGAACACCTTGTGGAAGTAGCGTTCGAGCTGCGCGACCGACATCCCGGCCATCTGCGCGAGCTGCTTCAGGTTCAGCGGCTGCACGTAATGATCCTGGATGTGCTGGACCACGTCGGCGAGCCGGCTGTAGGCCGGGTGCGATCCCTCGTGCGCCTTCAGGTCGCGCGAGATGCCCGCGAGGCCGACCACCCGGCCCGCGGCGTCGCGCAGCGGCTCCTTGCAGGTCAGGCACCAGCCTGGCTGGCGGCCCGGATACAGGTGCAGCTCGAGCTGGTCCATCAGTTGCTGGCCGGCGTTGATCGTCGCCATGTCCTGCTCGAAATAGCTGCGGCCGAAGCGACGCGGAAACACCTCGTCGGCCGTCTTGCCGAGCAGGTCGCGCTTGTCCTTGTAGCCGCAGCGCATCGCCAGCGTGCGATTGACGATCGCGTAGCGGCCGCTCGCATCCTTCACGAAGAACGCGACGTCCGGCAGCGCATCGAACACCGGTTCGAGCAGGCGGAAATGCACGAGCATCGCGCCGAGATCGGCGTTGTCGGGCTGGTAGCGCAACGTGTCGGACAGGCTCATGGGCGGTACGGCAAGCAAGGTCGTCATCCCGGCAACCGCGAAGCGAGTGGCAGATGGCGTCGATTATAGGAGCGCCCCTTCGTTCGCGTCGCGCTGAACGCGGGGCGGGCAAGGCGGCGGCCGGTTGCATCGTGCGTCGCGATCGGCCGCATCGGTCAGCCGCACAGGTTGCGCACACAACTACTGCGAAGCGCGTGCGGCGCCGGCGAAGGTTCCGCTTTCGCCGCGGCCGGCGCAGCACATCGACACACTGCCAGCACGCCCCCGAATCCGCCATCCTAAAAATGCCGGCGACCCGCGTCTTGGCGGGTTTGCGCATTCGCCATGACGATTTCGGCATATATCAGGGTAATCGACGATATGCCGATATCGTCGCCGGTCACGCATCGAACGCGCAAGACGCACGCATTTTCGCTATCTAGACTTCGCTTCACGGTCACGAGACGACATCCCGCCGCTGCCGCAATCGGCACGCACGACCCGTCGCATCCGCCGTCGCGCACGCCGATTCCGGCATAGCACACGCAGCACGCGGCGAGCACGCATCGCCGCTGCGCACCGGCCTGCGGATCGATACGTCTCGCCCGGTTTACCGGCGCCGGCCCGCATGCCGGCGGCGGCCCAACCACGCCATCAAGGGGAAGTGAAAGTGAAGCTGAAGGTATCGCACGTCGCGCTGGCCGCCGCCTGCGCACTGTCGGGCGCGCACGCCATCGCCGCCGACGTCGTCAAGATCGGTTTCGCCGCACCGCTGACCGGCCCGCAGTCGAATTACGGCACGGACATGCAGAAGGGCGTGCAGCTCGCGATCGCCGATTTCAACGCGACGCATCCGACGATCGGCGGCAAGCCCGTCACGTTCCAGCTCGACTCGCAGGACGACCAGGCCGACCCGCGCACCGGCACCACCGTCGCGCAGCGACTGATCGACGACAACGTCCGCGGGATCATCGGCCACTTCAACTCGGGCACCAGCATTCCGGCGTCCGACCTGTACGATCGCGCGGGGCTGCCGCAGATCTCGATGGCGACGTCGCCGCAATACACGGCGCGCGGCTACAAGACGACCTACCGGCTGCTGACGAGCGACGCGCAGGCGGGCCGCATCGTCGGCACGTACGCGGTGAAGACGCTGCGCTTCAAGCGCATCGCGATCATCGACGACCGCACGGCCTACGGCCAGGGCATCGCGGACGAATTCGCGAAGGCCGTGGAAGCGGCCGGCGGCACGATCGTCAAGCGCGACTTCACGAACGACAAGGCGCTCGATTTCTCCGCGATCCTGACCAACCTGAAGGGCATGAATCCGGACGCAATCTTCTACGGCGGCGGCGATGCGCAATCGTCACCGATGATCCGCAAGATGCGCCAGCTCGGGATGAAGTCGGCCTTCGTAACGGGCGAAATGTCGCGCTCGCCGACGTTCCTGAAGGTCGGCGGCGACGCGGCCGAAGGCGCGATCGTCTACATGGGCGGCCTGCCGAAGGAAAAGATGCCGGGCTTCTCCGGCTACGCGGCCCGCTACAAGGCGCGCTTCAACGAAGACGTGATCACCTACTCGCCGTATTCGTACGACGGCACGATCGCGCTGCTCACCGCGATGAAGGACGCGAACTCGACCGACCCGAAGGTGTACACGCCGTACCTCGGCAAGGTGTCGATCAAGGGTGTGTCGGCCCCGAGCATCGCGTACGACGCGAAGGGCGACCTGAAGGATGCGCCGGTGACGATCTACAAGGTCGAGCGCGGCGCGTTCAAGCCGGTCGATACGATCGCCGGCAACTGATACGCGCCCCTTCCCGCGCGGCGCGCCAGCGGCTCACCGGCCGCCCGCGCCGCGCGCGCTTCGGCCGCCTGGTCCGAAGCCGTCCTCGGCGCGCGCCCGCGCGCAGGCATTTCGCGCTCCTGTAGAATCCCCCCACCCGCTTTGACGCTTCGTCTCCGCCGTGCCCCATCCCGGTGCGGCGGCGCGTGTTGCGCGCCCCACCCGGCACGCCGCACGCTTCGACGACGCAAGCCGCGCCTTGTCAGTCCATGCCGAAAAGCGGGCCCTGGAGACGCAGCACCGACAACAACATTCGAATACCGATCGTCCTGACCATGCAAGCTTCCGAATTGAGCGGCGTGCCTCGCGCCGCCGAACGCGCGCTCACGCGCAGCGACTACAAGACCCTTGGCCTTGCCGCACTCGGCGGCGCCCTCGAGTTCTACGACTTCATCATCTTCGTGTTCTTCGCGCCGGCGATAGGACAACTGTTCTTCCCGCACGACATTCCCGACTGGCTGCGCCAGTTGCAGACGTTCGGCATCTTCGCGGCCGGCTATCTCGCGCGCCCGCTCGGCGGCGTGATCATGGCGCACTTCGGCGACCTGTTCGGCCGCAAGCGGATGTTCACGCTGAGCGTGCTGATGATGTCGGTGCCGACGCTGCTGATGGGCCTGCTGCCGACCTACGACACGATCGGCATCCTCGCGCCGGTGTTGCTGCTGCTGTTCCGCGTGCTGCAGGGCGCG
Source organism: Burkholderia sp. 28_3 (assembly GCF_003253915.1). Taxonomy (NCBI): domain Bacteria; kingdom Pseudomonadati; phylum Pseudomonadota; class Betaproteobacteria; order Burkholderiales; family Burkholderiaceae; genus Burkholderia; species Burkholderia sp. 28_3. Next base: position 17,783 of record NZ_QKZF01000010.1, read on the forward strand.
GCGGTCGGCGGCGAAGTGCCGGGCGCGTGGGTGTTCGTGTCCGAGCACGTGCCGTCGCGCCATATCGGCTACGCATGCGGCACGCTGACCGCGGGTCTCACGGCCGGCATCCTGCTCGGCTCGCTCGTCGCGGCCGGCATCAACAGCCGCTACTCGACGGCCGAAGTCGGCGCGTTCGCATGGCGCATCCCGTTCCTGCTCGGCGGCGTGTTCGGGCTGTTCTCGGTGTACCTGCGCCGCTGGCTGCATGAAACGCCGGTGTTCGCCGAGATGAAGGCGAAGAAGGCGCTCGCGGCCGAGATTCCGCTGAAGGCGGTGCTGCGCGACCACGGCCGCGCGGTGATCGTGTCGATGCTGCTCACGTGGATGCTGTCGGCCGCGATCGTCGTCGTGATCCTGATGACGCCCGCGCTGCTGCAGAAGCAGTTCCACCTGACGCCCGCGACGACGCTGTTCGCGAACAGCGTCGCGACGCTGTGCCTGACGGCCGGCTGCATCACCGCGGGTTCGCTCGCGGGCTGGATCGGCGCGAAGCGCGTGCTTGGCATCGGCGGCATCGGGCTGGCCGCGTGCTACTACCTGCTGTTCGCGCAGGTCGCGGCCGATGCGTCGACGCTGCCGCTCTACTACGGGATCGCGGGCTTCATGGTCGGCACGATCGGCGCGGTGCCGTTCGTGATGGTCAAGAGCTTCCCGGCCGTCGTGCGCTTCTCGGGCATCTCGTTCTCGTACAACGTCGCGTATGCGATCTTCGGCGGCCTCACGCCGGTGATCGTGTCGCTGATGATGAAGTCGAATCCGCTCGCGCCGGTCGTGTACGTCGCGGCAATCTGCGTGCTGGGCGCGATCGCCGTGCAGTTCTCGAAGGATGCGAAGGATGTGAAGGACGCACGCTGAACGTCGGCGCGCACGCGCGGGCCGGATGAACGAAGGGCCGAATCCCGCGGCGTGCGGGATTCGGCCCTTTTGTTTTGCGTCGGCGCCGGCGTCGCGGCGCGAATTGGCTTAGCTCAACGCAGCACGCCGTACGACGAACTCGGCCGGCGCAGCGCGTCGATGCTCGCGCCGCCGGCGCCCGTGACGAACAGCAGCAGGAACCCGCCGGCGATCGCGACGTTCTTCCAGAAGTGGATCACCATGTCGTGCTGGACGGCCGCGTTCGTCGCGTCCCAGAAATTGTGCCCGACCATCGCGGTCGCGATCGTGTAGACCGCCATCAGCAACGCGAGCGGCCGTACCTTGTAGCCGACGATCAGCAGCAGGCCGCCGAGCCCCTCGATCGCGACGACGATCGGCGCGACGACCTGCTGATAGGGCACCTTCATCCCGTGCAGATACGCGACGAAGTCGCTGTAGCCGAGCAGCTTCATGATGCCGCCCCACAAGAACAACGCCGCCAGCGCCAGGCGTGCGAAAAAAATGACGCCGGAATCGACGGTACGCGTCATGCCTCTCTCCTCGTATGCAATTCGGCCGGCCGCGCGGCCCGGCAGGGCGCGCGGCAAATGGGCCAGCATAGAGGGTCTTTCCGCGGTGTCCAAGAAAAAGGTTGTAGCAAATCTTTACACTGCGGCGGCGACGCCCGCGGCCCGACGCGTGGAAAAAACGCGTTTAGCCCGCGTCGCTCAACAGCACGCCCTTCTTGAAGATGAAGCAGCCGTAGCCGCGCGTTTCGCCGGTGACGATCACCGCATACGCCTGCTGCGCGCGCTCGTAGAACGCGAAACGGTCGATGCCGGCGAGCGGCACCGCGCGCCCTTCCGCGCGGTCGATCTCGGCCTGCACTTCGCGCTGCACGGGCGGCACCGCGGCCGCGTCGCCGACGACTTCCATCCGCCATGCGGGCGTGTCGACGAACGTATCGAGCGGCAGCACGGACAGCACCGCGCGCACGACGCGCGCCGAATCGGCGCCGTCGATCCGCAGCGCGCGGCCGACCACCGTATGCTCCGCGACGGATTCCGCCGGGAAATTCGCATCGCAGATCGCGATTTCGTCACCGTGGCCCATCGCGCGCAGCGTGTGCAGGATGTCGGCGTGCAGCAGCGGGTCGAGATTCTTCAGCATGTCGGCTAGTCTCCGGGATCAGGAACGAATCGCATAACGTTACCCGATCCCGGCGGCCGCTGCGCATGTGCCGTTCGCGTCACGACGCCGCGGCCGGCATTTCGTCGATGAAGCCCGTGACCGATGCGAGGCGGCCCGATGCGTCGACGGTGCCGAAGTCCGAGCCCTTCACGATCGCCGCGCCGTCGGGCGACTCGAGCGCCCACGAGAACCGCAGATGCTGGCCGAACGCGTCGACGTCGGTCGTGCGGCGGAAGCGGTGCGCGGGGAAACGTTGCTGCACGGCGGCGATCATCGCATCGATGCCCGCGTGGCCGTCGCCGGCCATCAGCGGATCGCGATAGGCCGCGTCGCTCGCGTAGGTCGCATCGATCAGCGCGCGGCGGCGCGCGACGTCGGGTTCGTTCCACGCGTCGAAGTAGCGGTCGACCAGGTCGGCGTGGACGGACGAAGCGGATTGAGCGGTGTTCATGGCGAGGCTCCTTGTGTCGGTGGACGATGTCGCGGACGTTTCGGGTCCGCGTGCCGCTATCGTCGCCAGGCGCGCGCGGACGGTCGATTACGTGGGAGGTAATGAAATCGCGCGTGCGCCGCCCCAAAACAAAACGGGCGCCCGAAGGCGCCCGCATCGTCTTGCCGCTACCACCCGCACGTATCAGGTCACCGGCGCCGGATTGAACAGCGTCAGCGCATTCGCGAGCTTCCATTGCTCGGCCCACGTGCGGCGCTTGCCGCTGGCGACGTCGAGCATCAGCCGGAACAATTCCCAGCCCGTGTCCTCGATCGTCGCCGCGCCGGTCGCGATCCGTCCTGCGTCGAGATCCATCAGGTCGTGCCAGCGGCGCGCGAGATCGCTGCGCGTCGCGACCTTGATCACCGGCACCTGCGCGAGGCCGTACGGCGTGCCGCGGCCGGTCGTGAAAATGTGCAGGTTCATCCCCGCCGCGAGCTGCAGCGTGCCGCAGATGAAATCGCTCGCGGGCGTCGCCGCGTACAGCAGCCCCTTCTGCCGCGCCCGATCGCCGGGACGCACGACGCCGGCGATCGGCGCGCTGCCCGACTTCACGATCGACCCCATCGCTTTCTCGACGATGTTCGACAGCCCGCCCTTCTTGTTGCCCGGCGTCGTGTTCGCGCTGCGGTCGACGCGGCCGCGCTGCAGGTAGCGGTCGTACCAGTCCATCTCGCGAATGATCTCGCGGGCGACGTCCTCGTTCGCCGCGCGCGACGTGAGCTGCGCGACGCCGTCGCGCACTTCGGTCACTTCCGAGAACATGATCGTTGCACCCGCACGCACCAGCAGGTCGGCCGCGAAGCCGACCGCCGGGTTCGCGGTGAGCCCCGAGAACGCGTCGCTGCCGCCGCACTGCACGCCGACGACGAGATCCGACGCGGGACACGTCTCGCGACGGCGGCGGTTGAGCCGCTCGAGATGCGATTCGGCCATCTTCATGATCGAGTCGATCATCGAATTGAAGCCGACGTGCGCGGCATCCTGCAGGCACACGACGCCGCCGTTGCCGGTCGCGCCGTCGGCGGTCACCGGGATCGCGCCCGGCGGCAGCAGACGCTCGGGCTGCAGCTTCTCGCAGCCGAGGCTCACGGTCATCACTTCGCCGCCGAAATTCGGATTCAGGCTGATGTTGCGCAGCGTGCGGATCGGGATGTCGGCGTCCGGCGCATCGATCGCGACGCCGCAGCCATACGTATGTTCGAGCCCGACCACGTCGTCGACGTTCGGGTAGCCCGGCAGCAGTTCGTCCTTGATCCGCTTCACCGCATGTTCGACGACGCCCGACACGCATTGCACGGTCGTCGTGATCGCGAGGATGTTGCGCGTGCCGACCGAACCGTCGGCGTTGCGGAAACCCTCGAACGTATAGCCTTCGAGCGGCTCGAGCGGCGGCGCGGCACGCGTCGCGAGCGGCAGGTCGTCGAGGCCCGGCGGCTCGGGCATGCGCATCGTGCGCTCGTTGACCCAGCTGCCGCGGCGCAGGTCGGTCAGCGCATAGCCGATCACCACGTTGTAGCGCACGACCGGGTCGCCGGCCGCGAGGTCGACGAGCGCGACCTTGTGTCCTTGCGGCACGCCTTCGCACAGCGTCAGCCCGTCGGCGAACGTCGCGCCTTCGGGCAAACCGCCGTCGTTGACGACGATCGCGACGTTGTCGTCCGGATGCACGCGGATGTAGAGCGGGGAAGCAGTCATCGGAATTCCTGGAAGCATTCTGCGATATCGTTAGTCATCATACGACATTCAACCTCACTCGACGATGCTGCGTAAACCCTTATCCGGAAAGACCCTACCCTTGACCCGCCAGCAAACCGCTTGCGTCGCTCTTTCTTGCGTTGTACGATGACATACAACGACATCGCCAATTCGGCTCGTATGCCGTTCCCGACGAACCAGCACTCGCGCTAGACGGACGACCCCAACCATGACTTCACCGCAAGAACTCAAACAGATCATCTCCCACGGCCTGCTGTCGTTTCCGCTGACGGATTTCGACGTCGACGGCAGCTTCCGTCCGAGCACCTATGCCGAGCGCCTGGAATGGCTGGCGCCGTACGGCGCGAGCGCGCTGTTCGCGGCCGGCGGCACCGGCGAATTCTTCTCGCTCACGCAGCGCGAGTATTCGGACGTGATCCGCGTCGCGACGGAAACCTGCAAGGGCAAGGTGCCGATCCTCGCCGGCGCGGGCGGCGCGACGCGCGTCGCGATCGAATATGCGCAGGAGGCCGAGCGCCTCGGCGCGAGCGGCGTGCTGCTGATGCCGCACTACCTGACCGAAGCGAGTCAGGAAGGGATCGCCGACCACGTCGAGCAGGTGTGCCGCGCGCTGAAGATCGGCGTCGTGGTGTACAACCGCGCGAATTCGAAGCTGAATGCGGACATGCTCGAGCGCCTCGCCGACCGTTGCCCGAACCTGATCGGCTTCAAGGACGGCGTCGGTGAAATCGAGAGCATGGTCACGATCCGCCGCCGCCTCGGCGATCGCTTTGCGTACCTCGGCGGCCTGCCGACGGCCGAAGTCTATGCCGCCGCGTACAAGGCGCTCGGCGTGCCGGTGTATTCGTCAGCCGTGTTCAACTTCATCCCGAAGACGGCGATGGCGTTCTACGAAGCGATCGCGAAGGACGACCACGCGACGGTCGGCCGCCTGATCGACGAGTTCTTCCTGCCGTACCTGAAGATCCGCAATCGCCGCGCGGGCTACGCGGTCAGCATCGTGAAGGCGGGCGCGAAGCTCGTCGGCCACGATGCGGGCCCGGTGCGCGCACCGCTCGTCGACCTGACCGACGAAGAAGCGGCCGAGCTCGACGTGCTGATCAGGAAGATGGGCCCGCAGTAGGCGGGTTCGCCGGTGGCGCGGGCGTCCCGCTCCGCCTCCGTCTCACGCAATGGCCGCGCGGCTCGACGAGCCGGCGCGGCCATTGCATTACATCTGCGCGATCGCGCCGATGATCCGCTGACGCACACCGGTGAGCGTGCGCTGCGTCTCGTCGATCCCCTTGCGCGCCGCGAGCGGCCGGCCGCGCGCCGGCGACTCGGCGCCCACGATCTGCTCCAGCACGTCGCGATCGACGACTGCATCGAAGAAGCGCCCGACGGTAAACATCGCGTACTGCTTCGCCGTCGCGAGATGCGTGTTGGCCTGCGTGAGCGCGTCGGCGCGCTGCGCGCCGTTCGGCCCGTCGATGCTGCGGCGGTGCTTCAGCGCGAACACCACCGCCTCCATGTCTTGCTTGAAGCGCTCGACGGCCCTGCCGAAGATCACCGAATGCGGATCGGGGCCCACGACGGGCCGCCCCTGGTTGATCGTCACGTCGAATTCGCTGCCGCCCAGCTCGCGCTGCAGCGCGAACAGCGCGTCGGCCAGCACGCGCCCTTCGCTGGTTTCGCCGATCTGGGTACGGACCGATTTCGCGACGTCGCCGATCGCTTTCCACAATCCGGCCGCGAACAGGTGGTCGCCACGCTTGCTGATATTCATTGGATGGTTCCTTGTTGGTCTTGTGCGTCTCTCAGGCTCGCCCGCGGACCTGACGGTCCGAGGCTTCGCTACTGTAGGAGAAACGGTGCCAACAGGAAAGCCGCGCTGAAAAAAACGGAGACGGCCACCGGCCGCCTCCGTTTTTACCCATCCGGCGAGCGGCCCGGCGTCCGCCGCCGGGCCGCCGCCCGTCACTCCGCCTTGCCGTCCCGCAGCCGCGGAATCGCGAGCGGGTTGCCTTCCTGCAACCCTTCGGGCAGCAGGTCGTCCGGGAAGTCCTGATAGCACACCGGCCGCAGGAAACGCTCGATCGCCGTCGCACCGACCGACGTGACGGCCGGGTTCGACGTCGCGGGGAACGGCCCGCCGTGCACCATCGCGTCACACACCTCGACGCCGGTCGGGTAACCGTTGACCAGCAGGCGCCCGGCCTTGCGCTCGAGGATCGGCAGCAGCCGGCGCGCGAGCGGCTTGTCGTCGGCATCCATCTGCAGCGTGGCCGTCAACTGGCCTTCGAGCGCGTCGAGCACGCGTGCGACTTCGTCGAGATCGCGGCAGCGCACGATCAGCGACGCCGGCCCGAACACTTCGTGGCTGAACGCCGGCTCGGCCAGGAACGCCTGCGCGCCCACTTCGTACAGCGCGCCGCCCGCCTGGCAGTCGGTCTGCGCCGCCTCGCCCGCGCCGATTTCGCGCACGCCCGACAGTTCGGCCAGCTTGCCGCGACCGTGACGGTACGCATCGGCGATGCCGCGCGTGAGCATCACGCCGGCCGGCTTCTTCGCGAGCGCCTGCGCGGCGACCGTCTCGAAGCGGTCGAGATCGGGGCCGTCGATCGCGAGCACGAGGCCCGGATTGGTACAGAACTGGCCGACGCCGAGCGTCAGCGAATCGACGAAGCCCGCGGCGATCGCGTCGCCGCGCGCGGCCAGCGCGGCCGGGAACAGCACGACCGGGTTGATGCTGCTCATTTCCGCATAGACGGGAATCGGCTGCGGACGCGCGTTCGCGAGCTGCACGAGCGCCATCCCGCCCTGCCGCGAGCCAGTGAAGCCGACGGCCTGGATCGCCGGATGACTGACCAGCGCCGCCCCGATCACGCGGCCGGGGCCGACCAGCAGCGAGAACACGCCGGCCGGCATGCCGGTTTTCGCGACGGCGGCGCGGATCGCGCGGCCGACCAGCTCGGACGTGCCGAGGTGCGCTTCATGCGCCTTCACGATCACCGGGCAGCCGGCCGCGAGCGCCGACGCGGTATCGCCGCCCGCCACCGAGAACGCGAGCGGGAAATTGCTCGCGCCGAACACGACGACGGGCCCGAGCGCGACTTTCTGCAGCCGCAGGTCCGAACGCGGCAGCGGCGTGCGCGCCGGCTGCGCGGGATCGATCGACGCGGCGAGGAAACGTCCGTCGCGCACGACACGCGCGAACAGCCGGAGCTGGCCGACGGTACGGCCGCGCTCGCCCTGCAGCCGCGCGACGGGCAGGCCCGTTTCGGCGTGCGCGCGCTCGATCAGCGCGTCGCCGAGCGCGACGATTTCATCGGCGATCGCTTCGAGAAACGCCGCACGAGCCGCGAGCGGCTGCGTGCGGTACGCATCGAACGCGTCGCGTGCGAGTTCGCACGCGCGGTCGACGTCGGCCTGCGTCGCGACGCCGAACGCCGGGACGTCGATCGGCGCGCCCTTCGTCGGGTCGAACGCGCGCAAGGTTCCGGCCGAGCCGGCCACCGCTTCGGCGCCGATCAGCATCTCTCCTGTCAGTTGCATGGGTGTGCTCCGTGGTTCGGGAATGGATTGCCTATTGTAGCTCAACAGATACGATGTCTGCCGACATCCACGCAGTATCCTGTCCGCGGGCAAAGGCGCCGACGATACACGCGGAAGCCTCTCCCGGCTAGCTTCTCACGACTTTCCCACACTGTGATGACGATCCTCAAAGGGAAAACCCGAGGTTTCTGGATTCGAGCATTCTCAATAAACTTTCGCCTATGTCATACGACGACGTACATTCAAAGTGAGCAATCAACCCTCCCCGCGCGATCTTCCGCTCGACCTCGCGCGCACCGCGCGCCGGACCGCCGTGCGCTACTGGATCCTGGCGATGCTGTTCGTCGTCACGACGCTCAACTATGCGGACCGCGCGACGCTGTCGATTACCGGCACGCCGATCCGCAAGGCGTTCGGCATCGATCCGGTGACGATGGGCTACATCTTCTCGGCGTTCAGCTGGGCGTACGTGCTCGCGCAACTGCCGAGCGGCTGGCTGCTCGACCGCTTCGGCGCGCGGCGCGTGTATGCGGCGAGCATCTTCCTGTGGTCGGCGTTCACGCTGCTGCAGAGCACGATCGGCCTCGGCGGCAGCGCCGCGTTCGCGGTCGCCGCGCTGTTCGCGATGCGCTTCGCGGTCGGCATCGCGGAGGCGCCGGCGTTTCCGGCGAACGCGAAGGTCGTCGCGAGCTGGTTCCCGACGGCCGAGCGCGGCACCGCATCGGCGATCTTCAACGCCGCGCAGTACTTCGCGGCCGTGGTGTTCTCGCCGCTGATGGCCTGGCTCACGCATGCGTACGGCTGGCACCAGGTGTACCTGTGGCTCGGCCTCGCCGGCATCGCGCTCGCATTCCTGTGGCTGCGCGTCGTGAAGGACCCGGCCGACCATCCGGCCGTGAACCGGGCGGAGCTCGACCATATCGAGCAGGGCGGCGGCCTCGTGCGGTCCACCACGCGCGGTAGCGGCGGCGCGTCCGAAGGCAGCCGCGTGGCGGGCTGGTACTACGTGCGCCAGCTGCTGTCGAACCGGATGCTGATCGGCGTGTACCTCGGCCAGTACTGCGTGAACGTGCTCACGTACTTCTTCCTCACGTGGTTCCCGATCTATCTCGTGCAGGCGCGCGGGATGTCGCTGCTGAAGGCCGGCTTCATGACGTCGCTGCCGGCGATCTGCGGGTTCCTCGGCGGCGTGCTCGGCGGGATGCTGTCGGACGCGCTGATCCGCCGCGGCGTTTCGCTGACGCTCGCGCGCAAGATCCCGATCGTCGGCGGGATGCTGCTGTCGATGGTCATCATCGGCTGCAACTACGTCGACAGCGAAGCGCTGGTCATCATGCTGATGGCCGTGTCGTTCTTCGGCAAGGGGATCGGCTCGCTCGGCTGGGCCGTCGTCGCGGATACCGCGCCGAAAGAAGCGATCGGCCTGTCGGGCAGCCTGTTCAACATGTTCGGCAACACGGCGGGCATCGTCGCGCCGATCGCGATCGGCTACCTCGTCGGCGCGAGCGGCTCGTTCAACGGCGCGCTCGTGTTCGTCGGGCTGAACGCGCTCGTTACCGTGTTCAGCTATCTCGTGATCGTGAAGGAGATCAAGCGCGTCGAACTGCGTCATCGCGACGCGTGAGGTTCGACCTTTGAAAAACGGCGGCCGCTTCTTACGCGGCCGCCGTTTTTTTGCATCGGATCGACGTCAGGTCGACGCATGCACGACGCGCAGCATGTCGTGCACACCGGACGTCATCAGCGCGAGGAACACGAGCAGACCGACGTAGCAAAGCGCGTAGGTCGTCTTCGTCTCGATCGACGTCGCGTAGTACACGCGGTTCTCCGGCGCGTCGGGATCGTAGCGCCACGCGCGCTTCAGTTGCGGCAGCGCGAGGATCGCCGTCACGATCAGCAGCGGGCTCGGCCGATACACGAACAGCGCGATCAGCACCGGCACGCCGGCGAACCAGATGCGCGGCGACAGCACCGCGGTGATCCGCCCGCCGTCGAACGGCGACAGCGGAATCATGTTGAACAGATTCAGGAAGAAACCCGTGTACGACAGCGCGAGCAGCAGGTTGCTGTCGGTGTGGCGCGCGGCCGCGTAGCAGGCCAGCGCGCCGAGGGTGCCGACGAACGGCCCGGCGAGGCCGACGTAGGCCTCCGTTTCCGCGTCGTGCGGCATGTCCTTCAACTGGATCCACGCGCCGACGAACGGGATGAAGGTCGGCAGCCCGACGTCGAGCCCGCGCCGCTGCGCGGCGACGTAGTGGCCGGCTTCGTGCACCAGCAGCAACGCGACGAAACCGGCCGCGAAGCGCCAGCCGTAGAACAGCGCGTAGACCGCGATCGACGCGAGCATCGTGCCCGCCGAGACGAGCACCTTGCCGAGCTTCAGGCCGCCGAAGATCAGCAGCAACAGCTTCGTCATTCCTTGCGCTCCGTGGCGGCGGCGTCGGATGCATCCGCGATGGCCGGCGCCGCGGCCGCCTTCGGCTTGCGCCCGAAGAAACGCTTGAGCGCCGCGCCGCCGGCCAGCAGCGCGACCGCGCCGATCTTGAAGAACTTGACCGCGAACGCGCCGATCAGCGCGAGCAGGCCGAGCTTCTTCGCGCCGACGCCGACGATCAGCGCCGCGAGCCCGTACTCGGCGACGTGGTCGGTCGACTGGTTGAAGTCGGCATAGCGCTTGCCGTCGTTGAAACGGATGTTCGACAGCAGTTCGTCGGCCGACGCCTTGTACTTCGGCAGGTCGGCAAGCGTCGACGCCATCGTCAGCGACAGGTAGCCGTCGCGGCCGAGCACGAGCGTCCGGTAGTTCACGCCGTCGTTCGCGGCATTCGGCGCCGCGCCCTTGTCCCGGATGATCGCCGACCACACGAGCCGGTGCGTGGCCGCGTCGTACGCGGGCGCCTTCGCCCAGCCGACCACCTCGGTTTCGGGCAGGCCGCGCGCCTTGCGCGCCGGGTTGTTTTCCTCGGTGCCGGCCTGCAGGCTTTTCAGCAATTCGTCGGGCTTCCAGTCCTTCGCGTCGTCGTCGCGGATGTAGCCGCTCGGCTCGAACGACACGACCGAGATCCAGTCGGCGTCCGGATCGTCGGGCAGCACGAGGCCGACCAGCTTCGCTTCGTCGATCGCGTTGCCCATCGAGCGCAGGTAGCGGCCGGCTTCGGCGGCCGGCACGAACGATTCGCCGGCCTTCAGCTTCAGCACGGCTTCGTGTTTCACGTCGATGTCGGTCGGGCCTTTCACGACCGCTTCGTTGGCGGCCGCGGCGGCGGCCCTCATTTCCACCTGCGCGGCTTCGGTCTGCGCGTGGCCACTGGTCGCGGCGAGTGCGAGCGTCGCCACGCAGGCGAGCCGGACGGCAAGTTTTTTCATTGTTGGATTCCCCTGGAATGCCTTGTTGTCGATATGCGCGGCGTCCGGCCCATGCGTTGTGGTCGCGGGTCCGGCGCCGCCTCTCAGGTGGCACGGGGGCTATGGTAACGCAGCGACTGCGCGCGACCGCGGCGGCACGCGGCGCTTACCTCGCAGGTAATGCCGAAGCGGCGCGAGATTGCCTATCATTCGCTCCATGAACTCGACCGCCACGCTCCATTCGCCCTCCCCGTCCGCCGGCCGCGCGTCCGGCATCGGCCCGCTGCTGCGCACGTGGCGGCAACGCCGGCGCCTGAGCCAGATGGCGCTCGCGCTCGACGCGGAAGTCTCCGCGCGCCACCTGAGCTTCGTCGAATCGGGCCGCGCGCAGCCGAGCCGCGAGATGGTGCTGCATCTCGCCGAACGCCTCGACGTGCCGCTGCGCGAACGCAACGCGCTGCTCGTCGCGGCCGGCTTCGCGCCGCTGTTTCGCGAACGGCCGTTTTCGGACCCGCAACTGGATGCCGCGCGTCATGCGGTCGAAGCCGTGCTGCGCGGGCACGAGCCTTATCCGGCGCTCGCGGTGGACCGCCACTGGACGCTGCTCGCCGCGAACCGGATGCTCGGCGCGCTGGTCGCGCAGGCCGATCCGGCGCTGCTGCAGCCGCCCGTCAACGTGCTGCGACTGAGCCTGCATCCGGACGGCCTCGCGTCGCAGATCGCCAACTGGCACGAATGGCGCGCGCACATCCTGCATCGGTTGCAGCGGCAGATCGATGCGAGCGGCGACCGTACGCTGCATGCGCTGCGCGACGAGCTCGCCGCGTATCCGGCACCGGCCGGCCAGCCCGACGATGCGCACACACGCACCGATTTCGCGGAGATCGCCGTGCCGCTGCGGCTGCGCACGGCGAGCGGCGAACTGACGTTCTTCAGTACGACGACGGTATTCGGCACGCCGGTCGACGTGACGCTGTCGGAACTCGCGATCGAGGCGTTCTTTCCGGCGAATCCGGAAACGGCGGAGGCGATGCGGGCGCTGGCGAACGGGTTGCCGGTGGAGTAACGCCCGCAGGCGTGGCGGCGCCGCGGCCGCGCTCAGCGGCGTTCGAGCGCCAGCTTCACGCCCAGCGCGAGCAAGACTACCCCGCTGACGCGATGCATGCGCGTCAGGATGCGCGGGTTGCGGCGGATCGATGCCGACAGCAGGCCGGCGAACAACGCGACCGGCCCCTTGACGAGAAACGTCAGCCCGGCAAACGTCGCACCCAGCACGAACAGCGACAGCATCGGATGGGGGACGCCGGCCGGCACGAATTGCGGCAGGAACGCCAGATAGAAAAGCGCGACCTTCGGATTGGATACATTGGACAGCGCGCCTTGCGCGAACGTCCGCAGCCGCGATGCCGGCGCATTGCCGTGGCCCGCGAGCGTCAATTCGCCCGTCGAGCGCAACAGCGTGATGCCGAGGTACAGCAGGTACAGCGCGCCCACCATCTTAAGCGCCGTGAACAGCCATTCGGAGGCCTGAAGAAGGGCGCCCAGCCCGAGCGTCGCGAGCATCGTATGCACGAGCAGCCCGACGCTGACACCCGCGGCGGTCACGAGGCCCGCGCGCGTGCCGCCGGACAGCGTGCGCGACATCACGAGGACCATGTCCTGGCCGGGCGTCAGAATGATCAGAAGGGAGGTGGCCATGAACGGCAACCAGGCGACGTGCGGCATCTGGAAACTCCTGAAAGCGGCGCCGCGGCGCGCGGGGATCGCGCGCTTCGGAGGCCGGGCAGTCGTCAGATTATCGGCAATTTCCCGTGGAGATTGGATGCAAAACCGGCTACTTCCGGCTGTTGATTTGGAGTTATTCTCCAATCTTGAGGTTTTCGGTAGCCAAACATGCCAATCAAACTGGATGCAATCGACCGACGCATTCTGCGTGCGTTGCAGCAGAATTCGAACCAGACGAACGCCGACATCGCGCAACAGGCCGGCCTGTCGCCCACGCCGTGCCTGCGCCGCGTTCACCTGCTCGAGGAACAGGGCGTGATCGACGCCTACGTCGCGCTGCTGAACCCGGCAGCCGTCGAGCTGCGCTTCACGGCATTCGTGCGCGTCACGCTGGAGCGTCAGGACAAGACGACGGTCGAACGCTTCGCGCGCGAGATGGAACAGGCGCCCGAAGTGCTCGAGTGCCACCTGATGGCCGGTAGCTACGACTATCTGCTGCGCGTGATCGCGAAGGATCTCGACGACTATCAGCGCTTTCAGATGGAAACGCTCACGCAGATCGAAGGCGTGCGCAACGTCGAAACCGAGATCCCGCTGAAGCGCATCAAGCAGACGGTGCGGTTGCCGATCTAGGTGTCGAGAAACGTCACGGCCTCCCCCGCCGGCTGCCCGTTCAGCGCCTCGTCCCGCACGACGACCTGCCCGCGCACGACCGTATGCACGGGCCACCCCGTGACCGCACAGCCGTCGTACGGCGTCCACCCGCTCACGCTCGCGATCCATGCGTCGCGAATGATCCGCCGCGCGCGCAGGTCGACGATGCTGAAATCGGCGTCGTAGCCCGCCGCGATGCGCCCCTTCCCCTCGATGCCGAAAACGCGCGCCGGCCCGGCGCTCGTCAGGTCGACCAGCCGTTCGAGGCTCAGGCGGCCGGCCTGCACGTGATCGAGCATCAACGGCAGCAGCGTCTGCACGCCGGTCATCCCGCTCGGCGACTGCGGATACGGGCGGCGCTTTTCGTCGCGCGTATGCGGCGCGTGATCGCTGCCGATCACGTCGACCACGCCGTCGCGAACCGCCTGCCACAGCGCATCCCGATGATGCCGTTCGCGCACGGGCGGATTCATCTGCGCGAACGTGCCGAGTCGCTCGTAGCAATCCGGTGCATGCAGGCTCAGGTGATGCGGCGTGACTTCGACCGTCACGCGCCGCCGGTGCCGCGCGAGCAACGCCATTTCATCCGCCGTGGACACGTGCAGCACATGCAGCCGGCGGCCCGCTTGCGCGGCCAGCCCGACGATGCGCCGCGTCGCGGCCAGCGCGCTTTCCGCGTCGCGCCAGCGCGGATGGTCGCGCACGTCGCCGCTCGCTTCCGCGATCGCCTTGCGCTCGCGCAGCCGCGCCTCGTCCTCCGCATGCACGGCCATGCGCCGCCGGCCGTTGCGCAGGATCCGGCGCAGCACGGTTTCGTCGTCGGCCAGCAGATCGCCGAACGAACTGCCCATGAAGACCTTCACCCCCGCGCAGCCGGGCAACCGTTCGAGCACCGGCAGCCGTTCGGCATTCACGGCCGAGCCGCCGATGTAGAACGCATAGTCGCACCACGCACGGCCGCGCGCGAGATCGAGCTTGGCGCCCAGATCCTGCTCGTCCAGCGTCAGCGGATGCGTATTGGGCATCTCGAAGATCGTCGTGACGCCGCCGAGCACCGCGCCGCGCGTGCCGGCCTCGAGGGTCTCCTTGTGCGTGAGCCCCGGTTCGCGGAAATGCACCTGGCTGTCGACCACGCCCGGCAACACGTGCAAGCCGCGCGCATCGAGCAGCACGTCGGCGCTCCACGCGCCGTGCAACGCGCCCAGCGCGACGACGCGGCCATCCGCGCACGCGACGTCGATCCGCTCGGTGCCGCCGGGCGTCATCACCGTGCCGCCGTGCACCAGCAGATCGGCGTGCCGCAGCTTCGATCGGTCGCCCGCTTCCTGTCGCAGCCGCGCGTCCATGCGTCAGAACTCGTTCTGGATGTGCTTGTAACCGAGCACCAGCGCATTGTTCGTGCGCGCGACGTCCTCGGAGAAATCGCTCGCGTCGGCCGTCACCTGCGGCAGCGCGGCGAGGTCCGTTTCGGGCCCGATGCGTTCGGTCGAGCGCACGTAGAAGCCCGGCGGCAGGTGGCAGCCGTCGACGACCGCGTTGTAGCGCACCACGCAGCCGTCGTCGATCGTGCAGTTGAACAGCACGCTGTTGAAGCCGACGAACACGCCGTCGCCGACCTTGCACGGCCCGTGGACGATCGCGCGATGCGCGATCGACGTGTGCCGGCCGATCGTCACGCTCGCACCCGATTTCGAGTGGATCACGACGCCGTCCTGGATGTTCGAATGCGCGCCGATCACGATCGGCGCGATCTGGCCGTCGGCATCCGTTTCGTCGGCACGGATCACCGCGTACGGGCCGATGAACACGTTCTCCTCGACGATCACGTGCCCGCACAGGATGGCGGTCGGGTCGACGAACGCGTTCGGATGAATCGTCGGCAGATCGCCGCGCGGGTTCTTTCGGATCATCAGGATTCCTGCCTGGAAAGGACATGACTGCGCTTGAGCCGCTCGAACAGGCCCGGATCGCGCCACTGCGCGACGATGGCCGGCGCGAACACGATCGCGTCGAGATCGATGCGGCCCATGCGCGGGTTGAATGCGTCGTCGCGGAAGCACTGCGCGTAGCCGGTCTCGGTCTCGTGAACGATCACCGAATGCAGTCGCACGTCGGCTTCGCCGTTCGACATCGGCGTGCCCGACAGCGCGGCATCGACGAGCCGGAACAGCACGCGCGAGAACTGCTCGGCGCTCGGCGACACCGGCAGCAGCACCCAGCGCTCCGAATGCCGGCGCATGCTTTCGACATAGCGCGGATCGTCGTCCGACCACAGCGTCACCGCATGGTCGAACGCGTCGATCAGGTCGCGCACGTCGCCCTTGAGCAGCCCGAAGTCGTAGATCATCTGCCCGTGGTCCAGCGCATGCGCTTCGAGCAGCAACTCGACACGGTACGAATGACCATGGATCGAATGCGAGCAGCGCCGCGTGCTGCAGCCGCGCACGACGTGCGCATTCTCGAAGCGGAACAGCTTGCGGATCAGCATGCGTCGGCCCCCTCGCGCAGCGGAGCGGCCCATGCCACCGCATCGTGCGGATGCAGGCTTTCGAGATGGCGCACGCGCACGCGCGGGCCCGCATGATGGCCTTCCAGCGCGGCCTGCACGCGGCGCGCGGCATCCTCGACGAACATCAGGTTGCCGCCGTTCAGCACCGCGAACGCCTGCTCGTCCGCACGCTTGACGGCCGTCTGCACCGGCGTGCCGAGCGCCTGCTCGACGCGATCGATCAGGCCGATCAGCCCCAGCGTCGCGCCATCGGCGGGCAGCGCCACGCTGACGACGGCTTCGCTGCGCTGGCTGTGCGGCGTGGCGGCCGTCGCATGCTGTTTCAGCCATGCGGCGACCGCTGCCGGGTCCACGCGATCCTCGCGGCCGAACGCCGTCAGGAACGCCTGTTCGATCCAGTGCCGCGACAACGCGGCCGAACACGGGCACGTCGACGAATAGACGACCGTCACCTGCGCGCGCAACGCGAATGCGTCGCCGGCCAGCGTCGCGTCGACCCGCACCGGATAGGCCTTCCAGCCGCTCAGCCCGTCGGTCACGAGCGCCGTGCGGCGGGCCAGCAGGTCGAAGTGCAGCCGCACGCGTGCGCTGCGCGTATCGCAGTCGCGGTGGCTGTCGACCATCGCGCGCAGCACGCGCTGCAGGCCGGCCGGCGACAGCGCTTCGCCGTCGGCCAGCCAGTCGAGCAGCCAGTACAGCCGCGACATGTGAATGCCTTTCACCTGCGGCGCAGGCAGATCGACCTGCACGTCGGCACGCGCATGCACGTCGCGCCGGCAGCCGGGCTCCGCCACGACGACGGGCAGGTCGATGCCCTGCATGCCGACCCATTCCAGCGGGCGGTGCCCCGGCGCGACATCGGTCAGGGAAATATCGGGAAGCGCTGCGTTCATGCTTGACATCCGGTGGAGCGCCTTCTCCATCCGGATCGATGCAGGAAGCGCGCGTTCAGGTCAGGGCCAGTCGCGAAACGGGTTGTTCCACGTGGTCCATTGTTCGGGGCCGGTCGCCATCTCGGCGTCGGTCAGCAGACACGCGTCGAAGCGCGCGCGCAACGCCGGCTCGTCCATGTCCATGCCGATCAGCACGAGTTCCTGCCGGGCGTCGCCGACATGCTCGTCCCAGCGCGCGCGGATCTGCGCGACGGCTTCCGGGTCCTGCGGCCAACGCTCGGGCGGCACGGCCGCCCACCAGTGGCCGGCCGGCCCGTGCCGCGCGACCGCGCCCGCCTGCGACCACGAACCGGCGACGGCCGGATGCGTGGCCAGCCAGAAGAACCCCTTCGAGCGGACGACGCCCGGCCATTCGCTCTCGACGAGATCGAAGAAGCGCTGCGGATGGAACGGCCGCCGCGCGCGATAGACGAAACTGCGGATCCCGTATTCGTCGGTCTCCGGCGTGTGCGTGCCGCGCAGTTCCTGCAGCCAGCCCGGCGCGCGCGACGCCGCGTCGAAGTCGAACAGGCCGGTGTCGAGCACACGTTCGAGCGGCACCTTGCCGAATTCGGCGATCTCGATCCGCGCACGCGGGTTCAGCCCGCGCAGCAGCGCGACCAGCCGCTCGCGTGCGCTGCAGTCGATCAGGTCGATCTTGTTGATCACGAGCACGTCGCAGAACTCGATCTGGTCGATCAGCAGATCGACGACCGTGCGCGCGTCCTCGTCGCCCATCGATTCGCCGCGCGCTTGCAGGCTGTCGCGCGACGCGTAATCGCGCAGGAAATTGAACGCGTCGACCACCGTCACCATCGTGTCGAGCCGCGCGACTTCGCCGAGGCTGCGGCCGTCCTCGCCTTCGAACGTGAACGTCTCGGCCACCGGCAGCGGCTCCGAGATGCCGGTCGATTCGATCACGAGCTGATCGAAGCGCCCTTCGCGCGCGAGCCGGTCAACCTCGATCAGCAGATCCTCGCGCAGCGTGCAGCAAATGCAGCCGTTGCTCATCTCGACCAGCTTCTCGTCGGTGCGCGACAGCCCCGCGCCGCCGTCGCGCACGAGCGCGGCGTCGATGTTGACCTCCGACATGTCGTTGACGATGACCGCGACGCGCCGGCCCTCGCGATTGTTGAGGATGTGGTTGAGCAGCGTCGTCTTGCCGGCGCCGAGAAAGCCGGACAGGACGGTCACGGGAAGCCGCGTGGACGGGTGAAGGGCGGGGCTCATCGGGCGATTCCGGAACAGGACGTTGAGGATGAAATGATATATTGTATCGCTACGATATAACATATCATTCCAGGCGTCCAGCAGCCCGGCATCATCGATGCGGCGACAGCGAGGGCGGCAGGAAGGCCGCGGTACGCGGGGCCGTGCCGGCAGCGCCCCGCTGCGTATTACGTATAGAGCGACGCCGGCGGCAATGCGTCGGTCAGCGCGAACCGGC
Source organism: Burkholderia sp. 28_3 (assembly GCF_003253915.1). Lineage (NCBI taxonomy): Bacteria > Pseudomonadati > Pseudomonadota > Betaproteobacteria > Burkholderiales > Burkholderiaceae > Burkholderia > Burkholderia sp. 28_3. The sequence continues at coordinate 36,226 of NZ_QKZF01000010.1, forward strand.
CCACGTCGCGCAGCCGGTAGTCGAGCGGATCATGGAGCGTATGCGTGCGGGCGTTCCGCCAGAAGCGGTCGAGGCCGAGCGACGCGGCCGTCGCGCGCGCGCCGCATGCGTCGAACAGCGCCTCGCCGTTGTCGAGCGCCGCGCGCTGCGCGACGATCTTCGCTTCCGACACCGCGAGTGCGACTTCGGCGCGTTCGTCGGCCGTCAGCGCATCCTGCCGCGCCCACGCGTGCTGCAACGCGTGGGCCGCGCGATCGGCCAGCGCCGCCGCGGCGACCGCACGCACGCGCATGTCGCCGAAGCGCTGCAGCGTGTACGGATCGTCCTCGGCCCGCTCGACGTCCGAGTGAATCCACGGGCGGCCGTGCTGCCGCACGTAGTCGCGCGCCTCGGCCAGCGCACCTTCCGCGAGACCGACGAACAGGTTCGTCAGCACGAGCTGCGACACGAGCGTGCGCAGCGTCGCGCGCGGCGTCGGCGGCGCTTCCGACCGATGCAGCACCTCGTCGGCCGCGAGCGTCACGCCGTCGAAGCGCACGCTGCCGCTGTCGGTCTGGCGCTGGCCGACCGGATCCCAGTCGTCGTTCACGGTGATCCCGGCCCGATCGGTCGGCACCACGCCGAACACGGTGCGGCCGATGGCCGGATCGTGCGCGGATACCGTCATCCGCTGCGAGCCGCGCGTGCCGGAACAGAAGCCCTTCACGCCGTCGAGCCGGTAGCCGCCGTCGGGCGTGGCCGTGGCCACGAGCCGCGTGTCGAGCGGATTGACCGCGTTGCCCCACCACCAGCGCCCGTCGACCGTGCCGCGCAGGTAGCGTTCGCGCTGCGCGGCGTTGCCCCACACGTCGACGCTCACCACCTGCAGGCACTGGAACCCGACGAGATGCGCGAGCGCGCTGTCGACCCGCGCGACCTGCCGGATCACGTCGTAGATCGCGGGCCACGCCGCCTCCTGGCCGCCGAACGCGCGCGGAACCGCGAGCGTCAGCAAACCTGCGTCGGCGAGCCACTGCTTTTCCTGGGCGGCGTGACCGCCCGCGCGGTCGCGCTCGGCGGCGCTCACGCGCAGCGCGTCGATCGCGCGCGCCAGCGCAGCGCGGTCGACGGCCGGTGCATCGGTATCCGGCGCCAGCGTCGCCGGGCCGCGGGGATCGTTCATGCGACAGCTTCCTGTTCAACGGTTTCGCCCGACAGCGGGACGAGCGCGCCGAGCTGACGGCCGGTCAGCCGCGACAGGATCTCGCGCCGCCAGTCGTCGTAGATCGCACGATATTCGGCGATATCCGCGCCGAACACCAGTGCGGTATGCGCGTACTCGTCGTGCAAATAGCCGTCGAGCCGCGCCTGGGTTTCCTCGTCGGCCGCGATCACGCGATCGATCAGTGCGTCGCGCTCGGCGGCCGGCAACGCCTGCAGCGTGTCGAACCACCACTGGACGATCTGCACGCGGTGCCACTCCTCGTCCGGCCGGATCCGGTTCTCGCCGTGCTCGCGCATCGCACTGTCGCCGATGCGGCCGGTCTTGCGCTGGATCCACAGCTTCGCGAGGATGTGCAGCTCGTAATGCCATTCGAACGCGAGAAAGCCCGCGACGTCGCGCACCGCGATGTCGCCGACGCGTGCCCAGTGCGCGGCGACCAGCCGGTCGACTTCCGGCAGCGGATCGCGCCCGGTGAGCGCGGTCACGCGTTCGCGGCCGATCACCGCGTGCGCGCCGTCGTCGCCCAACTGGCGCGACAGGATCAACTGGAAATGCGGATCGTCGCGGAACAGCGTGTCGATCGCCTTCGCGACGACCTGCACGATGAACAGGTCGTGCGACGCCATCTTCGTGTAGTAGTCGGCGACGGCGGCCAGCTCGTCGCCGTCGCGCGGCTCGCGCGGCGGGGTCGCCAGCTTGTCGGGGAAGTCCGGACGATGGCGTCGCGCCACCTCAAGAAACAGCGCTTCCTCGAATTGTCCGTTCCATTCGCGCGGCGCGCCGATGGGCAAGGTCATGATTTTTCTCTCAGGATCAGGAATGAAGCGAGCGGACGCTCGTGGCGTCGCTCAGGTGCGCCGGGTCACGCGTCGGACCAGGCGGTCGCCCGTGATTTGCACGGCCGAGACGAGCGCGATCAGGATCACGATCACGGTCGCCATGACGGTGGTGTCGAAACGTTGATAGCCGTAGCGGATCGCGAGATCGCCGAGCCCGCCCGCGCCGACGGCGCCCGCCATCGCGGTCGAGCCGATCAGCGCGACGACGGTGATCGTGAAGCCGCCGAGCATGCCGGGCAACGCTTCGGGCAGCAGCACGTGCCACACGATGTGGCGGCGCTTCGCGCCCATCGCGAGCGCGGCCTCGATCAGCCCGCGATCGACTTCGCGCAGGCTCACTTCGGCGATTCGCGCGAAGAACGGGATCGCGGCGATCGATAGCGGCACGACGGCCGCCCACACGCCGATCGTCGTGCCGATCAGCACGCGCGTGAACGGCAGCAGCGCGACCAGCAGGATGATGAACGGCGTCGAGCGGAACACGTTGACGAGCGCGCCGAGCACCGCGTTCACGCCGCGCCGCGCATAGATGCCGCCGGGCGCGGTGGTCACGAGGATCACCGCGAGCGGAATGCCGATCAGCGCCGCGATCGCGGCCGATGCGGCGACCATCGACAGCGTGTCGCGGATCGCGTCGAGCAGTTCGGGCCACCAGAGGTCAAACATAGCCGAGCACCTCCGCGTGATTCGCATGGCGGCGCGCACGTTCGAGCAGCGCGGCGACCGCACCGCCGCGCGCCGCCGACGGGCCGGCGTCGTCCGCCCGCGGCGTCGCGGCGATCACGAGCCGCCCCTGCGCGTGCCCCTGGATGCGTTCGATGCCGCCGTGCAGGAACCGCACGGAGCCGCCGAGCGCCGCCGCGAGCGCACCGACATCCGGCTCGCCGCCGCTCTCGCCCGTATAGCGGACGTCGAGCACGATCTGTGCGCCGTCGGGCAGCGCGGCCTGCTCGGGCAGCGGCCGCACCCGCGCGGCCAGTTCGGCCGGCAAGTCGTGCTGCAGCGTGCTCAGCAGCGCGCGCGTTGCGCCGTGGCGCGGATCGCCGAACACGCGCCACACCGGGCCGGTTTCGACGACTTCGCCCTGTTCGATCACCGCGACCGTGTCGCACACCGCGCGGATCACCTCCATCTCGTGCGTGATCAGCACGATCGTCAGCCCGAGACGGCGGTTGATGTCGGCGAGCAGCGCGAGGATCGATTGCGTGGTTTCCGGATCGAGCGCCGACGTCGCTTCGTCGCACAGCAGCACTTCGGGATCGTGCACCAGCGCCCGCGCGATGCCGACGCGCTGCTTCTGCCCGCCCGACAGGCTCGCCGGATACGCGTCGCGCTTCGCGGCGAGCCCGACGAGCTCGAGCAGCGCCTCGACCTTGCGCACGCGCTCGGCCTTCGGCACGCCGGCGATCTTCAGTGGCAGCGCGACGTTCTCGAACACCGTCTTCGCGGACAGCAGGTTGAAATGCTGGAACACCATGCCGGTGCGACGACGCAACGCGACGAGGCCATCCTCGTCGAGCGCGCCGACGTCGACGCCCTGCACGCGCACGCGGCCCGAACTCGGCCGCTCGAGGCCGTTCAGGAGCCGCAGCAACGTCGACTTGCCGGCGCCGCTGCGGCCGATGATCCCGAACACCTCGCCGCGCCGCACGTCGAGCGTCACGTCGCGCAGCGCGGCGGCGTGGCCGCGCGGTGTCGCGAATACCTTGCCGACCTGTTCCAGCGACACGGCCGCGCCGCCGGCCGGCGTCACGGCTTCCTCATGTGCCGCTGCATCGGTACCGGTACCGGCGCGCACGGCCGATGCCTCGATGAAACCCAGCGTATCGAACAATTGCGTCATCGCTTCGCTCCGTCACGTTCAGGCATGCGCGGGGTGCGCGGGTTCGGCTGCGGCCGCCGGCCGGTGCTGCGCACCGGTATGCCACGCGGGCAGGCGCGGCCCCGCACCGAACAGCTTCTCGCGCAGCGTCGGCGCGGGATCGTAGTCTTCCTTGTAGACGCCGCGGTTCTGCAGCTCGGGCACGACCCAGTCGACGAAATCCTCGAACGACTCGGGCATCACGGTGCGCGTCAGGTTGAAGCCGTCGATGCCGGTCTCGTCGATCCACGACTGCAGCTCGTCCGCGACCTGCGACGGCGAGCCGACGATCGGCGCATAGCGGCCGCCGAGCGACATCTGCTCGAGCATGCGGCGCACGGTCCACGTGCCGGTCGTGCTCTTCTTCGAGATCGCGTCGACGGCCGACTGGATCGAATCGGTCTTCACGTACGAGATCGGCTCGTCGAGGCCGTACTTCGAGAAGTCGATGCCGGTCGAGCTCGCGAAATGCGCGAGGCCGGCTTCCGGGCTCGCGTAGCGCCGGTACTCGTCGAATTTCTCGCGGGCGAGCAATTCGGTCTCGGCCGTCACGACGCTCACGCCGGCAAAGATCCTGATCGACGCCGGGTCGCGCCCCTGCCGCGCGGCGGCCGCGCGGATGTCGAGCGCCGCCGCGCGTGCGGCCGCCTTGCTCTGCCCGTTCACGAACACGCATTCCGCGTGGCGCCCCGCGAACTCGACGCCGCGCGCGGACGAGCCGGCCTGGTACAGCACCGGCGTGCGCTGCAGCGACGGTTCGCTCAGGTGAATCGCATCGACCGAATAGAACTGCCCGTCGTGCTTCACGCGCCGCACCTTGCCCGGCTGCGCGAACACGCGCGCCTGCGCGTCGCGGATCACCGCATCGTCGTCCCAGCTCTGTTCCCACAGCTTGTAGACGACGTCCATGTAGTCGTCGGCGCGCTCGTAGCGGTCGTCGTGGCCGATCTGCTGCGCGAGGCCCATCCCGCGCGCGGCGCTGTCGAGGTAGCCGGTGACGATGTTCCAGCCCACGCGCCCTTTCGTCAGATGATCGAGCGTCGACATGCGGCGCGCGAACAGGTACGGCGGCTCGTAGGTCAGGTTCGCGGTCACGCCGAAGCCGAGATGCCGCGTGACCTGCGCCATCGCCGGCACGAGCAAGAGCGGATCGTTGACGGGCACCTGCACCGATTCGCGCAGCGCGGCGTCGGGCCCGCCGCCGAACACGTCGTACACGCCGACGATGTCCGCGAGAAAGATCCCGTCGAACTTGCCGCGCTCCAGCGTCCTCGCGAGATCGGCCCAGTAGTCGAGATCGGTGTAATGCGCGGAGCGGTCGCGCGGATGCGTCCACAGCCCGTGGTTGATGTGCCCGACGCAGTTCATGTTGAACGCGTTGAGCAGGATCTTCTTGCGGTTCGCCGTCGTCATGCCGCCTCCGTCACCACGCGATCGCGTACAGCGAGCCGAACGCGTTGTCGAGCGCACGGCGCACCGCCGGCGAGTGCTGGTAGATCGCGATGAACTTGCGGATGCGCGGATCGTTCGCGCTCTCGGGCCGCACGACCCACTGGATCGCGAAGTTCTTGTTCTCGGTGCCGTCGAACAGCAGCGCGCTGTTCGGGTCGGTCGTGCCGGCGAGCTTGATGAAGCTCGGGTAACCCTGCGCGAGATCGACGTCGTCGAGCGAACGCGCGAGCTGCGACGCTTCGAGCGGGATGATCTTCAGGTGCTTCGGGTTGGCGACGATGTCGTGCGTGGTCGCGCGGTAGTCGGCGCCCGGCTTCAGCGTGATGAGCCCCGCGCGCTGCAGCAGCAACAGCCCGCGCCCGCCATTGACCGGATCGTTCGCGATCGCGACGCGCGCGCCGTCCTTCAGCTCGGCGAAGCTTTTCACCTTCTTCGAATAGAGACCGATCTTCATGATCGTGCCGGGCGCGATCGAGATGAAGTTGTAGCCGCCCTGCTTCTTCGCGTTCTCGAGAAACGGGATGTGCTGGAAGTAGTTGACGTCGATGTCCTTGTTCGCGAGCGCCGCGTTCGGCGTATTCCAGTCGGTGAATTCGACGATCTTCACGTCGAGCCCCTGCTCCTTCGCCTCCTTCGCGGCGATCTTCAGCGCCTCGATCTGCGGGCTGGTCGAGATTCCGACCTTCAGCGGCGCGGTGTCGGCGCGCGCGCCGTTCAGCAGCACGACGCCGAGCAGCGCGGTCGTCACCAGGCGGGCCAGGCGGCCGGCGGAAAAGCGGGCGGAAAAAACGGGATGCAGCATGGAAACCACTCTCCTGTCCAAAGACGGTATCGACGGATGAGCGACGCCGCGGCGAACGCGCGGGCGTTCTCCGGACAGTCGTCATCGCATCGGAAAAGGATCAGCCGATGATAGAGAGCGGCGGGAAGGCGGTCTACGAAGCGATTGTGCGAAGAAAATCGCGCGCGGCGATATGGCCGGCGGTACGGCGGACGGCGGGCCTGGCCGCGCACCCCGGCCGCCGCCAGGCCGAAATCTCGGCCTGAGCGCCGCGCCGATTCCGAAATCTCGGCCAGCTTGCCCGGAAAACCCTTTCCGCAGACGAAACAAATCCCTTATGAATCAATGCATTAAAAATATTCCGGCAGGCCGTCATGCTGGCACGGGGGTTGCGTAATAGACGGCACACGATGCCGCGAAGCGATGCAGGCATTCCAAACATCAGGAGACACGTCTTGCAGACCTCTATCCAAACCCCGTCCCATCCGGAGCCGCTTGCCGCGGCCGGTCCCGCCACGCGCGAACGCTTCTGGCCGGAAGGCTGGTGGAAGCTGATGGAAATCCGCATCGGCATCATCCCGCTGCCGGTCTACGTGATCCTGTTCGGGCTGATCGTCGGCTTCGCGGTCACGGGCAAGGTGCCCGGCGAAATCTCGATGGCGATCGCCGTCCTCGCGTTCTTCGGCTTCACCTGCGCCGAACTCGGCAAGCGCCTGCCGCTCTTGCGCAACATCGGCGCGGCCGCGATCTTCGCGACCTTCGTGCCGTCGGCGCTCACGTACTACCACGTGCTGCCGAAGCCGGTGCTGAACCTCACCGTCGAGTTCACGAAGTCGACCAACTTCCTGTACCTGTTCATCGCGTCGATCATCGTCGGCAGCATCCTGAGCATGGACCGCCGCGTGCTGATCCAGGGCTTCGTGAAGATCTTCATTCCGCTCGCGGCCGGGTCGGTCGCCGCGGCGATCGTCGGCACGGCGGTCGGCACCGCGCTCGGCCTCGGCGCGCGCCACACGCTGCTGTACATCGTCGTGCCGATCATGGCGGGCGGCGTCGGCGAAGGCGCGATTCCGCTGTCGATCGGCTATTCGGAACTGATGCACCTGCCGCAGGGCGAGATGTTCGCGATGGTGCTGCCGCCGGTGATGCTCGGCAGCCTGACCGCGATCATCCTGTCGGGCGCGCTCGACATGCTCGGCAAGCGCCTGCCGCACCTGACCGGCAACGGCCGCCTGCAGGTCGGCGAAAGCGGCGACATGACGCCGGAAAGCGAAGAGATCCGCGGCCACGTCGACGTCACGCACATCGCGGGCGCCGGCATCACCGCGATCACGCTGTACCTCGTCGGCCTGATGGCGCACAAGCTGTTCGGCCTGCCCGCGCCGGTCGCGATGCTGTTCCTCGCGGTGCTGGTGAAGCTCGCGCGTGCGGTGTCGCCGCCGCTGCAGGAAGGCGCGTTCGTCGTCTACAAGTTCTTCTCGACCGCCGTCACGTATCCGCTGCTGTTCGCGATCGGCGTCGCGATGACGCCGTGGGACAAGCTGACCGCCGCGTTCACGCTCGTCAACGTGGTCACGATCGTGTCGACCGTCGCGACGTTGATGGGCACCGGTTTCGTGGTCGGCCGCCTGCTGAAGATGTACCCTATCGACACCGCAATCGTGAACGCCTGCCACAGCGGGCAAGGCGGCACCGGCGACGTCGCGATCCTGACCGCCGCGAACCGGATGCAGCTGATGCCGTTCGCGCAGATCGCCACCCGCATCGGCGGCGCGATCGTCGTCACGGTGACGCTGATCCTGGTCGCGCACTTCGGATAACGCGCGGCCGCGCGCCCCGTCGCGCCGGCTGCCTCGCACGCGCCGCCGCCGGCCTTGGCCGGTGCGCGGCGCGCGTCGTTCAACGCGGCCAGGGCCGGTTCACGCCGATAGCGGGCTTCGATGAGGGCGAACGTGCAGAAGAGCTTCAAGGGAATCCCGTGGTGGGGCTGGGCATCGGCCGCGGTGCTGTATGTCGGCGTGGCCGGCGCGGCCGTCGACTTCGCGTGGGAACGCGCGATCGACGCGCTCGAGGAAGCCGGCGCGCACCGGCTCGACCTGTATGCGTCGAGCCTGAAAAGCGAGCTCGGCCGCTTCGAGATCCTGCCCGGCCTGGTCGCGCGGCAGGACGGCGTGCGCGCGATGCTGAAAGCCGCGCCGAACGATGCGCCCGAGCGCGTGCATGCGGTGAACACCTACCTCGAAGCCGTGAACCGCGACGCGGGCAGCGGCGCGGTCGACGTGATCGACCTGCAAGGCGACGTGATCGCCGCGAGCAACTGGAACGAGACGATCAGCTTCGTCGGCACCAACGTGTCGTACCGGCCGTACTTCAAGGACGCGCTCGCGCGCGGCAGCGGCCGCTTCTTCGGCATCGGCACCAACACCGGCGTGCCGGGCGTCTACTTCGCGAGCGCGGTGCGCAGCGACGGCGTACCGATCGGCGTGGCCGCCGTGAAGATCAGCGTCGATCCGCTCGAATCGGCATGGCGCGCGCCGGGCGTCGCCGCGATGGTCGTCGACAGCAACGGCGTGGTCGTGATCTCGACCGAGCCCGCGTGGAAATTCACCGCGCTGCGCCCGATCACCGCGCAGCAGCAGCGCGACATCCAGGCGTCGCGCCAGTACGCGGGCCGCACCGTCGACGCGCTGCCCTATCGCCGCATCGGCGATCGCAGCTCGGCCGCGTGGTTCGGCACCTTCCCCGATCCGCGCCACGCCGGCCGCACCACGCGCTATCTCGTGATGTCGCGCCCCGCGCCGCAGGCCGGCGATTCGCTGATGGTGCTGCTCGACATCGCGGGCGCGCGACGCCAGCAGCAGACGGCGTTCGTGTTCGTCACCGGCGCGTTCCTGATCGTCGCGCTGCTGGTCGGCTATGCGATCCAGCGCCGCCGGGCGATCCTCGCGCGGCTGAACGCGCAGGATGCGCTGCGCCGCGCGAACGACCGGCTCGAACTGACCGTCGCGCAACGCACCGCCGCGCTGACGGCCGCGAACGAGCGGATGCAGCGCGAGATCGACGAGCGCGAACGCACCGAGCAGCGGCTGCGCGCGTCGCAGCAGGAAGTCGTGCACGCGGGCAAGCTCGCGGTGCTCGGGCAGATGGCCGCCGGCCTCACGCACGAGCTGAACCAGCCGCTCGTCGCGATCCGCACGCTGTGCGACAACGCGCGCACGTTCTTCGAGCGCGGCCAGCCGGCGCCGGCGCTCGCGAATCTCGAGCGGGTCGGCAAGCTGGTCGACGGCATGGCCGTGCTCACCGGCGAGCTGAAGACCTTCGCGCGCAAGCCCGACGTCGAGCGCGTCGCGGTATCGCTGAACGAGGCCGTCGCGCATGCGCGGCTCATCTACGATGCGCGCATTCGCGACGAAGGCGTACGGCTCGACGTGAACATCGCGCCCGGCACGACGGTCTCGGCCGAATCGAGCCAGTTGCAGCAGGTGATCGTGAACCTGCTCGGCAACGCGCTCGACGCGGTGCACGACGCGCCGGTGCGCCGCATCGTCATCGAGGCGGTCGAAGCGGACGAAGCGGACGACGCGGACGAGGCGGACGACGCCGGTCGCGTGCGCCTGACGGTGACCGACAGCGGCGCGGGCATCGCGCCCGACGTGCTGCCGCACCTGTTCGAGCCGTTCGTCACGACCAAGCCGCGCGGCCAGGGCCTCGGGCTCGGCCTCGCGATCACGTCGCGCATCGTCGAGGCGTTCGGCGCGAGGATCACCGCGACGAACCGCGACGAAGGCGGCGCGCAGTTCACCATCGAATTCGCGGCGGCGACGCCGCAACAGAGGACAGAGCATGGAAGATGAGATTCGGGTGCTGGTCGTCGAGGACGATGAAAACGTCCGGATCGGCGTCGAGCAGGCCGTCGCGCTCGCCGGGTTCCCGGTCGACGCGTTCGCGTCCGCCGCCGACGCGCTCGCGCACGTCGCGCCCGGCGCGCCGGTGGTGATCGTGTCGGACGTGCGGATGCCCGGCATCGACGGGCTGCAGCTGCTCGACCGCGTGATGGCCATCGACGCGCAGATCCCGGTCGTGCTGATCAGCGGCCACGCGGACATCTCGACGGCCGTCGGCGCGATGCAGGTCGGCGCGTACGACTTCATCGAGAAGCCGTTTTCGTCGGACGTGATCGCCGGCCGCGTCGCGCGCGCGGTCGAGAAGCGCCGCCTGACGCTCGAGGTGCAGGGGCTGCGCGCGGCGCTGAACAACTGGCAGGGCATCGAGGCGTTCGTGCTCGGCAAGTCGCCCGCGATGGCCGACGTGCGCAAGAAGATCCTGCGCCTCGCCGATACGTCGGTGTCGGTGCTGATCACCGGCGAGACGGGCACCGGCAAGGAGTTGATCGCGCGCAGCCTGCACGACTTCGGCGGCCGCCGCGACGCGCATTTCGTCGCGCTGAACTGCGGCGGCCTGCCCGAGCAGGTGTTCGAGAGCGAGCTGTTCGGCCACGAGGCCGGCGCGTTCACCGGCGCGATCAAGAAGCGCATCGGCAAGATCGAGTGGGCGGACGGCGGCACGCTGTTCCTCGACGAGATCGAGACGATGCCGATCGCGCTGCAGATCAAGATGCTGCGCGTGCTGCAGGAACGCGTGGTCGAGCGGCTCGGCGCGAACGACCTGATTCCGGTCGACTGCCGCGTGGTGGCCGCGTCGAAGGCGGATCTCGCCGAACTCGCGGCCGACGGACGTTTTCGCGCGGATCTGCTGTATCGCCTCAACGTCGCGCAGATCGAGCTGCCGCCGCTGCGCGAGCGGCGCGAGGACGTGCCGCTGCTGTTCGAGCATTTCGTGCTCGCGGCCGCGCGGCGCTTCGGGCAGCCGGCGCCGGTCGTCACCGCCGCGCAGGTATCCGAACTGATGACGCACGCGTGGCCGGGCAACGTGCGCGAGCTGCAGAACGTGGCCGACCGCTTCGTGCTCGGGCTGACCGGCGACAGCCTGCTGTCGTCCGGCGGCACGCCGACGGCCGGCAGCACGCTCGCGGAGCAGCTCGCGTATTTCGAGCGGATGCTGATCGAGGACATGCTGCGGCGTCACCACGGCAACGTCGCGGACGCGAGCGAGGCGCTCGGCATGCCGAAGAAAACGCTCTATCACAAGCTGCGCAACCTCCGGATTCCCGCGCGCGGCGACGCCGCGGCCGACGGCGGCGAATGACGCGCACGAGGACACGCACCCCAGCATGGATCGCATCGACATCACCGACCACGGCCGCATCGCCGGCCATTTGATCCGCGGCGTCACGCGCGCGCAGAAAACCTTCCGCCCGAGCGACTGGCCCGAGCGCCTCGCGGGCGTCATCACGCTGTTCGTCGGCGAACGGCGGCCCGGCTATCCGTGCGCGCTGTCGCGGCTTGCGATGCCGGTCGTCGACGGCGGCGTCAAATGCCTGTTCGTGTCCGACGAATTGCGCGCCGTCTGCGCGGACGCATTCGATTTCGCGATGCAGTTCGCCACCGACAACGACCTCCCCGTCGAGCTTCAGACCGCGCCCGCGTTGAGCGTGCGCTGACGCGCCCCCTTCCCCGTTCCGATGCCAGCGCGCGTGCGCGCAGCCCGCGGCACGCCCTTTCATCGGCGAAACGAATCGTCAGACGATTGAAGGCTTCGGTACATGACCACGCTCCGACAGGGGTTTCCGGCTGTGCCATCAAAAAAATTGATCGTCACGATGAAAATTATGCGTTTTCCTTGCAGGTCGCCGTGATGCATAGTTGCGTCGTGTTGACGCACCTTTGAGCCTTTCAGCCATGAACATGCGAATCGAGCCGTCCGTGCTCGCGAACCCCGACCTGCAATTTGCGACGCTTTCGTCAGGCATCAGCCTGCCGTATGTCGAGCGGGGCAGCGGTGCGCCGATGGTGTTCGTGCACGGCTCGCTGTGCGACTACCGCTACTGGGATCCGCAGCTCGCGGCGCTGTCGGCCCACTACCGCTGCATCGCGCCGAGCCTCAGCCATTACTGGCCGGCCGTCGAAGCGGGCATTCAGGACGAGTTCAGCTGGCAGAACCACGTCGACGAACTCGCCGAATTCATCGATGCGCTCGATCTCGGCCCCGTGCACCTGGTCGGCCATTCGCGCGGCGGTAGCGTCGCGTTCAACGTCGCGCGCCAGCATCCGCACCTCGTCGAGTCGCTGACGCTCGCCGATCCGGGCGGCCCGCTCCAGCAGCCCGGCGTGCGCGAAGCCGCGCTTCCGGCCGCCGCCCTCGCGCTGCGCACGAAGGCCGTGAACCTGATCGGGCAAGGCGACGTCGAAGCCGGTCTCGAGATGTTCGTCGATTCCGTGAGCCTGCCCGGCGCATGGAAGAAGAGCACGTCGCGCTTTCGCACGATGGCGATCGACAATGCGAGCACGCTGCCGAAGCAGCTGCGCGACCCGCTGCCCGCGTATTCGCAGCACACGGCCGGCGACATCGCATGCCGCACGCTGCTGATCGACGGCCAGCGCAGCCCGAAGATGTTCCGTCACAACGTCGACACGCTGTCGCAGTGGATCGGCGATGCGCAACGGCAGACCGTCGCCGGCGCATCGCACGGAATGAACGCGGCGAGCCCCGCGGTGTTCAACCGTTACGTGCACGAGTTCGTCGGCGCGTAACGTCGCGGGCGGCAGGCGCGCCGCCCGTCTTCGCTGCCGTCGTCGCACGGCCTGCCACCGAAACGAAACGACGCGTACTGCCCGCATCGAATCGTTTCGCATCCCTCTGCGTCATGCCACCGGCGCCGCCTTGCGCGTCACCGCGTCCGGCAACCCGAACACGCTGTCGAACGCCCAGTTGTACGTGAACGTGAAGATCGGGAAGAACACGATCAGCACCGCGTCGTACAGGAACGCCTGCAGCAGCGACACGTCGAGCCACCACGCGATCAGCGGAATCAGGAACGTCACGAGCGCGATCTGGAACCCGATCGCATGCACGACGCGCCGCCCGACGGTGCGCGTCGTTTCCGCGCGCCGCCGCTCCCACGCCTCGAAGCCGAGGTTGTACAGAAAATTGACGATGACGCCCGTCGTCGAGATCATCACGCCGAGCAGCCCGCTCGTCGCCGCGCTCGCGCCGCTCAACATGCCGAGCACCGACGACGCGACGAGGATGCCGAGCACCTCGAACATCACGACGTAGACTATGCGTCTCTTCCATCCTTGCATGACCGACCACCTTCATATCGAACCAGGTGGCGAGACTACCGCGGGCACGTCGTCCGCCAAAGTCAGGTCCTTTCAATTTTTCTGACAGGAGACGGCCGACCATGCTGACCAGCGATCACATCGACATGCTGCTGACCGTCATCGACAAAGGCTCGTTCTCGGCGGCCGCGCGTGCGCTCGGCCGTACGCCGTCGGCAGTCAGCATGGCGATCGCGAACCTCGAGGCCGAACTCGACCTCGTGCTGTTCGATCGCGGCACGCGCGAGCCGACGCCGACCGCCGCGATGGCCGCGCTGCTGCCCGACGCGCGCGCGATCGCCGAACGGCTGCATGCGCTGCGCGCGCATGCGCAGCACTTGTCGGAAGGCGTCGAGGACACGCTGCGGCTCGGGCTCGCGGCCGAAATCGACGGTGCGCCGGTTGCACGCGCGCTGACGGCCGTCGCGGCGCAATATCCGGCGCTCGCGGTCAGCGTCGTCACGGCGCCGCAGGATGCGATCGTCGATGCGCTGCATCGCGGCGCCGTCGATCTTTGCGTCGCGTACGGCGGGCTCGATCTGCATCCGCAGGAACAGATTCACGCGCTGTGGACCGAGACGCTGATCGCGGTCGCCGCGCCCGACCATCCTGCGATTGCCGAAGCCGCGCATCCGGAAGCGATCGAGCGATTGTCGGGATTTCGGCAGATCGTGATCGCCGATCCGGAGCGGCCACTCACCGACGTGCGGCCGCTGATCGGCAACCGCACGTGGAAGGTGACCGACATGGCGACCGCGATCGCGCTCGTGAAGGCCGGTCATGGCTGGGCGAACTTGCCGGAATCGATCATTGGCCGGTATGTGGCCGACGGCGAACTCGCACCGCTCGTGTTCGCGAACATCCGCAACGGGTTGCCGTTGCCCGTGTACTTGCGGCGGCCGAAACATACGGGGCTCGGCAAGGCGGCGAGCGAGCTGGTGCGGGCGCTGCGGGCTGCCGCCGGCAATTCCTGACGGTTGCGGCCCTGGCTCACACACGCCGCCAGGTAAGCATCGAGTAAGTATCGCGGCCTACAGTGGGTTCGCTTGCGCGATGCCATCGAGGCATCGAATCGCATCTCGGGAACCGCTCGCCAGATCAGACGAAAGGAGAACGCGTGATCAGCCGGCCAGCCATGAGGGACGTCTGCGCGATTGCGCCGAACGGAAGCCGCGTCAGTTGGCATCCGCCGCACAAGTGGAAAAGGCAGCCCGTCGCACCATCGTTCGCCGCGGTCTCGATCGAGCACTACATCGCTGGCGCCACGGAAATCGTCGATCTGGAGACGACCGGCCCGATCCTGGGCATGTATCTGCAGGCGCCCACGACACTCGAGCTGCGAACGAACACCGGCCGGTGGGCACCGACCCGCATCCGCGGACCGCTGGCTTATGTTCCGCCCGGCTTCTCGTTTTCCGGCCGATGGTCCGATGAAATCGAGTGGATCAGCGTCCACTTCGAACCGTCATGGCTGTCGCGGACAGGGCTGCAAAGCGACGTCTGGTTCGCGTCGGCCGCGCTCCGGATGGACGTGATCGACGACCTGCTCACACAGATCGTCCGCAGCCTCCATGAAGACGCCGTCGCGGGGATGCCGCAGGGCCCGACCTATGCGGAAGCGCTCGGCTCAGCCGCGCTGCACCGCATGCTGCACCTGGAAGCTCGGCCGCAGGCGAAGCAATATGCGCAAGCCGGCATGATGCGCAAGGCCGGTGAGTACATCAGGGACCATTTCCGCGGCCCGCTGACGCTGATGATGGTGGCCGATGCGGTCGGCTACCCGGGCGATCTCTATTCGTTCATCCGGAGCTTCAGAAAGGCCAACGGACTGACGCCGCACCAGTACATCATCGAGAACCGCCTTCAAGCCGCCCGCCGCCTGATCGAGCGCGGGGCATACGGCGTGACGGAAGCCGCGATCGACTGCGGCTTCTCGTCGGCGAGCCACTTTTCGGCGACATTCCGCAAGCGGTGGGGCGTGTCGCCCTCCGCACTCAAGCCGCGCGCCGCGACCGCTACGCCAGCGGAAGCGACAGAATCCACAGGCCGCTGATCGTCAATGCGATCGTCAGCACCAGCAGCGGCAACTGGCCGACGGTCGCCGTTGCGGCCGGACGGTCGCTCCGGACGGCAATCGCATGCGTGAGCATCACGCTCACGACGTGCCCGGCGAGAATCAGGAGCACCTGCGCATGCCAGATGTATCCGACGTCGATGAGCGCCTGGGCCGCCGACATCTGATCGGCCGCGGCCGCCACCGGCAGCAGATTCCACCCGAGGCCGAGCGGATCGGACGCGAGCCGGAAGATCTGCCGCCCCTGATCCCAGAACAGCGTGAAGTAATGGCAGACGTTGTAGAAGAACGCGATCGGCAGCAGTACCAGGCAGAACTGCCGCGAGAACGACGCTCCGCCCGACGACGAACGCGAACTGATCGCGCCGAGCGTGCAGCAGCCCCGGAACACCAGGTAATACGCGATGCCGATGATCGCGAACGCCAGCCATTGCCAGATCAGCAGGATGTCCGCTGAAAAAGCGTAGTGCCGGCCGAGCGACGGAAACAGATCGACGACGTGCGGATAGATGCTGCGCCAGAAGAATGCGTGCCACGTAGCCGTATCGCGCAAGCCGTCGTAGGCCGTCGACGACAGCATGAACGACAGAACGGCGATGACGCTGGTATCCGCCGGCCCGTCGCGCGACATGTCCGCGACCGGCTTTCTCGATTCCACGATCACGTGACGACGCGCTGCCCCACGCCATTTCAGCGGCGACAGCTTCGCGCATAGCCTGCACAGCACGCCGAACGTATCGCCGTGGGCGAGCCAGCGCTCGCGCCCGAAGCAGAACGCACCAATCAGCGCATACGCGGCATACGCGACGAGGAACAGGCCGACGTCTCGGGGGCGCCCCGCGCCGAACAGTTCCAGCGCGATGAGCGCGATATAGCCGCCCAACGCGGGCCACGAGGCGAGATGTTCGGGATAACGATAGCGCCCGCGCTCCAGGACGGGGAAACAGCGCACGGCGATTCGCAACAGAAGCGCAAACGGATTGGTGAATGCATAGACGTCACCCAATATCGCGCTGACATACAAAGCGCCCAGATAGAACCAGATCCAGAAGCCCGGCATCGCCAAGTTCAGGAACGGATTCGTGGTTCCCGCGAGGCCGGCCACGACCAGGAGCGCGACGAATACCGCACTCGCGATTTGCGCGGCGTTCACGAGCGGAACCGGGATTCGCAGCGCTTTCGTCCAGGTTTCGGATCGCCTTCCCGGCTCGGGTGCGCGCATGCCCGACGCAAACGCAAGGATCATGAAGGACACCATCAGCGTGCCCGTTGCGGCATACGCATACAGCCACAACGGCACCGGAAGGTAGTACGGGATATTCCATGCGTGGGCGCTCGCGCCGGTTGGCGTGCACAAAACAATCCATGCGAGCCCGAAGGTCAGCCATCCCTTTCCGTGCAATGCGACACCTTCGAACTGGCCGCTCGCCCGCGCCGATTGATGCACGATATCGTCACGCATTTCGACGTCTTCCCGATCAGTAGTCGGCCGACGAGACCCATCCCGTCACCTTCCAGCCGATTCCATTGCGCTTCTCCGACACGATCCCCACGGTGTCGTACGGTGCGTCGAGCAGTTTGACGAGTGCAACGGCGCGCGGGTGGCCGGCGCTCGACCACGGTAGCGCAAACACCACGAAAGGCAGGACGGGGGACGGCTTCTCGCCTTCGACGATCAGCGGCAGCACGGCGTCGTTCAATGACCTGAACACCTCGAACGACGTGCGATTGCGCGCAGGTGCGAGCGAATGCGTCGCCGAATGCGGTAACCCCTCGACGGCCAGATAAGCGCCGTGATCCCTCAGTCTCCATCCAACCAGCGCGTTGACCAACGCATCGTCAGGCTTCTGCCCGCGCTCGACCGAAATCGCGGGCAGCCAGCGCTTGTCGACCGGCGACGTCGTGACCCAGTCGCTGAGAAAGCGTGTGTAGAAATCGACGATGTCCTTGTCGACGCCAGCTTGCATCGCCGACGGCAGCGGCGCGGGCAGGTCGCGCCGCCCATGCCATCGGACGGTTTTCCACGCAGGCCCGTCGGGCAGGCTGATACCGTCGAGAAACGACGTATCCGCGATGCCGTTCGCGACGAACCAGTCCGACTTCGCGCGCTTCGTTCGCGCAGCGACGAAGTCGGGAAGCCGTTGCCGGACTTGATCCCAGGGTGCCGCCTGCCGCGCCGCTCCATCGATAGCCGGATACCGGATCATCTGAAGGTAGGTCGCCTGCGCCATCGCTTCCACATCGGCGACCCGACGCCAGGTCAGCTCCGCCGCGTGGCTAGACGATGTGTGTCGATCGAGCGGCGCCGCCATCGCCAGACCGGCATCGCACGCGATGCCGTCGCGGCTCCAGTCCGGAACGGACGGCACACCGCGATGCGCCCACGAATCCTGCCAGCCATGGAGCGCGCGGCCGAATTCGCCGAGCATGAATGCGGCCTTGCCGCCGCCGGCCTTGCCGAGCGCCGCGTCGACGGGCGCGAGCGCAGCCGGCCCACCGGGCACTACGGCTCTTGCCTGCGCATCGACCGGTACGCTGGGCGCGCCCGGATAGTGTCGGGCCTGCGCATCGAGCGCATCGGGGACAAAGCGCGACAGGCACGCGTACTGCAACGGCGATGTCATGTACTCGATCGATCCTGCATCGATGCGTTGATCCGCGAGCGCAATGGCCTCGGCGTCGCGCGGCGCGAAGCCGGCCTGCCGTGCCAGCCAAAGCGTGAGGCCGAAGTGCACGTCGGCCTCGAAACCGGCACACGTCAGCGGCATCGCGAGCGCAATCGCGCAAACCAGCAGGTCACGGCGAAAGCGCATCAATTGCCGATCTCCGTCGCCTTCGTGCTTTCGGGGAACGGCCAACTGTCGTTCTCGAACGACAACACGAGCATGCCGTTGTCCTGGCATGCGGTGGTCAGCAGGTGGCGATCGAAATCGAAATCGAGACGCGACGCACACCAGTCCGGCCCGCCCGCACGGTACTGACCGAACATCAGATGCGCCGAGCCCGCGCCGGGCGACTTCACCGAAGCCGGGTTGTAGTACGCGATCTCCTTCGGCTTCGACGGATCGCGAATGTCGAAGACGCGAATGCCGGAGTTGAAGTAACTGCACGCGAGCGCGGTCGCGTTCTGCCGGTTGTCGACGCTGCAGTAGTGCGCGCCGTACGTGAATGTGGTCAGGCCGGCGATATCGGGAATGACCTGGCTGCAGTTCGCGATCGCGTGCGTTTCGAGCCGGAGCTCCGACACCAGCCGCGGCGCAGCTTCGTTGGACATGTCGTAGATGTGCCCCATCGGGAACGGCGCCACACCGGCATTGCATGCGGCTTTGACCGCCGTTGCGCCCGGATCCTGGAGCCCGCCGCCCCCGCCCTCGTCGACTTCGATCAGATACGGTTTGCCCGCCACGGCGAACGAGATCGTATGTTGCGCGACGCTGCCGTTCCGCACCGGCACGGTCGCGATCCGGTGCATCTGCGCGTTGGGACGCCGGCTCTGCACTTCGCTGGTATCGACGACGAAAAAGCCGTTGTCGCCGGTCGCGTTCGCGTCGTTCAGCGGCGGCGCACTCATGCCGACGGCCGCACCGCCGTTCCCCGACGCGACGAAGTACGCCCGCGTTCCGTCCTGGCTCACCGACAGGCCGTGCGAAAAACTGCCCATGCCCAGATCCGGCAGGCCGATCGCGGAAATCATCTTCGGCCGGGTCGGCACGGTCAGGTCGATCGCGTAGTAGCTTTTCGTGAAGGCGCCGCCGACGTAATAGGTCAGCCCGTCGGGTGAAAATCCGCCTTCGTGGCCGAGCGACCGGGTGGTCGGTACGATACCGCCGTCCGCGCCCGTGCCGACCGGCACGCTCGCCAGCAACTGCGGCCGTGTGCAATCCGAAGCAATGTCGTACAGGTCGATCTCCGGGCCGCCACCGCCGCCCAGGCCGTTGTCGGCGGCGAGGATCCCGCGCGCGACGTTCACGCGCAGCGACTCCCACGGATCGATCATCGACGTGGACGTCAGCGAGCTCACCCGCACCGGCCGCGCCGGGTTGGTGATGTCGATCACCGGCACGCCCGGGTTCACGCGCGGCGGCGCATCGGGATTATTGAACAGCGCGCTCGCGCCCATCGTCGCGTGATAGAAGCAGGTCTGGCCTTTCCTGTCGGTATACGTAGCGGCCGACCACGACGCGCCTTCGCCCTGAACCTGGCTCACGCGCTTGAGGTTGCAGTTGAAGCCACCGAAGCCGGCCTGTCGAAGTGCGGCCGGCACCTGCCCCTGCAGCGCGGTCTCGGGCGTATCGCCCGGGCTGCAGCTCGGCACCCGCGGCACGACATAGTCGGCCACGGACACGCCGGGCGTGGCCGCCGGCGTGTCATCGGCTTCTCCGCCGCAGCCGGTCAGCACGAACATGCAGAGCGACAGCGCGAACGCTGCGCGAATCGGTGATTGCATCGTTGTCTCCTTCCGTCTTGTTTGTCGTGGTGAAAATGCGCTGCGGTCACGGCCCCGGATAGATTTCGATCACGGCGACCTCGATCGTGTCGCCGGTCCGGCTGTGGAAATGCAGCGAGAAACGCCCGGTGATGCCGACCGGGACAATATCCAGCGACTGCGTGCTGCCGGACGCGCATGCCGCCAACGCCCCCGGTATTTCGTGCGCCATCAGGACGCCGGTTTCCCGCGCATGCACGTCGATATGCACCGGCATGCCTTCGTGAATCGCGATCACGGGTCGCGCCCACGGCGCCCGGTCGCGGTCCACGTCGACGGAAAAATGCCGTTGCTGCGGCAGCGCCGGCGATGCCCGCGACACATGCCTCGCGACGCCGTACGCCAGCAGCAGCGTCAACGCGATCGCGATCCATGCCGACGCCCGGCCACACGACGACCGGCGCCCTGCCTCGATGCTCGTGCTTCGTTCCATCGACACTCACGCCACGCGAGGTGGCTCCGTCAAACCGCCCGCCCATCGGGTGGATTCGATATCGATGGATGGTAGTGAGCGGTGCCGCGACGAGATATCAACTTATTGCGGACTGTCGAGAAATTGCGTACCGAGTAACCCGAGTGGGCGCGACGAATGAAGCGCCGCGCCGATGTCGTTTCGGCGGGTGGCGGGAAAGGGAACGGGAGCCCGGCGCGACGGCTTGCCGGGAAATCGCATCGCGGAAGGCGGCGGACGGCCTGTCAACGACGACGCGCCGACGCCTGAGCGTCGCCTCCGGCGACAGCGCCCGTCAACGCGCGCGCTTCGCCGCGCGCGGCCGTTTCCCGGTCGGGCCCCGACGCGTCGCCGCTCCCGCGAACATCGTCATGTCGTGCAGCAGGCAGTTCAGCAACGTATCGGCCGCGACGCCGAGCGGCCGCCCCGCCTTCACGAGCAGGCGCGCTTTCGCGGAATCGAACAACGGATGCGCGATCGGCAGCGCGACGAGTTCGCCGCTCTCGAGTTCGCGATACGCGGCGAATGCGCCGATCAACGTAATCCCCTCGTGGCGCTTCACGAAATGGCGCAACACCGCGAGCGAGTTGGTCGTCAGCGTCGGACGGATCGGCAGGTTCTCGGTATACGCCAGCATCTGCGCGACCTGACCGAGGCCGAACGCCGGCGGCATCAGTGCGAGCGGATATTCGCCGAGTTCGTGCGCGCGCACCGCGCCGCCCCGCACCGCGAGCGGATGGCCGGCATGAACGAGCGCCACCACCGGCTGCGACGACGTGGCGAGATACGCGATCTCCGGATGAGCCGGCGGGTTGTACGCGAGCCCGATGTGCGCGCGGCTCTCCGCCACTTCCTGCAGCACGTTGTTGACGGGCAGCACATCGACGATCACGTCGAGCTTCGGGTAACGCATGCAGAAATCGGTCAGCACCTCGTCCATCAGCACGTCGACATAGCCTTCGCTGGTGACGATGCGCACCTGGCCGGATTGCAGCCGCCGCAACGCCTGCAGGCGTTCCTCGAACAATTCCTGCTGCGAGCGGCAACCGCGCCAGTATTCGAGCAGATGCGCGGCCGCCTCGGTCGGCCGCACGCCGCGCGCCTGCCGTTCGAACAGCTCGACGCCGATCTCCTCCTCGAGCAGGCGAATCTGCCGCGTGATCACGGACGGCGCGGTATTGATGCTGTCGGCCGCGCCGCGGATGGAGCCGTGGGTCAGCACCTCGTGGAAGTAGCGCAAGCGGCGCTGGTTGAGTTCGCGCATGGCGTGTCCGGTCTGTCTGATGTTTGCTGGCGGTTTGCCCGAGTGTTGCCTGTCGAGCAACATTAGATCACTTAAGTTGCTCTTGCTCTGCTTTTTCGGCTCTTCGACGATGCGGCAATCGGAACCCGTCCCGCAACACGCTTACGCCACTGGAGAGCGACATGTCCGCCGTCCCAACCTCCCGCCGTCCGGTCGCGCACGACAGCGCGCCAGTACAGGCGCTGTACCGCAAACTGAACTGGCGCCTGCTGCCGCTGCTGTTGCTCTGCTACACGTTCGCGTATCTGGATCGCGTCAACATCGGCTTCGCGAAACTTCACATGCAAAGCGCGCTCGGCTTCTCCGACGCGGCCTACGGCCTCGGCGCGGGCATTTTCTTCCTCGGCTACGTGCTGTTCGAGATTCCGAGCAACCTGATGCTGCCCCGGATCGGCGCGCGCAAGACCATCAGCCGGATCATGGTGCTGTGGGGGCTCACGTCCGCCGCGATGATGTTCGTGCACGACACCACGTCGTTCTACGTGCTGCGCTTTCTGCTCGGCGTGTTCGAGGCCGGCTTCGCGCCGGGCATGATCTTCTACCTGACCTACTGGTACGGCCCGCGCCGCATGGCCGGCGTGATGGCCGTCGTGATGCTGGCCGGGCCGATCGGCGGCATCGTCGGCTCGCCGCTGTCGACCTGGCTGATGACGGCCCTCGACGGCGCGCACGGGCTGGCCGGCTGGCAGTGGATGTTCGTCGCGGAAGGCTTGCCGTGCGCGGTGCTCGGCCTGCTGGTGCTGAAGGTACTGGCCGATCGCCCGGACGATGCGACGTGGCTGAGCGACCGCGAGAAAAGCCTGCTCGCCACCGAGCTGCAGACGCCCGCGGCCGGCCACCACGCGTTCGGGCAGGCGGCGCGCGACCCGCGCGTCTACCTGCTGGCGTTCGCGTACTTCACGATGATCTGCGGAATCTACGCGGTCAGCTTCTGGCTGCCGTCGATCCTCAAGGCCAACGGCGTGACCGACACGATGCAGATCGGCTTCTATTCGATGATTCCGTACATCGGCGCCGCCTGCGCGATGCTCGTGATCGGCCGGCGCTCGGACCGGCGCGGCGAACGCCGCTGGCACAGCGCGGTGTCGGCGCTCGTCGGCGCGGCCGCGCTGGCCGCCGCGACCTGGGCCGGCGGCAATCTCGCGATCTCGCTCGTCTGCATGACGATCGCCACGGCGCTGTTGTGGGCGGCCTACACCGTGTTCTGGGCCATCCCGTCGCAATACCTGACCGGCAACGCGGCGGCCGGCGGCATCGCGCTCATCAACACGATCGGCCTGTTCGGCGGCTTCCTCAGCCCGACGCTGATCGGCGAGATCCGCACCGCCACCGGCAGCATGCAGGCGGGATTGCTCGTGATCGTCGCGCTGATGGTCGCGGGCGCCGTCGCGCTGATCATGAACCGCCTGCCCGCCGCAGCGCGCTGACCGGCGTGCCGCGACGGCACCGTAGCGCCCCATCGACCCCGCACACCCACCTGCTTTACTGGACTCAGACACATGACCCGACGCATTCTCGTTGCCGGTTTCCAGCATGAAACCAATACCTTCGCGCCCACCAAGGCCGCCTATGCCAACTTCGAACGCGGCGAAGGGTTTCCCGCGCTGGTGCGCGGCGCCGACGTGCTCGCGCTACGCGACGTCAACATTCCGGCCGGCGGCTTCATCAACGCGGCCGAGCGGCGCGGCTGGCGCTTGCTGCCGGTGATCTGGGCCGGCGCGAGCCCGTCGGCGCACGTCACCGAGGACGCCTTCGAACGCATCGCCGGCGAGATCGTCGAGGCGGCGCGACGCGGCGGCTGCGACGCGGTGTATCTGGACCTGCACGGCGCGATGGTCGCCGAGCACACGGACGACGGCGAAGGCACCCTGCTCGAGCGCGTGCGCGCCGCGGTCGGCCCGGACGTGCCGGTGGTCGCGTCGCTCGATCTGCACGCGAACGTGACCGACCTGATGCTGCGCCACGCCGACGCACTGGTCGCCTTTCGCACGTATCCGCACGTGGACATGGCGGAAACCGGCGCACGCGCGGCCGCGCTGCTCGAACGCCTGCTCGCGGGCCGCGGCCCGCTGCATCGCGCGGCGCGGCGGCTGCCGTTCCTGATTCCGATCAACGGGATGTGCACGCTGCTCGATCCCGCTTGCACGATGTACGCGCGCCTTGCGGCGCTCGAAGCCGGCGGCGTGGTGTCGCTGTCGTTCGCACCGGGCTTCCCGGCCGCGGATTTCCCGGAATGCGGGCCGGTCATCTGGGGCTATGGCGACGCCGACGCGGTAGAGGCCGCTGTACAGACGCTGTACGACACGATGCTGGCCGACGAGGCGCAGTGGCAGGTGCCGTTCCTGTCGCCGGACGACGCCGTGCGCGAGGCGATGCGGCTCGCGGCGGACGCAAGCAAACCGGTCGTGATCGCCGACACGCAGGACAACCCGGGCGCGGGCGGCGATTCGAATACGACGGGCCTGCTTCGCGCGCTGCTGCGTCATGGCGCGCAGGACGCGGCGCTCGGCCTGCTGTGGGATCCGGCGGCGGTGGCCGCGGCGTGGCGCGCGGGAGCCGGCGCGCGCATCGACCTGTCGCTCGGCGGCTCGGGCGTGCCCGGCGACGAGCCGCTTCGCGCGCGCTTCGAGGTCGTCGCGCTGTCCGACGGCATCTGCCGCTACGACGGCCCGATGATGAACGGCATGCAGGCCGACGTCGGGCCGGTCGCGTGCCTGCGGATCGACGGCGTGCGGATCGTCGTGAGCGCCGGCAAGGCGCAGATGCTCGATCGCAATCTGTATCGGGTGGGCGGAATCGAGCCGGAGGCGATGAAGATTCTCGTCAACAAGAGTTCGGTGCACTTTCGCGCCGATTTCCAGGACATCGCGCACGCGGTGCTGGTCGCCAAGGCGCCGGGGCCGATGCAGGCCGACCCGGCGGACCTGCCGTGGACCCGGCTCGCGCGCGGGATGCGGATGAAGCCGATGGGACGCGCGTTCGGCGGCGCGTGATGCGGTGATGTGGTGGCGCGTGACCGGTTCCGCGCGGATGCGGACGCGGCGTCACGCGTTGCCGCTCTGCCCGCACGCTGATCGTCGTCATCCATCGACGGCGCGCGGGGCGGGACGCCGCCGCGCCGTCGGAAGGTGCCGGGCGGAACTGACCGTTAGTTGCGACATGCGGTGCAATGAAAAAGGTTCTTCGTGGATTTCCGTGGACGTCTCACTTCCGGCCCGCAACGGTCACTTGTCGGCACGTTGCCCGGAAAGTCAGCGGATAAGCTGTCCGGAAACGCGAGCCCACACCGCGCGAAGGCGCCGCGCGCGATCTTCGAAGAGATAGGAGGCCGCAAGCGCCAATAGACCTGAAATGGCACCCGTCACGATGTGCTCGACATAGGGGATACGGTAATGACTCGTGTGCGAGTACGCATCGCCCAACGTCGTCAGGACGCCAACGACCAGCGCATTGCCATATCGATGCGCATAGAGTTTCCCCACCGGCGTGAAAGTCAGAAGTACAGCCAGGAGCCCGGTCAGCAGACCCGTATGAAATGCGATGGTCCAGTGGGGCAGGCTCGTGATATTTCCCCAGCTCCCCGGCATGCAGGTCATGCACGCACTGGTCGGCTGCCAGAAGCGCTGGATAAACAGTCTGACGCGGTGCTTCCACTCGGTTGACATGATGCGTTCCCGTCAATGCCGTCGCCGCGGACGGCGCCGCCGCACGTATCGTCGAAGCAGGTTCCAGACGCTCGCTAACGAGCTTGCCACCGCCGTCACGGGTAGATCATCGGCCGGGCGCCGTGGAGGCCTGGACAGTAACCGCGGACATGCGGGAATACTACTCCACGATTAGACGGTCGCCGTGTCGACCAAGACCGGAATTCAACGCTTGCATCTATCGGTGCGGCTCCGTCCGTGACGCCATCGAACGATGCGCTTGCGCGCGAAGTCGATGGCCGGCATCGGCCCGAAGTAATCATCCGATCATTTCTGGCGGGAAAAGTATTCTCTGTTCCTTTCGGCCGCAGGCCGGAGGATAACCAGCAGGGCGAGCGCGCCTTCGCGATAGCGCACCCAACACGCGTCGCTCATCGCTTTTCGATTGGCCGCTGCCGTTGTCGCTGAAACAAGCAACGACTTCGGTATCAGGGTGAGACTATCGAGAAAAACGCGAATCTCTTGTTTTTGTCGTTCAGTAAGATACCCGCACTTGACGGCGACGATGAAACTTCCGGCCGTGTTCAGGTCGGAAACCAATTCCCAGGCGACGTTGTAGTTTCCCCAAGTATCACAAAGCTCGACTGGTTCCATGGTCAAAGCTTCCAGCCACTTCAGGAAGTTATTGAGCCAGAGCTCGAACAGCTCCTCATCCGAGATTGAGTCTGCCATCGTACCCCTCTCGAGGTTTTATCGTGTCACCGCAAAGCGCATTCGGATTCTCGATGATCTGGTAGTGGAAACCGGATGGGAACGCTATTGTCGTGATGCGCCTATAAGGAATGCGTCATATGTCTTCCGTCACGATCAGCAGCTACCCGTGAGAATCAGATGGATTGTTACCGATCTCCCGGATGCTGTCGACTGACCGCTCCTCCCCGAAATTCGCGACGCCCCATAAAAAACCCCGGCATGCAGACCTGAGCCTGCATGCCGGGGTTCTTCGCTTCACGGTCGGCAAGCGACGAATCGCCCGCCGTTCGCGCTTACCGCGCAGCTACGTCAGCCTTGCCAGACGCCGCATCACCCACCGCCGTCGGCGCCGGCGCATTCCCCCACCCGCCGCCCAGCGCACGGATCAGATTGACGGTCGACACCGCCTGCGCACCGGTCAACTGGTTCGCCTGCAACTGCGACTGCAGCACCGAGCGCTCGCTGTCGATCACGTCGAGATACGCGACCTCGCCTTCCTGGTACTGCGTCCGCGACAGCGTCGCGGCCCGGCGCGACGCATTGACGGCCGCATCCTGCGCGCGGATCTGGTCGTCGAGCAGGCGCAGATCGGCGAGATTGTCCTCGACCTCGCGGAACGCGACCAGCACCTGCTGCCGGTAATTCGCGACCTGCTCGTCGTACTGCGCGCGCGCCTGCTGCACGCCGGCCGCCCGCCGTCCGCCGTCGAACAGCGGCAACGTCAGCGCGGTACCGGCGAACGGCCCGAGCAGGAACGTACGGCTCGACCACAGGAACAGGTTGCCGAGCGTCGACGCTTCATAGCCGAACGACCCGGTGATGTCGAGCTTCGGGAAGTACGCCGACTTCGCGAGCCCGATCCGCGCGTTCGCGGCCGCCATCGCGCGTTCGGCCGCCGACACGTCCGGGCGGCGTTCGAGCAGCGCGGACGGCAGGCCCGGCGGAATCTTCACCGCGACCGGCACGATCGGCGTTTCCTTGAACGCGAAATCCGCGGGCGCCTTGCCGAGCAGGATGGCGAGCGCATGCTCGGACGCCGCGCGCCGGCGCGCGACGCCGACCGCATCGGCCTGCGCGCTCGCCAGTTCGTTCTTCGCGCGCGACACGTCGAGCTCGCTGATGTCGCCTTCGTTGAAGCGGCGCTGCACGAGCTTCAGTGCCTGCTCGCGCAACTCGACCGTGCGGCGGTACAGGTCCTGGTCCGAATCGAGCTGACGCAGTTCGAAGTAGTTCTGCGCGACGTCGGCCTGCAGCGCGAGCTGCACCGAACGGAACAGCGCTTCGCTCTGCGCCTGATCGGCACGCGACGCCTCGACGTTGCGGCCGACGCGGCCGAACAGATCGGCTTCGTACGACACCGTGCCCTGCGCGCGCCACAGCGTCGCGTTGGTCGGGCCGGTGCCCTGCGGCTGGAACTGCGACGCCGACGACAGCCCCTCGCGCGTCGGCCCGAAACCGGCGCCGACCTGCGGGAACCATTGCGAGCGCGCCGAACGCGTCGCCGCCCGCGCTTCCTCGACCCGCGCGGCCGCGGCCTTCAGGTTCTGGTTCGCGGCAAGCGCCTGCGTCTCGAGCGAATCGAGCACCGGGTCGCCGAACACCTTCCACCATTCGCCGCGGTGTTCGCCATCCGACGGCTCGGCCGTCTTCCACGTGCCGGCCTGCTCGCCGGCGGCGAGGGTCGGCGCTTCCTTGAACGCGGCGGGCGCCGCCGCGTCGGGACGCTGGTAGTCGGGGCCGACCGCACACGCGGCGAGCAGCGTCGCGAGCAGGGTGCTCGCGGCCGCCACCTTCGCGAAGCGCATCAGGCCGTTCGTGTTGTGCATGTTGTCCATCTTTCTATCCTCAAGCATCGGAAGCCGACGCACCCGACGGCGACACGCCATAACCCGCCGAGTCCTTGCCGGCGACGTGAATCTTGCCGCCCGCGAGCGTGCGCAGCACGACGTAGAACACCGGCGTCAGCATCAGCCCGAACAGCGTCACGCCGAGCATCCCGAAGAACACCGCGACCCCCATCGCATGACGCATTTCCGAACCCGCGCCGGTCGACGTGACGAGCGGCACCACGCCCATGATGAAAGCGATCGACGTCATCAGGATCGGGCGCAGCCGCAGCCGGCTCGCCTCGATCGCGGCCTCGAGCGGCGTCCTGCCGTCGTGTTCGAGCTCGCGCGCGAATTCGACGATCAGGATCGCGTTCTTCGCCGACAGCCCCACCAGCACCATCAGGCCGATCTGCGTGAAGATGTTGTTGTCGCCCTGCGTGAGCCACACGCCCGTCAGCGCCGACAGAATGCTCATCGGCACGATCAGGATCACCGCGAGCGGCAGCGTCAGGCTTTCATACAGCGCGGCGAGCACGAGGAACACGAGCAGCACGCTGATCGGAAACACCCACATCGCCGAATCGCCCGCGAGGATCTGCTGGTACGTGAGGTCGGTCCACTCGAAGCGCACGCCGCGCGGCAGCGTCTCGTGCGCGATGCGCTCGACCG
Organism: Burkholderia sp. 28_3; assembly: GCF_003253915.1. Classification (NCBI taxonomy): domain Bacteria; kingdom Pseudomonadati; phylum Pseudomonadota; class Betaproteobacteria; order Burkholderiales; family Burkholderiaceae; genus Burkholderia; species Burkholderia sp. 28_3. The sequence goes on from NZ_QKZF01000010.1 coordinate 64,792, forward strand.
CGGCCTGCGCCTGCCCCGACGAGAAGCCGGGCGCCGGGCCGCCGTTGATGTCGGCCGCCGTGTAGCCGTTGTAGCGCACGACCATTTCCGGGCCGAACGTCGGCGTCACGGTGACCAGCGACGACAGCGGCACCATCTCGCCCTTGTCGTTGCGCGTCTTCAGTTGCAGGATGTCGTCGGCGCGCTGGCGGAACGGCGCATCGGCCTGCACGCGCACCTGGTACACGCGTCCGAAGCGGTTGAAGTCGTTCACGTACAGCGAACCCAGATACACCTGCATCGTGTTGAACACGTCGGTCACCGGCACGCCGAGCTGCTTCGCCTTCACGCGATCGAGATCGACGTTGAGCTGCGGCACGTTGATCTGGTAGCTCGTGAACAGCGGGCCGAGTTCAGGCGCCTGCTGCGCGCGCTTGATGAAGTCGTTGGTCGCATCCGACAGCTTCGCGTAGCCGACCGCGCCGCGATCCTCGATCTGCATCTTGAACCCGCCGAGCGTACCGAGGCCGAGCACCGGCGGCGGCGGGAACACCGCGACGAACGAATCCTTCATCGCGCCGTACTTCTGGTTCAGCGCACCCGCGATGGCGCCGGCCGACAGCGCCTTGCCGTGCCGTTCCGCGAACGGCTTGAGCGTGACGAACACGATGCCCGCGCTCGAGCTGTTGGTGAAGCCGTTCACCGACAGCCCCGGGAACGCGACCGCGCTCTCGACGCCCGGCTGCTTCAGCGCGATCGAACCCATGTCGCGGATCACCTTCTCGGTGCGGTCGAGCGACGCACCGTTCGGCAGCTGCGCGAACGCGATCAGGTATTCCTTGTCCTGCGCGGGCACGAAGCCGCCCGGCACGACCTTCGACACGAGCACCGTCGCGCCCACCAGCACGAGATACACGCCGAGCATCAGCGTCTTGCGCGACAGCACGCCGCGCACGCCGCGACCGTAGTTCTCCGCCCCGCGATGGAACACCTTGTTGAAGCCGCGGAAGAAGCCGCCGAGCACGCGGTTCATCACACGCGTGAGCCAGTCTTCCTTGTCGCCGTGCCCCTTCAGCAGGATCGCGGACAGCGCCGGCGACAGCGTCAGCGAGTTGAACGCCGAGATCACCGTCGAGATCGCGATGGTCATCGCGAACTGCTTGTAGAACTGGCCGGTCAGGCCCGACATGAACGCGAGCGGCACGAACACGGCGACCAGCGTCAGCGCGATCGCGATGATCGGCCCGCTCACTTCCTGCATCGCCTTGTAGGTCGCCTGCCGCGCGTTCATCCCGTTCTCGATGTTGCGCTCGACGTTCTCGACGACGACGATCGCATCGTCGACCACGATCCCGATCGCGAGCACCATCCCGAACAGCGACAACGCGTTGATCGAATACCCGAACGCGAGCAGCAGCGAGAACGTGCCGATGATCGACACCGGCACCGCGATCAGCGGAATCAGCGACGCGCGCCAGGTCTGCAGGAACACGATCACGACGATCACGACCAGCGCGATCGCTTCGAGCAGCGTGTGCACGACGGCCTTGATCGACGAGCGCACGAACTGCGTCGGGTCATAGACGATCTTGTAGTCGACGCCCGCCGGCATGTCCTGCTTCAGTTCGGCCATCGTCTTGCGCACTTCGTCCGAGATCTGCAGCGAGTTCGCGCCCGGCGACTGGTTGATCGCCATCGCGACGGCCGGCTTGTTGTCGAGCAGCGAGCGCAGCCCGTACTCGGACGCGTCGAGCTGGATCCGCGCGATGTCGCGCAGGTGCGTGACGCCGCCATCCGGCGTCGTCTTCACGACGATGTCGCCGAATTCGTCTTCCGTCTGCAGACGGCCGCGCGCGTTCACCGACAGCTGCAGCGGCGTGCCGGGCAGCGACGGCGATGCGCCGATCACGCCGGCCGCGACCTGCACGTTCTGCTCGCGGATCGCCTGCACGACGTCCTCGGCCGACAGCCCGCGCTGCGCGACCTTCTGCGGATCGAGCCACACGCGCATCGCGTAGTCGCCCGAACCCCACAGCTGCACCTGGCCGACGCCCTGGATCCGCGACAGGCGATCCTTCACGTTGATCAGCGCGTAGTTGCGCAGGTAGGTCATGTCGTAGCGGTTGTCCGGCGAGATCAGGTGGACCACCATCGTCAGCGTCGGCGAGCTCTTCACCGTGGTGATGCCGAGCCGCTGCACGTCTTCCGGCAAGCGCGGCAGCGCCTGGTTCACGCGGTTCTGCACGAGCTGCGTGGCCTTGTCCGGATCGGTGCCCAGCTTGAACGTGACGGTGATCGTCATGTTGCCGTCGCTGTTCGCCTGCGACTGCATGTAGAGCATGTCCTCGACGCCGTTGATCTGCTCTTCCAGCGGCGACGCGACCGTCTCGGCGATCACTTTCGGGTTCGCGCCCGGGTACTGCGCCTTCACGATCACCGAAGGCGGCACGACTTCCGGATATTCCGAAATCGGCAGCAGGAACATCGCGATCACCCCGCCGAGCAGGATGATCACCGATAGGACTCCTGCAAAGATCGGCCGGTCGATAAAGAATTTGGAAATGTTCATGGGTTGCTCTGTCTGGTTGAACGCGGATGCGAAGCGGCGCGCCGCTTACGAATCCGCCTTCGCCGGTGCGGCCGGCTTCGCGGTGCTCGCGAGCGGCGCGGACGGCGCATCGCCGCCCGTCATCGGGACCATGTGCGGCTTCACCTGCTCGCCCGGACGCACGCGCTGCGTGCCGTTCACGACCACGCGGTCGCCGGCCGACAGCCCGCTCACGATCACGCGCCGGTTGCCGTGCTGCATCCCTTGCTGCACTTCGCGATACGACACGCGGCCCTGCTGGTCGACGACGAACACGAACTTCTTGTCCTGGTCGGTGTTGATCGCCGCGTCGTCGACGAGCAGCGCCTCGTGCGGCGCGCTGCCACCCACCTTCACGCGTGCGTAGAGGCCCGGGACCAGGGTGCCGTCCGCGTTGTCGAAGCGGGCGCGCACGCGGATCGTGCCGGACGACGTGTCGAGCCGGTTGTCGACCGAATCGATCTCGCCGCTGCGCGAGTAGCCGGTTTCGTTCGCGAGGCCGAGCTCGACCGGCACCTTGCGGCCGCTGCGCGCGCCGTTGATGTATTGCAGGTAGGTCTGCTCGTCCGCGTCGAACGACGCATAGATCGGCGACACCGATACCAGCGTCGTCAGCGGCGCGGCCGACGCGCCGGCCGACACGACGTTGCCGAGCGTGATTTCCGCGCGCGACACGCGGCCCGACACCGGCGCGGTGATGCGCGTATAGCCGAGATTGATGCGCGCCGTTTCCAGCGCGGCTTCGGCGGCCTTCAGGTTCGCGTTCGCTTCGCGCGCCGCGTTCTGCTTCTCGTCGTAGTCGCGCTTCGCGATCGCGTTGTCGCCGATCAGCCGCTGCGCGCGCTGCCAGTCGCTCTGCGCGTAGCCGTTGCGGGCCTGCGCGGCCGCGAGCTGCGCGGCGGCGCGATCGACTTCCGCCTGGTACGGGCGCGGGTCGATCACGAACAGCACGTCGCCCTTCTTCACGAGCGCGCCGTCCTTGAAGTTCACCGCGACGATCGTGCCCGACACCTGCGGGCGCACGTCGACTTTCTCGACCGCCTCGAGGCGGCCCGAATAGCTTTGCCAGTCGGTCACGGTCTGCGGCACGACGGTCGCGACGTCGACTTCGGGCAGCGGCGCCGCCGCTTTCTCGGGGGCGTTCGCGCTCACGCGCATCGCGCCGAACGTGCCGAGGCCGACGACGGCGAGCGTGACGATCGCCGCGGTCGCGATTCGGGAACGGGAGGTGCGTAGGATGGCCATGTGGATCTCCAGTAAGCGTGGATTGGTTCTGGTTATTCGGGACGGTTCGGCTGGCGGGCCTGGAAGCGGCACTGGAAGAAGCGCACGGCTTCCTCGAATGCGGCTTCGTGCGTGGCGAGCGCGGCGTGCGTGATGTCCGGGTAGCGGATCACCTGCGTGAGCACGCCCGACGAGATCAGGCAGCCCGCATAGTTCTCCGCTTCGACGTGCAGCACGTCGTTCTGCGCGGTGACGACGAGCGTCGGCGGCAGCCCCGCGAGGCGCACCGATTCGATCGGCGCCGCGTACGGGTGCATGCGCTGCGCGGCCTGCGGCAGATACGCGCGATAGCAGGCCGCGCATTCGCGCGCGGTGATGTCGGACGCGAGGCGCTCGGCGTCGCCGATGCGCGTCATGCTCGGGTCGAGCATCGGCCCGAACAGCGCCTGCGCGGCGATCGACACTTCGCCGCGGTCACGTGCGATGAAGGCGAGGCAGTTCGCGAGCTGGCCGCCCGCGTCGTGCCCGGCGACCCCGATCTTCTTCGGGTTGCCGCCGAACGCGCGGGCGCGCGTCGCGGCCCACACGGCGGCGCGATACGCATCCTCCGGCGCGGCCGGAAAAGGAAAGGCCGGCGCGAGCGAATAATCGACCGACACTACGAGAGCTGGTAAGCGTTCTGCTAAAAAACGCGCGGCGAAATCCGCGTCTTCGAGCGAACCGCGGACGAAGCCGCCGCCGTGGAAATAAAGCACTACTGGCAACCCGGTCTTGTCCGGGCGGCGGTAGAGACGCAGCACGATGTCCTGCGCGTAGCCGGGAATTTCCACTTCGGCAACCGTCAGCGCCGCGCCCGCTATGGCTTGCGCGGGCAGCGCGGCTTTCAGGAATTTGCTGAATTCAGAAGCGTCCATGACGATGCAGCATCCATTTCGAGATGGAACGAATTCTGGGTCCGGCAGACATTGGGATAAATGCCTATAATCCGGCAACACAATTCAACGCCCCCGAACAATCCGAGGCTGCGTTTACCCACGAGGTAGCGCAGCCTTCTTGTTCCGGCGGCAAATTAAATTGCGGAGGTTGTGATGGACCGGCTTCAGGCCATGCAGGTGTTTACTCGCGTCGTCGATACAAGCAGCTTCACCAAGGCAGCAGAAACGCTCAGCTTGCCGCGAGCGTCCGTCACGACGATCATCCAGAATCTCGAAGCATTCCTCGGCGTGCGGCTGATGCACCGGACCACGCGCCGGCTCTCGCTCACGCCGGACGGCGCCGCGTACTACGAACGATGCGTGCGGATCCTCGCGGACGTCGAGGAAACCGAAGCAAGCTTCCAGGCCAACAACCGGAAGCCGCACGGAAAGTTGCGTATCGACATGCCGGGCTCGATCGGGCGGCTGCTCGTGATCCCGTCGCTGTGCGAATTCCATACGCGCTACCCGGACATCGACCTGCAACTCGGCCTGTCCGATCGGCCGGTCGACCTGTTGCAGGAAGGCGTCGACTGCGTGATCCGCGTCGGTGCGCTGCAGGACTCGTCGCTCGTCGCACGCCGCGTCGGCCTGTTCGAATGCGTGACCGTCGCGTCGCCCGATTATCTCGAGCGCCACGGCGAGCCGCAGACGATCGACGACCTGAACCAGCACAAGGCCGTCAACTACTTCTCGAGCCGCACGGGCCGCACGATCGACTGGACTTTCCTGATCGACGGCAAGGAAGTCGAGATGAAGATGGAGGGCATCGTGTCGGTAAACGACGCGGATGCGTACGTGACGTGCGGAATCGAAGGCTTCGGGCTGATCCAGCCGCCGCTGTTCATGGTGCTGCCGCACCTGCGCGAAGGCCGGCTCAAGGAAGTGCTGCCCGGCGTCAAGCCGCTGCCGATGCCGATTTCGGTCGTGTATCCGCACAGCCGCCATCTGTCGCCGAAGGTGCGCGTGTTCGTCGACTGGGTGGCCGAAGTGTTCGACCGTTGCCCGCTGCTGAGCGGCAAGGGCAGCCTCGACGCGACGTGCAGCAAGCGCACGTTCGAGGAAGCCGAACGCGCGCCGGTGCTCGATACGCCGGTCATCAACGAGTGGGTCGCGTAATCGCCTGACCTCCGCGCGCGGGCCGGACGGCCCGCGCGTCATCCCGCCTGAGCGCCGCCCGGCACGTCTGTCAAGCGCGGCGCCCCCGATCCTTCCCGAATCCGCAGTAAACCTTTGCGCGACCCGCGGCAATCGGCCGCGTGCGTCGTCGCGGGTCGTTGCGCGTCGCCGCCGCGCATCCCGGCGAAGCCCGCGCCGCGGGGCTCCCGGCCATTTCCGCATAACCCTGCCGGCGGTGCGGATGACGATTGTTCCACTGACACGACAATTCAATTCGCGTCTGCCGCATTTATCGCACCGGAACAGATACCTAGAGTAAACCCTGTCGCGCACCTCGTTGCGCATCGAACAGATCCCGCCTGGCGGGACCGGAGTCAGCGCTCAAGCGCCAGCTCCGACATCTCTAGGAGTGACGCCATGAACCGCCGCCATCTTCTCTCGGCCCTTGCTCTCGCGCTTGCGGTGTCCGCACCGGCCTTCGCCGATTCGGGTACCCCGCATGCCGGCGACTACGGCAACACATCGTGGTACTCGCAACACAACGGCCCGCGGACGCGCGCCGAAGTGAGCGCGGAAGTCGTGCAGGCCCGCAAGGACGGCACGCTCGCATACCTGCGCAAGGCGACTTCGTATCCGCAAGGGCTCGAACTCGCACAAAGCCCGTATCGCTCGACGCCGGAAGGCAACCAGCTCGCCGGCGGGGGCCGGTAAACGCGCGACGCCGCGCGGCGGGTTGCCCCGCGCGCGGCGTTTCGAACGACTTTGTCGACGACTCGCCGAGTCAGTTAGTTGCAGGAGCACATGATGAACGATCAACTTCCTTCGCCGCTCGATCACTGGGACGACACCACGCCGGTCTGGACGCCGTTCCGTTCGGCCCCGCAATCGCATTGACTGCGTTGACCGCCGGCTGAGTCATCGTCCGGCCGTCAACGACGCGGCACGCCGTCGCGCCATTCGCCCCAGTGCGTGACGATGTCCTGCACCAGCGGATTGCCCGCGCGGTACAGGTTTTCGGTCGCCGGGGCGAAGCCGCCCTGGTCCGCGTAGTTCAGCAGGTTGTCGGCGCTCGTCTGCCCCGCGTACGGCCGATCGAAATCGGACCCGGTGCGCAGCACGGCCACACGCGACAGGTCGACCCGCTTCACGCTCGCCGCGCGCTTGAGCGCTTCATACGTCGCGTTGTCCTCCTGCGCGGTCATGCAGTAGGTGCCCTTGCCGTCCGTCAGGATCTTGGTCCACTGACGCGCGCGCTCTCCGATCAGCGTGCCCGAGAACCACGTGTTGCCCGACGACGTATCGCACTGGATCACCGTCGGCGGCCGGTTCGCCGGCGCATACGTGAACTTCGCGCGCGCAGCCTGCGCCTGGGCGCTATCGGCGAGCACGACGTTGCGCGACAGCGCGTACGCGGCGTCGGTCAGCTGCGGGTTGAGCTGGAACACTTCGGTGCGATAGTCGAGCGGCGGCTTGTCGTTCGGGCTCTTCGTGTTGATGCCGAGAAAGCCGGTGTTCCACCCGGCCGGAATCTCGCGCGCATCGAGCTCCCACTGCAGGCTGAAATCGACGAGGTATTTCGACCACGCGGCCGATCCGACCGTGCCCTGTGCGGGGTCGACGCCCGCGATGCCCGAGATCAGGAAATAGGTGCGGCGCAGATCGAAGCGTGGCGAGAACGTGAGCGCCATGATCGTCGCCGACGCGTTCGCATAGCCCATCCCGGTCGTGACCACGCACACGTCCTGCTTGTTGCAGTGGACAGCCGGATAGTCGGGCGACAGGCCCGGCACGGTGATGTCGCGCCACGGGCCGAGCCGGTCGAGCCATGCCTGGCCTTCCGGGCCGAACATCGTGATGATCATGACCTTGACCGGGCGGCCATGCGAGCCGGTCTCGGCGAATGCTGCATTGCCTGCATCGTTGCCCTGGTTGTCCTGCGCGATCGACGGCGCGGTCGCACAGGCGGCAAGCGAGAATGCGGCGGCGGAAAGGATGGAGCGAGTCAGCATCGGCGTTCCTTGTTTCGGTGATGTTGGGTGAGAACGGCTCTCGGAGACTGCGCGACGAGTATAGAACGGGCGTACGCGATGCGGAACCCGACTACGAAACGGCTGGCGGTGTTTCGTGCGAACGGAGGCGTGTTGCGCGACGGAAAATCGCGCATTCGTCGCGGCCTTGCAAACATCAGGAATGCTATCGGGTTCGTCGCCGTGCGCGACGTCGGCCGCTTCGCGCCGCGCTACACGCGCATCAGCCCCGCGACGCCGTAGCCGAGCACGACGAGTGCGGCGACCCCATGGCTCGCCGCGAGCCACGCAGGCGATTTCACGAAACGCCCGATCGCGCTGCCGCCGAACGCGAACACGAGCTGCCCGGCGAGACTGCCCGCGAACACGCACGCGGCGCCGAGCAGCCAGTGCCGATGCGCGCCGGCGGCAGCGGTCGCATAGCCGTAGAACAGCAGGATGGTCAGCGGGTTCGCGAGCGTGACGAAGAACATCGACATGAACGGGCGATTGCCCGGCGGCGGCGGGACGTCGCCATCGAGCGTGCGGCGCCGGTCACGCAGCGCCTGCCACAGCATCCGCGCGCCCATCGCGAGCAGCACGCACGCACCGACCAGGCGGAACAGCGACAGATGCGACGCGAGCGTGCCCGCGAGCAGCGCGCCGATGGTGAACGCGACGACCGCATAACAGCCGTCGGCAGCGGCCACCCCGATCGCCGCGCGCACGCCGGTCGCCGTGCCGGCGCGCATGCCGTAGTTCGCGATCATCAGCGCGACGGGCCCGACCGACAGCGCGATCATCAGCCCGAACAGGAAGTCGTTCATCGGTCGTCGATGGCATCAATACCGTCGATGGAAGGCATCGATTCCAGCGACGTCGAAACGATAAGCGGTATGAATCCGGCGTCAGGCGACGTCGACGCGTGCGGGCCCGTCCGCCATCTCGCCGATCACGGCCGCGCGGTCGAAGCCGTCGGCACGGAAGCACGCGAGCACGTCGTCGACCGCCTCCGGCGCGCACGCGACCAGCAGCCCGCCCGACGTCTGCGGATCGGTCAGCAGCGCCTGCGCGACGGGCGGCAGCCAGTCGGCGAGCCGTACGTCAGTGCCGTACGCGGCCCAGTTGCGGCCCGACGCGCCGGTGAACACACCATCGGCAACGAACGTCTCGACGCCCGCGAGCCACGGCAGCGACGCATAGTGCACGCGCGCGGTGAGCTGCGCGCCGCGCGCCAGTTCGAGCGTATGGCCGAGCAACCCGAAGCCGGTGACGTCGGTCAGCGCATGCACGCCCGGCAGCGCGGCGAGCTCGGCGCCCGGCCGGTTCAGCTTGGTGGTCGTCGCGACCATCTGCGCGTAGCCGTCGGCGTCGAGCTGGTTCTTCTTCAGCGCGGCCGACAGCACGCCGACGCCGAGCGGCTTGCCGAGCACGAGCACGTCGCCCGCGCGCGCGGCCGCGTTGCGCTTCACGCGCGACGGATGCACGACGCCGATCGCCGCGAGCCCGTAGATCGGCTCGACCGAATCGATCGAATGACCGCCCGCGACCGGAATGCCGGCATCCGCGCACACCGATTCGCCGCCGCGCAGCACGGCCGCGATCGTCTCGTGCGGCAGCACGTTGATCGGCATGCCGACCAGCGCGAGCGCGAGGATCGGCTTGCCGCCCATCGCATAGACGTCGGACAGCGCGTTGGTGGCCGCGATGCGGCCGAAGTCGAACGGATCGTCGACGATCGGCATGAAGAAATCGGTGGTCGCGACGATCGCCTGCTCGTCGTTGAGCCGGTAGACCGCCGCGTCGTCGGACGTCTCGGTGCCGACCAGCAGATCCGGGAACAGCGCGGGCGGCGTCGCGCGCTTGAGCAGCTCGGACAGCACGCCCGGCGCGATCTTGCAGCCGCAGCCGCCCCCGTGCGACAGGCTCGTGAGGCGCGGAACGGCAGGCTGGGCTTGGGTGGCTTCGGTCATCGTCGGCATCCGGTGAATAACAACGTTCTATTATCGACAATTCCGCGCGAGCGCGCCCGATACCCACATAATTGACGGCGCTGCCCGCTCCCGCCTTCGTCCGCCCGTTCGTTCATGGATCACTTCTTCATCGGCCTCGTGCTGTGCTCCGCGCTGCTGCACGCCATCTGGAACGCGTTCCTCCACGTCAGCGAAGACCGGCTGGTCCAGCTCGGCACGATGTCGCTGCCGTATCTCGCGTTCGGCATCGCCGGCGCCGTGCTGCTGCCCGCGCCGGCGCCCGCCGCGTGGCCGTACGTCGTCGCGTCCGCCGTGCTCGAGGTCGCGTACTGCTTCACGCTGGCGCGCGCGTACCGCAACGGCGAATTCGGGCAGATCTATCCGATCGCGCGCGGGATCTCGCCGCTGCTCGTATCGGTCCTCGCGCTCGCGATGCTGCACGAACGGCCGACGCCGTTCGGCTTCGCGGGCATCGCGCTCGTATCGATCGGCATCATGTCGCTCGCGCTGCGGCGCGGCTTGCGGTTCTCCGGCGAAGGCGTGCCGTATGCGCTGCTCACGGGCGTGTTCATCGCCGCGTATTCGATCTGCGACGGGATCGGCTCGCGCGTGTCCGGCAGCGCGCTCGGCTATATCGCGTGGGTGTATCTGCTGTGGAGCGTGCCGCAGCTCGTGCTCGTCTGCGCGGTGCGCGGCGGCCCGCGCGCGGTGCTCGGCTCGCGCACCGCGCTCACGCAGGGCGCGATCGCCGGCACGATCTCGCTCGCCGCATACGGGATCGTGATCCTCGCGTATCGGCACCTGCCGGTCGCGACCGTGTCGGCGCTGCGCGAAACGAGCTCGATCTTCGCGGTCGCGATCGGCTGGTTCGTGATGCGCGAGCGGCCCGGTGCGCAGCGGCTCGCCGCCTGCGCGCTGGTGGTCGCGGGCGCGGCGTTGATCCGGCTTTAAACAGCGGGCCAGCGGCCGCCGCTGACACTGCCGGACGCGTCGAACCGGCTCCACGCGAATCCGCGCATCGGCGAACGTCTCGCGCGTCGCGGCACACGCCTGTTCCCCGCACCGCGGGCAGCACGATTCGGCCCGCCGGCGGCGCGGCTGTCCGTCCGCCTCACACCGCCGCCGCCACCTTGTCGAACGCCCGCTCGTCGATCGCCTCGGCAAGCGTCGCGAACGCGGTCGCGATCTCGTCTTCCGGCACGCACGCATAGCCGAGCAGCAAACCCGATGCGGCACGCTCGCGATCCGCGTAGTACCCGGACAGCGGCCGCACCACGATGTTGCGTTCGAGCGCGGCCTGCGCGACCGCGCGATCGTCGACGCCGGCCGGCAATTGCGTGACGAGATGCAGCCCGGCGTCGCTGCCGAGCGCGTGCAGCGTATCGCCGTAGCGCCGCGCGACCGCGTCGAGCAGCACCTCGCGGCGTTGTCCGTACAGCGTGCGCATCTTGCGGATGTGCGACACGAAGTGCCCTTCCGCGATGAATTCGGCGAGCACGGCCTGCTGCAGCAGCTGCCCTTCGCGATACAACTCGGCGCTCGCGGTCGCGAAACTTTCCGCGAGCGGCTCCGGCGCGACCAGATAGCCGACCCGCAGCCCCGGGAACAGCGTCTTGCCGAAACTGCCGACGTAGATCACCTGCCCGGCCGTGTCGAGCCCCTGCAGCGACGCGAGCGGCCGGCTGCCGTAGCGGAATTCGCTGTCGTAGTCGTCCTCGATGATCCAGCAGCCGTGCTGGCGCGCGTATTCGAGCAGCATCCGCCGCCGCGCGAGGCTCATCACCATCCCGAGCGGATACTGGTGCGACGGCGTGACGAGCATCAGCTTCGGCGGCTCGGCGAGATCGGCGGCCGACGGCGCGATGCCTTCGTCGTCGACCGGAATCGGCCGCGTGGTCAGCCCCGACACGTTCAGCACGCTGCGCACGCCCCAGTAGCACGGGTCCTCGGTCCAGATCGCGTCGCCCGGGTCGGTCAGCAGCCGCACCGCGAGGTCGATCGACTGGTGGATGCCGGTCGTGATCACGATCTGCTCGGGCGTGCAGCGCACCGAGCGCGACGTGCGCAGGTAGTCGGCCAGCGACTCGCGCAGCAGCGCGAGCCCGCCGCCGGGCGCGTAGGTCAGCAGGTCGGGGCGCAGGCGTCGCCAGTACTTGTTGTGCAGCCGCGTCCACACACGCGCCGGAAATCGCGACACATCGGGCACGCCCGGCATGAACGCGCCGCCCTGGCGCTTCGACACGCCGGCGCCTTCGACGAGCCGCGTGCCGCGCGCGGACAGCCGCCGTACGGACGGCGTCACGACGGCCGGGCCGGCGCCCGCGTCGGGCGGCGCGCCGACGATCTCGTCCGGCGCGCTGTCGGCGACGAACGTGCCGCGCCCCGTCGCCGAGTTCACATAGCCTTCGAGCGCCAGCTGTTCGTAAACCTGCGTGACCGTGTTGCGCGCGATCCCGAGCTCGGCGGCCAGCAGCCGCGACGACGGCACACGCGTGCCGGCCGGCAGTTCGCGCGACAGGATCGCCTGTTGCAGCAGCCGGTGAAGCTGCCGGTAGATCGGCTGTTCGCCGCCGCGCACGAGGCGCTGCGCCAGCCAGTCCGACAACACGCTCGCGCGCATGATTGGCTCCTGAATATTTATTGAAATGGCTCTGATTGCCAGAGCCAAATGTGATTATAGTCGCCTCCATGGGCTGCCAAGGCGCCCGATTTCCTACCCACCGGACAGAACATCAAGGAGATGACCGTGAAGAATGCCGACCTGCAGGCCCGCAAGAACGCCGCCACCCCGCGCGGCGTCGGCGTGATGTGCGATTTCTACGCCGCCCGCGCCGAGAACGCGGAGCTGTGGGATGTCGAAGGCCGCCGCTTCATCGATTTCGCCGCCGGCATCGCGGTGCTGAACACGGGCCACCGCCACCCGAAGATCGTCAAGGCGATCGCGGATCAACTGAACAGCTTCACGCACACCGCTTACCAGATCGTCCCGTACGCGTCGTACGTCGAGCTGGCGGAAAAGATCAACGAACGCGCGCCGGGCGACTTCCCGAAGAAGACCGCGTTCTTCACGACCGGCGCCGAAGCCGTCGAGAACGCGATCAAGATCGCACGTGCGGCGACCGGCCGTCCGGGCGTGATCGCATTCTCGGGCGGCTTCCACGGCCGCACGATGATGGGCATGGCGCTGACCGGCAAGGTCGCCCCGTACAAGCTGAACTTCGGCCCGTTCCCGGGCGACGTGTTCCACGCGCCGTACCCGAACGCACTGCACGGCGTGACGACGGCCGACTCGATCAAGGCGATCGAGATGCTGTTCAAGGCCGACATCGATCCGAAGCGCGTCGCCGCGATCATCTTCGAACCGGTCCAGGGCGAAGGCGGCTTCAACCCGGCGCCGGCCGAATTCGTGCGCGCGCTGCGCAAGATCTGTAACGAACACGGCATCCTGCTGATCGCCGACGAAGTGCAGACGGGCTTCGCACGTACCGGCAAGCTGTTCGCGATGCAGCACTACGACGTGCTGGCCGACCTGATCACGATGGCGAAGAGCCTCGCGGGCGGCATGCCGCTGTCGGGCGTCGTCGGCCGTGCGGACGTGATGGACGCGGCCGCCCCCGGCGGCCTCGGCGGCACCTACGCGGGCAACCCGCTGGCGGTCGCGTCGGCGCACGCGGTGCTCGAGATCATCGACGAAGAGAAGCTGTGCGAGCGCGCGACGCAACTCGGCGACGTGCTGAAGGCGAAGCTGAACGCGCTGCAGGCCGACGTGCCGCAGATCGCCGACGTGCGCGGCCCGGGCGCGATGATCGCGGTCGAATTCCTGAAGCCGGGTTCGGGCGAGCCGGATGCCGAATTCACGAAGCGCGTGCAGGCGCGTGCGCTCGAGCGCGGCCTGCTGCTGCTCGTGTGCGGCGTGTACTCGAACGTCGTGCGCTTCCTGTTCCCGCTGACGATCCCGCAAGCCGTGTTCGACGAAGCGCTCGTGATCCTCGAGGAAGTGCTGAAGGAAACGGTCGGCGTGCCGGCCTGAGTTCCCGTCCGCCGCAACTGAATGCGCCGCCGCCGTCGTGAAGACGGCGGCGGCCGTTTTCATCCGTCCTTTTCGAAGCAGGTGATTCATATGAGCACTGTTCAGGAAACCCTGGCACTGAAAGATCCGTCGCTGTTCCGCCAGCAGGCGTACGTCAACGGCGAATGGCAAGGCGCGACGAACGGCGAGACGTTCGACGTCCGCAACCCGGCCACCGGCGGCCTGCTCGGCACCGTGCCGGCGATGGGCGCGGCCGAGACACGTCACGCGATCGACGCCGCGAACGCCGCCTGGCCCGCATGGCGCAAGAAGACCGCGAAGGAGCGTGCGGTCATCCTGCGCAAGTGGCACGACCTGATGATGGAAAACGCCGACGACCTCGCGCTGATCCTGACGACCGAGCAAGGCAAGTCGCTGGCCGAAGCGAAGGGCGAGATCGGCTACGCGGCGTCGTTCCTCGAATGGTTCGCCGAGGAAGGCAAGCGCGTGTACGGCGACACGATCCCGACGCCGGCGAGCGACAAGCGCATCGTCGTGACGAAGGAAGCGATCGGCGTATGCGCGGCGATCACGCCGTGGAACTTCCCGGCGGCGATGATCACGCGCAAGGTCGGCCCGGCGCTCGCGGCCGGCTGCCCGATCGTCGTGAAGCCGGCCGAGGCCACGCCGTTCTCCGCGCTCGCGATGGCGGTGCTCGCCGAGCGCGCGGGCGTGCCGGCCGGCGTGTTCAGCGTCGTCACGGGCGACCCGAAGGCGATCGGCGGCGAGCTGACGTCGAACCCGATCGTGCGCAAGCTGTCGTTCACGGGCTCGACGCCGGTCGGCCGCCTGCTGATGGCGCAATGCGCGGCGACGGTCAAGAAGGTGTCGCTGGAGCTCGGCGGCAACGCGCCGTTCATCGTGTTCGACGACGCCGATCTCGATGCGGCCGTGCAGGGCGCGATCGCGTCGAAGTACCGCAACAGCGGCCAGACGTGCGTGTGCACGAACCGCTTCTACGTACACGAAGCCGTATACGACCAGTTCGCGCAGAAGCTCGCGGCGGCCGTCGGCCAGTTGAAGGTCGGCCGCGGCACGGAGCCGGGCGTCACGCAGGGCCCGCTGATCAACGAAGCGGCCGTGCTGAAGGTCGAGGCGCACATCGAGGACGCGCTCGCGAAGGGCGCGACCGTCGTGACGGGCGGCAAGCGCCATGCGCTCGGCCACGGCTTCTTCGAGCCGACCGTGCTGACGGGCGTCACGCCGGCGATGAAGGTCGCGAAGGAAGAAACGTTCGGGCCGCTCGCGCCGCTGTTCAAGTTCGGCAGCGACGACGAAGTGATCCGCCTCGCGAACGACACCGAGTTCGGCCTCGCCGCGTACTTCTACAGCCGTGACATCGGTCGCGTGTGGAAGGTGGCCGAAGCGCTCGAATACGGGATGGTCGGCGTGAACACGGGCCTGATCTCGAACGAAGTCGCGCCGTTCGGCGGCGTCAAGCAGTCGGGCCTCGGCCGCGAAGGCTCGCACTACGGCATCGACGACTACGTCGTGATCAAGTACCTCTGCCTGGCCGTCTGACGGTTCGGGGCCGGTCGCTTCCCGGCGACAGGCCCTCGCCGCCCGGCCGGAACCGGGCGGCCCGACGCGGGCCGGCGCCTCTCCGTCGCGCCCGCGTCACCCTCCCTTCCCCGCGATCAGCGGAATACGTTCACCGCCTCGACCAGCCGCGTCGCCTGCTGCTTCAGGCTTTCCGACGCCGCCGTGCTCTGTTCGACGAGCGCCGCGTTCTGCTGCGTGATGTTGTCCAGGTGCACGACCGCCTGGTCGACCTGCGCGACACCCGTGCTCTGCTCGGCCGTCGACGAGCTGATCTCCGCAATCAGATCCGACACGCGCTTCACCTGCGTGACGATGTCCTCCATCGTCTTGCCCGCGCCATCGACGATCCGCGCACCCGACTCGACCCGCTCGACACTGGCGCCGATCAGCGTCTTGATCTCCTTCGCCGCGTTCGCGCTGCGCTGCGCGAGCGCCCGCACCTCGCCGGCGACCACCGCGAAACCGCGCCCCTGATCGCCCGCGCGCGCCGCCTCGACCGCCGCATTCAACGCGAGGATGTTGGTCTGGAACGCGATGCCGTCGATCACGCCGATGATGTCCGCGATCTTGCGGGAGCTGTCGGTGATGTCGTTCATCGTCGCGACGACTTCGTTCACCGCCTGCCCGCCGCGCCCGGCCGCCTCGCTCGCGGACACGGACAACTGATTCGCCTGCAACGCCGTCTCCGCATTGCTCGACACGGTCGCCGTCATCTCGGCCATCGACGCGGCCGTCTGCTGCACGCTGGTCGACGCCTGCTCGGTGCGTGCGCTCAGGTCGTTGTTGCCTTGCGCGATCTCGTTGCTCGCGCGTTGCACGTTCAGCACCTGTTCGCTGACGTCGTCGACGAGCCAGCGGAACATCAGCCCGAGCTGGTTGATCGTGCGCAGCGTCATGCCGATCTCGTCGACCCGGTTCATCCGCACGCCGCTGCGGCTCTCGCCGGTCGCCACGCGCAACGCCTCGTCGCGCAACTGTCGAAGCGGCCGCACGATCTGCGCGTCGAGCCACAGCCCGGCCGCCGCCGTCACGCCGATCGCCGCGCCGGCGAACGCCGCGAGCCCGCCGCCGGTCAACCCGCCCGCCCAGCCGGCGCCGATGACCGCCGGCGCGAGCACGCATAGCGTCGACACCAGCCGGGCGCGCACCGACATCGTCTGGAACAGCGACGCGACGCGCATCGCGCCCGTGCGCACGATCAATCCCTTGTGGAACCGGCGGCTGCCGGCCTTGCCTTCGCGGAAATCGCGATACAGCGCCTCGGCGGCCGCGATCTCGTCGCGCGTCGCCTTCGTGCGCACCGACATGTAGCCTTTCGGCTGCCCGTTACGCATCACCGGAATCGCGTTCGCGCGCACCCAGTAGTGATCGCCGTTCTTGCGGCGGTTCTTCACGAGCGCGGTCCACGGCTCGCCGCCCTTGAGCGTCGCCCACATGTCGGCGAACGCCTCCTTCGGCATATCCGGGTGACGTACCACGTTGTGCGGCTGGCCTTCGATTTCCTCGGGAGAAAAGCCGCTGACCTGGATGAACGCCGCGTTCGCGTACGTGATGTAGCTGTCGGCATCGGTCGTCGACATCAGCGTCGCATCGTCGGCAAATTCGAATTCGCGTTGCGTGACGGGCTGGTTGTTGCGCATGGTGTGGAGCTCCGGGTGGCGGATCTTGCGTCCGCTCGTCGATTGATTCGAGACTCCGCGCATGGCGATCGATTCGCATGCGTGTGAGTCGGGCTCCTGCACTTTCGGCACATTCGACGAAAACATTATGCCGTATTCGGGTAAATATGCATTAAATATGAATCAACTTGTTTTTACCGAATAATTTGTTCACGGATAAAACGCAACGCCTTGTCCGACAAAGGTTTTCCGGCCATTCGTCTGATTATTTCCCGTCGTGATTTCGGCGTGATTGAATACACGAACAGTCAATTGGAAATAAGAATATTTCTCATTTTTCGCCGTTCGACCCAATCCTCAACCCTGGATAAGCGCTGGGCGCGACATCCGGCATTCATCGATCGAACCCGCACGTCGCGCCCCCTTTCGGCATCATCTGAATACGTTCACCGCATCCACGAGCCGCGTCGCCTGCTGCTTCAGGCTCTCCGACGCCGCCGTGCTCTGTTCGACGAGCGCCGCGTTCTGCTGCGTGATGTTGTCCAGGTGCACGACCGCCTGGTCGACCTGCGCGACACCCGTACTTTGCTCGGCCGTCGACGAGCTGATCTCCGCAATCAGATCCGACACGCGCTTCACCTGCGTGACGATGTCCTCCATCGTCCGGCCCGCCTCGTCCACGCGCCGCGCACCCGACTCGACCCGCTCGACACTCGCGCCGATCAGCGTCTTGATTTCCTTCGCGGCGTTCGCGCTGCGCTGCGCGAGCGCGCGCACCTCGCCGGCGACCACCGCGAAACCACGACCCTGTTCGCCCGCACGCGCCGCCTCGACCGCCGCGTTCAGCGCGAGGATGTTGGTCTGGAACGCGATGCCGTCGATCACGCCGATGATGTCGGCAATCCTGCGCGAGCTGTCGGTGATCTCGCTCATCGTCGCGACGACCTCGCTGACCGCCTGCCCGCCGCGCTCGGCCGCCTCGCTCGCGGACACGGACAGCTGATTCGCCTGCAGCGCCGTCTCCGCATTGCTCGACACGGTGGCCGTCATCTCGGCCATCGACGCGGCCGTTTCCTGCACGCTCGACGCGGCCTGCTCGGTGCGCGCGCTCAGATCGTTGTTGCCCTGCGCGATCTCGTTGCTCGCGCGCTGCACGTTGTGCACCTGCTCGCTGACGTCGTCGACGAGCCAGCGGAACATCAGCCCGAGCTGGTTGATCGTGCGCAATGTCATGCCGATCTCGTCGACGCGATTCATCCGCACGCCGCGCCGGCTCTCGCCGGTCGCGACGTTCAGCGCCTGCTCGTGCAGCCGTTTCAGCGGTTGCACGATCTGCGCGTCGAGCCACCAGCCGGCGGCCGCCGCCACGCCGACCGTCACGCCGGCAAACGCCGCGAGCCCGCCGCCGGCCAGCCCGCAGGCCCAGCCCGCGCCGACGACGGCCGGCGCCAGCACGCACAGCGCCGAATGCACGCGTGCGCGCACCGACATCGTCTGCGACAGCGATGCGAGCCGCAGCAGCCCGGTACGGATGACGAGCCCCTTGTGGAACCGGCGCCGGCCGGCCTTGCCTTCGCGAAACGCGCGATACAGCGCTTCCGCGGCCTGGGTCTCGTCGTGCGGCGCCTTCGTGCGCACCGACATGTAGCCTTGCGGCGCGCCGTTGCGCATCACCGGAATCGCGTTCGCGCGCACCCAGTAGTGATCGCCGTTCTTGCGGCGGTTCTTCACGAGCGCGGTCCAGGGCTCACCGCGCCTGAGCGTCGCCCACATATCGGCGAACGCCTCCTTCGGCATGTCCGGGTGACGCACCACGTTGTGCGGCTGGCCGACGAGCTCTTCGTTCGAGAACCCGCTCACCTGCGCGAACGTCGTGTTTGCGTAGGTGATGATGCTGTCGGCATCGGTCGTCGACATCAGCGTGACGTCGTCGGGAAAATCGAATTCCTGTTGGGTAACGGGCTGGTTGTTGCGCATGCAAGGCTCCGAAAGGCGGATCTGTCGTCCGCGCCGCGCTGAAGTCGCGCTCAGTAGCCGAAAAACGGTTGAACGCTTTACGACACTCTCGTCCTTACTGTCGGCAATTCATCGGAAAACCTTAATTCCTTTGCGCATAAAATGGGCAATCCAGCCATTGCCATGATTTCGATCAAATAATCCGGCGATAATCCCGACACGCGTTTATCAACTTGCCACAACGCTCGGCCCGATGCGCCAATGCCAGCATCCGTTGCGCGCGGCGAAACGATTTGACTTATCCTGCTCCATTCCACCTGAATTCGAATTCCATGAAAAAGGCATTGCACGAACTGAATCGGCTGTCCTGGAATACGGCGACGGTCGCGCATAACAGCCATAAAGGCGATCAGGCTGCATTTTTCCGCAATGGCGGCTCGACGCTGTTTCCGGAAGAACGCGAACTGCTCGGCGATCTCACCGGTCTGCGGCTCTTGCACCTGCAATGCAACGCGGGGCAGGACACGCTGAGCCTCGTGCGCGACGGCGCGGATGCAACCGGTGTCGACATCTCCGACGAGGCGATCGACTTCGCGCGGCGACTGTCGGCCGACGCGGGCCTGCCCGCGCGGTTCGAGCGCGCCGACGTACTCGACTGGATGCCCGAAGCCGCCGCGCGCGGCGAGCGCTTCGATCGCGTGTTCACGTCGTACGGCGCGATCTGCTGGCTGTCCGACCTGAGCGCATGGGCGCGCGGGATCGCCTCGCTGCTCGCACCGGGTGGCCGCTTCGCGATGATCGAGTTCCATCCGTTCTCACTGTATTTCGACGAACAGTGGCAACCGCGCTACGACTACTTCAACGGCGACGCGACCGAGGAACCCGCGGGCGTCGGCGATTACGTCGCGGCGTCCGGCA
The DNA here is from genome assembly GCF_003253915.1 of Burkholderia sp. 28_3. NCBI lineage: Bacteria > Pseudomonadati > Pseudomonadota > Betaproteobacteria > Burkholderiales > Burkholderiaceae > Burkholderia > Burkholderia sp. 28_3. The sequence goes on from NZ_QKZF01000010.1 coordinate 84,758, forward strand.
CGGGGCTCGGCGCGCAGCACGACCACCCGGGCATCGTCGATTTCGCGAACCCGCATCCGAGCTACGAGTTCATGTGGGGCATCGGCGACGTGGTGAATGCGCTGATCTCGGCCGGGCTCACGATCGAGCGCCTGAACGAATATCCGTACGCGAACGGCTGGAAGGGCTTCGACGGCATGCGCGAGCTGGAGGGCCGCCGGATGGTGCCGCCCGAAGGCATGCCGCGCCTGCCGTTGATGTACGCAATCGCCGCGCAGCGGGCGGCCGCATGACCCGCCGCACCGCCGCCGAACGCGACGCGCTGTCGGCCCGCCTGCTGGCCCGCGACGACGTGCCGCTCGTGTGGACCATCGACCGCCGCGAAATCATCGAGCACCTGTACGTGCTGCGCGACGGCGCGCTGCATCTCGTGCCCGAGTTCTACGACGTGGCCGGCTGGCCCGACGGCGAAGCCGATCACTACACGCCAATCCTGCTCGACTGCCACGACCGCGGCGGCTGGTTTCTCGGCCGGTTCGACGGCACGCGGCTCGTCGCGGCCGTCGTCGTCGACAGCCGGCCGCTCGGCCCGCGGCGCGACATGCTGCAGCTGAAATTCCTGCATGTGAGCCACGACTGGCGCGGCTGCGGGCTCGGCGTACAGCTCTATCGCGCGGCCCAGGTGCAGGCACGTGCAATGGGCACCGAGCGCCTGTATGTGTCGGCCACGCCGTCGCGGCACACGATCGACTTCTACCTGCGGCTCGGCTTCACGGTCAGCATGGCGCCCGATCCCGAGCTTTACGCGCTCGAGCCCGAGGACATTCACCTCGAAGGGCCGACGGCCTGACGGCCCGGCACGGGAATGACGCGTAGAATTTTTCGCTCTGCCACAATCGCCATCAACCGTCACGGAGCGCGACATTGAACCACGAGCCGCCACCGCCCGCCCCGCCGAAGATCCTCGTCAGCATGTGCGTGGTCGGCCATCCGGTGCGTTACAACGGCGCGGCGAAGACCGCCGCGCACGAAGCGCTCGAACGCTGGCAACGCGAAGGGCGGCTCGTGGCCGTCTGCCCCGAACTCGCGGGCGGCCTCGGCGTGCCGCGCCCGCCTGCCGAGATCGCCGGCGGCGCATCGGGGCAGCAGGTGCTGTCGGGTCACGCACGTATCGTCGACGTGAACGGCACCGACGTGACGACCCCGTTCGTTGCCGGCGCGCAAACCGCGCTGGCCCTCGCGCAGGCGCACGATTGCCGCTTCGCGATCCTCGCCGACGGCAGCCCGTCGTGCGGCAGCACGTTCATTTACGACGGAAGTTTCGAGAACCGGCGCCACGCGGGCGCCGGCGTCACGGCGGCGCTGCTGCGCGCGCATGGCATCGAGGTGTTCGCGGACACCGAGATCGACGCCCTCGACGCGCGGCTCAGGCAAGCGTCGCAGGCCGGTTAACGACGATGGGCGGCACGAGACACCTCGTGCCGCCCATCGTGGCGGAAACGGCGCAGCGGTCAAGCGGCGCGGATCCGGCCGCGCACCGCCCGCATCACCGCATTACGCCGCTCAGACGCGTTCGATCGCGATCGCGATGCCCTGGCCGACGCCGATGCACATCGTGCACAGCGCGAAGCGGCCGTTCGTGCGATGCAACTGGTACATCGCGGTCGTCACGAGGCGCGCGCCCGATGCGCCGAGCGGGTGGCCGAGCGCGATCGCGCCGCCGTTCGGATTCACGCGCGGATCGTCATCGGCGACGCCGAGCATGCGCAGCACCGCGAGACCTTGCGACGCGAACGCTTCGTTCAGCTCGATCACGTCGAACTGGTCGATCGTCATCCCGAGCCGCGCGAGCAGCTTCTGCGTAGCCGGCGCCGGGCCGATGCCCATCACGCGCGGCGCGACGCCGGCCGTCGCGATCCCCAGCACGCGGGCGCGCGGCGTCAGGCCGAAGCGCTTCGCGGTTGCCTCGTTCGCCAGCAGCAGCGCGGCGGCGCCGTCATTGACGCCCGACGCGTTGCCGGCCGTCACCGAGCCGTCCGGGCGCACGACGCCCTTCAGCTTCGCGAGCGCTTCGAGCGACGTCTCGCGCGGATGCTCGTCGCGCGACACGATCACCGGATCGCCCTTCTTCTGAGCAATCGTGACCGACACGATTTCTTCGGCCAGCGTGCCGTCCTGCTGCGCCCGCGCGGCCTTCTGCTGGCTGCGCAGCGCGAACAGGTCCTGATCCGCGCGGCTGACGTTGTAGTCGACCGCGACGTTCTCGGCGGTTTCCGGCATCGAATCGACGCCGTGCAGCTGTTTCATCAACGGATTGACGAAGCGCCAGCCGATCGTCGTGTCGTAGATGTCGGCCTGGCGCGCGAACGCGCTCGCAGCCTTGCCCATCACGAACGGCGCGCGCGTCATGCTCTCGACGCCGCCCGCGACCATCAGCGCGGCTTCGCCCGACTTGATCGCGCGCGCGGCCACGCCGACCGCGTCCATCCCGGAACCGCACAGGCGGTTGATCGTCGAACCCGGCACGCCCTCCGGCAAGCCCGCCAGCAGCGCCGACATGCGTGCCACGTTACGGTTGTCCTCGCCGGCCTGGTTCGCGCAGCCGTAGATCACGTCGTCGATCGCCGTCCAGTCGACGTCGCGGTTGCGCTCAACGAGCGCCTTGAGCGGCACCGCGCCCAGATCGTCGGCGCGCACGCCGGACAGTGCACCACCGTAACGCCCGATCGGCGTACGGATCGCATCACACAGAAAAGCTTCGGTCATCAGTGTCTCCGGTCCCGTGAAAGGCTGGGAAATGAACAGGGCGCGCCCCTTGCATTGCCCGCCGGGATGCGCTTAAATGTTCTACATACGAACATAAGATCGTGTATCGAACGTTCAACGCATCATAGGGAGTGCGGGGACGACCTGTCAAGGGCACGGTCGGCCAGGCGGTTGGCGTGTCGGGCCCCATGCGCTATCTTCTCGGCTGCACGACATTCCAGGCGCTCATGACAACCGACGATATTCAGACGAAACCCGGCGACTCCTATGTGCAGTCGTTCGCGCGCGGCCTCGCGGTGATCCGCGCGTTCGACGCGGCACGCCCGGAACAGACGCTCACCGAGGTCGCATCGGCCACCGGCCTCACGCGCGCGGGCGCGCGCCGGATCCTGCTCACGCTGCAGACGCTCGGCTACGTCGAGGCCGACGGCCGGCTGTTCCGGCTCACGCCGAAGATCCTCGAGCTCGGCTTCGCGTATCTCACGTCGATGCCGTTCTGGAATCTCGCCGATCCGGTGATGGAGCAACTGTCCGCGCAGATCCACGAAAGCTGCTCGGCCGCGGTGCTCGACCGCACCGAGATCGTCTACGTACTGCGCGTGCCGACCCGCAAGATCATGACGATCAACCTGTCGATCGGCAGCCGGCTGCCTGCATACTGCACGTCGATGGGCCGCGTGCTGCTGTCCGCGCTCGACGATGCGACGCTCGACGACACGCTCGCGCAGAGCGCCATCCGCGCGCACACGCCGCGCACGATCACCGACATCGGCGAACTGAAGGCGGCGATCGCGCAGGTGCGCCAGCAGGGCTGGGCCGTGGTCGACCAGGAACTCGAAGTGGGGCTGATGTCGCTGTCCGCGCCGATCCGCAACCGGCGCGGGCAGGTCATCGCCGCGATGAACATCAGCGGCAACGCGCAGCGGCATACCGCGAAGCAGATGGTGAAGGAGTTTCTCGGGCCGCTGCAGCAGGCCGCGCAGACGGTATCGGAGCTGGTGGCGCGACGTGGCTGAGCACCCTGCCCGATCGTCGTATCCGTGACACGACAAGTCACCGAACAAAAAAAGACGGGCGGCACAGGCCGCCCGCTCAAACTCTGATCTCTGCAACGTTCTTCTCACGGAACACGGAGCGCACTCCGCGTCGCACAATTTAGTAACGCGCTCGAACACGGTCAATCTGACGAGAACGAAATTGCATCGCGTCGGCAGGCCACCGCCTCGATCACGCGCCCAGCAGCATCCCCTTTCGCACCGGCACCGTGCCCGTCACGCGGCCGAGCGGCGCGCCGGCCGTCACGAAGCGGATCGCGCGGCGCATGTAGAACACGCCATCGGTCGCGCTCGAGATCGTCGTGATCGCGTCCGTCAGCGGATCGACGATGTCGAACAGCGGATCGCCGGCACGGATCGTCGCGCCGATCGCCGCGCGGTGCACGAGGATCCCGCTCACCGGCGCATAAAACTGCTCGCTGCCCGCGAGCGGCGTGGCCGGCGCGGCCAGCGGCGGCAGCGGCGCGCGTTCGCCGCGCACCGCGCCGCACCACACGAGATAGTCGACGAGCGCGCCGGCGTCGCGTTGCGCGTATTCGTACGTCACGTCGCGCTGGCCGCGGCACTCGACCGTCACGGCCACGGTGCCGGCCGCCATCGGCGTGCCGTCCGGCAAATACGCGCGCAACCGTGACCACAGCAGATGATGTGCATCGTCGAACGCATGGCCGCCCGAATCCTCGGCGAGCAGCGACACCTCGGCACCGAGATAACGCGCGAGCGGCTCGACCTCCGGCCACGCGGTATCGCTCGTGTAGACGTGCATCACCGCTTCGAGCGAGCAATGCAGGTCGATCACGACGTCGGCGTCGTGCGACAGCTTCAGCAGCGCCAGCTGCAGCGCATCGAATTCGGTGCGCGGCGCGATTTCGTCGAGCGCCGCGCCGACGCATTCGCGCACGATCGCGCGATTGCGCGCGCCGTCGTCGCCCAGCCGGTCGCGCGCACGCGCGGCGATCTCCGCGAGCGGCAGGAAGCCGCGATTGAAGTTGCGGCCGCTCGCGAGATCGAACCGGCCGATGAACTGCCCGAGCAGATGATGATTGAGGCCGACCGGGTTCGACACCGGCACGAGCACGATTTCGGCCGCGAGCCGCCCTTCGGCGTCGAGCTGCGCGAGGCGCTGCTTGAGCACGACCGCCGCGAGCATCGCGGGTGTCTCGTCCGCGTGCAGCGCGGCCTGCAGGTAGATCTTGCGGCCGCTGTCGGCCGGCCCGAAATGAAAGCTCGTCAGCGTGCGTTGCGTGCCGATCGACGGCGACAGGAGTGGCGTGGTGCGAATCTGCATCGAGGGTCTCGAATGGATGAAAGCAGGGAATCGGGGCAACGGGCCGGCACGGCGCTCAGTCGCCGTACGGGTTGAAATCGAAATACTGCTTCGCGATCCGGTTGTACGTGCCGTCCTTCAGCATCGACGCGATCGCGCCGTCGATCGACGCCTTCAGCGCGGTATCGGACTGCCGCATGCCGATGCCGACGCCGCGATCGCCCATGTCGAGCGGCGCGCCGACGAATGCGAAACCCTTGCCGCGCGGCTGGCGCAGGAACCCGTAATCGGCTTCCACGGTGCCGAGCAGCGCCGCGTCCAGGCGGCCGTTGACGAGATCGGCGAACACGTCGTCCTGGCTCTTGTACGGCACCACGCCGACGCCGGCCGGCGCCCAGTGCGCGAGCGCCCACGATTCGAATTGCGTGCCGGACTGCACGCCGACGCGCTTGCCGGCCAGCGACGCCGCCGTGCCGTCGAGCCCGCTGCCGGGCCGCGCGACGAGCCGCGACTTGAAGCGGAACAGCTTCGACGAGAACAGGATCTGCTTCTCGCGCTTCGCGGTGATCGCCATCGACGACAGGATCGCGTCGATCTTGCGCGCCTGCAACGCGGGGATCATCCCGGAGAATTCGAGCTCGACCCACTGGCAGCGCAACTGCGCGCGGCGGCAGATTTCGTTGCCGAGATCGACGTCGAAGCCCTTCAGGCTGCCGTCGGGCGCCTTCGCGTCCATCGGCGGGTAGGTCGGGTCGATGCCGAGTCGCACCACGGGCGCATCGAGCGCGGACGCGGACGTGGCGGCCAGGCCAATGCACAGGGAAACGAGCGGGGCAAGGAAACGTTTCATGGTCGACGATAGGCAGGAAAAGGAACGAACGGCATGAGCCGGACTGCCTGCGATCGTAGAAGCCCGCGGCCAGCGCCGGAACCATCGGCTGACTTATCATGATCGGTATTTCCGATCACCGGCCTCGCTGCTTCCCATGGCGTTCACGCTGTCCCAGCTCCGCATCTTCCAGGCCGTCGTCGAGCACGGCAGCCTGCGCGCGGCCGCCCGCGCGCTCGATCTCGCGCAAAGCGGCGTCACGCAGCAACTGCAGGGCCTCGAGGCGACGCTCGGCGCGACGCTGTTCACGCGTACCAACCGCGGGATCGTGCCAACGGCCGTCGGCCAGCGGCTGCTCGCGCGGTCCGGTGCGATCCTCGGCGAATGCGAGCAGGTCGAGCGGGAAATCCGTCAGTTGAGCGGCGCCTACGAAGGCACCGTCACGCTCGGCCTCGTGACCGAGCCGCTGATCGACGCGTTCGCGCCGGTGCTGACCGCGTTCCGCGCGCGCTTCGACAAGGTGGACGTGCACCTGCGCACCGGCACGTCGCGGATGATGATCGGCTGGCTGCGCGAAAGCGCGGTCGATTTCGCGATCGCGCTGGTCGCGAAGCAGACCGACACGACCGATCTCGCGGTCACGCCGCTGCGCACGTCGGCGCCGGTGGTCGTGTGCCGCAACGGGCACCCGGCGATGCATGCGCAATCGCTCGCCGAGCTGGCCGCCTATGGATGGGTGTCCACGCGCTCGCCGAACCTGAGCGCCGACCCGGTCGTCAACCGGCTGCTGGCGTACTTCGACGCGCACGGCCAGCCGCCGCCGAAGATTCTCGCGACCGTCGAGGGGATGTTCGAGACGCTGCAGATCGTCACGCAGACCGATTCGCTCGCGCTCGAAACCGAAGCGATCACGCGGCACGGGCCGTTCGCCGGCGCGCTCGCGAAGATATCGGTGCGCGAACGGGCCGACGCGCAGGACGTGTGCCTGCTGCAGCGCGCGGCCGTGCCGCTGACGCCGGCCGCGCAGGAACTCGCGACGATGCTCGCGTCGTATCTGAGGGTCGTGCGCGGGCGGTAAGCGCATCGGGCCGCGTCGCGGCCCGCATCGCGCCTCGCACGTCAGTCCAGCGATTCCCGCGCCGTCTCGCGCAGCATCGCGACCGCGACCAGCGACAGCACCACGCACGCGGCCACGTAGCCGGCCGGCGCGAGCTTGCTGCCGGTCGTCTTCACGAGCCAGGTCGCGATCAGCTGCGCGGTGCCGCCGAAGATCGTCACCGCGAGCGCATACGCGATCGAGATCCCCGTCGCGCGCACGTGGCGCGGCAGCGACTCGCACATCAGCGCCATTTCCGATGCGGAGCCGAGCGAATAGAACAGCAGCATCAGCGCGGTCAGCGGCAGGATCACCGACAGCGTCGGATGATGGTTCATCAGCCAGAACGCCGGGAACAGCAGCGCGACCAGCACGCCGCGGCCGACGAAGATCGGCAGGCGGCGGCTGCCGAGCCGGTCCGACAGCCAGCCGAACAGCGGGCACGTGACCAGCATCACGCAGCCCGACGCGACGCCGACGAACATCGACAGCTTCATCGGCAGGCCGAGCGTATGGATCGCGTAGGTCGGCATGTAGAAGGTCAGGATGTAGGTCGACACCGTGCCGCCCATCACCGTGAGCATCAGCAGCAACACCGTGCGCGTGTGCTTCGAGAACAGTTCGTGCAGCACGCCGCGCTCGATGCCGTGATGGCGGTCGCCGGGCGCATCGTCCGCGAGCCGGCGGCGCAAAAACATCCCGACTGGCGCGATCAGCACGCCGACGAGAAACGGCAGCCGCCAGCCCCAACCTTCCAGCGCATCCTTCGTCATCGTGTTCGACAGCAGCGCTGCGAAGCCCGAGCCCATCAGCGCGGCGCCGCCCTGCGTCGCGAGCTGCCAGCTCGCGCGGAACCCGCGACGCGACGTGCCGCCCTGTTCGAGCAGCGTCGACGTCGCCGCGCCGAATTCGCCGCCCTGTGAGAAACCCTGCAGCAAGCGCGCGAACACGACGAGCAGCGGCGCGGCGACGCCCACCTGCGCATAGGTCGGCGCGATCGCGATCAGGCCGGTGCCGAGCGCCATCAGCATGATCGTCAGGTTCAGCGCGGCCTTGCGTCCCTTGCGGTCCGCGTAGACGCCGAGCACGACGCTGCCGAGCGGCCGCGTGAAGAAGCCGGCGGCGAACGTCGCGACCGACAGCAGCAGCGACGTGGTCGGGTCGCTCGACGGGAAGAACAGCTTGCCGATCAGCACCGCGAAGAAGCCGTACACGGTGAAATCGAAGAATTCCAGCCAGTTGCCGATCACGGCCGCGGCGATCGCGCCGCGCCGCGTGACGGCAGGCGCGCCCGGCGCGCCGGTGTCGGCGGCGTCCGTCGTCGCGGGGTGCAGCGCGAGATGGTCCTTCTGCATCGCTATCCTCTCCTGTCAATGCGGCCGGAAGCGCCGGCCGCGCGCCGCCGCCGCGATCACTGTCCGAGGTAACGCTCGACGAGGCGCGTCCAGAACGCCGCGCCGATCGGCAGGTTGCGATCGTTGAAGTCGTATTTCGGGTTGTGCACCATGCAGCCGTCCTCGCCTTCGCCGTTGCCGAGCCGCACGAACGAGCCCGGTCGCTGCTGCAGCATGAACGCGAAATCCTCGCTGCCCATCAGCAGGTCGGCCTGCTCGACCACGTGCGCATCGCCGACGAGTTCGCGCGCGACCTGCGCGGCGAAATCCGTTTCGGCATCCGTATTGACGACGACCGGATAGCCTTCGATGTACTCGACGTTGGCAGTCGCACCGTAGCTCGCGGCCTGCGTTTCGGCCAGCTCGGTGATGCGGCGCTTGAGCAGCGCGCGCACGTCGGGGCTGAACGAACGCACGCTGAGCTCGAGGCGCGCACCGTTCGGAATCACGTTGTTCGCGGTGCCCGCGTGCATCGAGCCGACCGTGACGACCGCCGGCTGCGACGGGTCGACGTTGCGCGCGACGATCGTCTGCAGCGCCATCACGATGCTCGCCGCGACGACGACCGGATCGACCGTGAGGTGCGGCCGCGCCGCGTGGCCGCCGACGCCTTCGATCGTGATGATCGCCTTGTCGCCCGCCGACATGAACGGGCCGCGCCGCGTGAGGAATACGCCGGGCGCCGCGCCCGGATGGTTGTGCATGCCGAACACCGCATCGCACGGGAAACGCTCGAACAGGCCGTCGTCGATCATCTTCTTCGCGCCGCTGTCGACGCCGTGCTCTTCCGCCGGCTGGAAATACAGGTGCACGGTGCCCGAGAAGTGGCGCGTCTTCGCGAGATGCTGGGCGGCGCCGAGCAGCATCGTGGTGTGGCCGTCGTGGCCGCATGCGTGCATCTTGCCGTGCGTGCCGCTCGCATACGGCAGGCCGGTCGCCTCGACGATCGGCAGCGCGTCCATGTCCGCGCGAATGCCGATGCTGCGCGTGCCGTCGCCCACCCTCAGCGTGCCGACGACACCCGTCTTGCCGACGCCGCGCGTCACCTGCCAGCCCCATTGCTCGAGCTTGTCCGCGACGAGCGCGGCCGTGTCGTGCTCTTCGTACGCGAGTTCGGGGTGGTGATGGATGTGGTGACGGATCTCGCGCAGCCCGCCGGCGGCGGGCATCAGATCCTCGACTTCGGTGAAGCGGGTATCGGTGGTCATCAAGGGGCTCCTGCCGTTTGTCTGCGCACGCCGCGGATGCGTGCGGGAAAGCGAGCCACTATAGCGAGCCGATATCGGTTCAAGAAGATGCGGAATTTTTCACCGTGATAAGTGTTTTTAATCAGGGTTAATACGGGGCTTCGGTCCGGCTCGTGTCGCTTTCGATGAGATGCGAATACAGGCATCCGATGCAGCACCCGTCACGCCACGTCGAATCTCGCGTCGGCATTGCCGGCACTTCAAGCCTCGGATGCCGACGTGACCAACATGTCGATCAAGTTGCGGGACGCGGCCGACAGACGGCGATGCGGCGCATAGACGACCGAAAACGGCCGTGTGCGACCGCGCAGATGGGGCAGCACTTCGACGAGATGTCCGGCCTGGATCCGATCCTGAACGATGAAGTCGTAGGTCTGGCATATACCGGCGCCGCTCTGCGCCATCGACACGACACCGAGCACATCGTCGGACACCGCGACGTTCGAAGCCGGCAGCCAATCGATGTCCTGATCGCCGTCGCGGAATACCCAGGGTGCGATACGGCCGCTGCTGGGCAGCATGAACGGCAAACAAAGATGGTGCTCCAGGTCGGCCACATTTCCGGGCGTGCCGGCGTGCGCGACATACTCGGGCGACGCGACCAGGCACAGTGCCGCATCCTCGATGCTTGCGCGCGACCAGACCGCTGTCCGGCAATTCGCCCAGACGGATCGCCAGGTCGAAGCCCTCGGCCACGAGATCCACGTTCCGGTTCGCGATGTTCAACTCCACGCGAACGTGCGGGTGTTCCCGCGTGAACCGCCGAAGCAGCGGCGGCAGACGATAGTGCCCGTACGTCGTGGGTACGCTCAGCCGGACATGGCCGGTCAAGGTACCGCCGTGCCCCTGAATGGCCCGCTCGGCGTCATCGATCAGCAGGAACGCCGCGCGCGATTGTTCCAGATAGAGCCGGCCGTGCTCCGTCAGGCTCAACCGCCGCGTGGAGCGACGCAGCAACTGCGTGCCCAGCCGGGCTTCCAGGCGTGTGATGGCCCGGCTCAACACGGAAGGCGTGCTGCCCAATGCCACCGCGCCGGCAGTCATCGAGCCTTTTTCGACCACCGTCACGAATGCTTCCACGTCACCGAGATGGTCGAATTTGCGCGCCATCTTGTCCTCCAAAGAACAAAAGCTTTACTTTTCCGCCAGTTTATCTCCGCGAACGAGCCAAATAAAGTGCGTGCGTCGTGACTGCATCGTCGAGTCACCCATTGAAATCCAGGAGCACAGCATGAATGGCGAACATCGCGACCGGCAGGATCTGTCGGTTCTATTCGTACTCACGAGCCACGCAAGGAAAGGCTCGACCGGGGAGCCGACCGGTTTCTATCTCGGCGAAGTGACGCATCCGCTGGCCGAACTCGACGCGGCCGGCATTCCCGTCGAATTCGCATCGATTCAGGGCGGTGAACCGCCCGTCGACGGGCTCGATCTCGATGACGAAATCAACGCCCGGTATTGGAGCGATGCCGCGTTCCGAGACGCACTGCGCCACACGCAGCGGCTCGGCGACGTCGACGCGTCGAAATATGCGGCGGTCTTCTTTGCCGGCGGTCATGGCGCAATGTGGGATTTTCCCCGCAACGCCGACGTGGAGAAGGTGACGCGCACGATCTATGAAGCGGGTGGCGTGGTTGGTGCCGTATGTCACGGCCCGGCCGCACTGGTCGACGTGAAGTTCGACGACGGTACCTATCTCGTCGCCGGAAAGAATCTGAGCGCATTCACGGACGAAGAAGAACGGGCGGTCCAGCTCGATCGCGTGGTCCCCTTCCTGCTCGCGAGTACGTTGAGGCAGCGTGGCGCACTTCACGATCCCGCACCGAACTGGACCGCAAAGGTCGTCGTCGACGGACGGCTCGTGACCGGCCAGAACCCGCAGTCGGCTTCCGGCGTGGGCGCCGCGATGCGTCATCTGTTGCTCACCCGTTCACGACAAGCCTGAAACTTCCCGATGGAGAAAGCGATGTATTCGATGCGCAAGCTCGCCGTTGCGGCAATCCTCGGCATTGCCGCATACGGCGCCCACGCTGCCAACGTGCTTGTGGTGTTGTCGGATTCCGACCACCTCGACCTGAAGGACGGCAAGGTCTTCGCGACGGGCTTCTACCTGAACGAGCTGATGCAGCCCGTGAAGGCGCTGCTCGATGCCGGCCACCAGGTGACCTTCGCGACGCCGGAGGGCAAGGCGCCGACGCTGGACGTCACGTCGGCCGACAAGATGTACTTCAACGGCGACGAAAACGCGATGCGCGACTACCGCGCGTTGCTCGACCGGCTGCAAATCACGTCGCGCGCGCACTCCCCGGTGATCAGCCTGTCGCGGGTGGAGCAGATCGGTTACGCGCACTTCGATGCCGTCTATGTTCCCGGCGGCCATGCGCCGATGCAGGACCTGTTGACCAGTGCCGCCGTCGGCAGATTGCTGGCCGACTTTCACGCGCGCGGCAAGACCACTGCGCTCGTTTGCCACGGCCCGATTGCGCTGCTGTCGACCCTGCCCGATGCGCCGGGCTTCACGCGAAAGCTCGCGGCGGGAAACGCGGGCGACGGCGACATGAAATGGATCTATGCCGGTTACCGGATGACGGTGATCAGCAACGCGGAAGAAGAGCAAGCCAAAGGGCTGCTCGGCGGCGGCGCGATGAAGTTCTATCCGCAGACCGCATTGCAACGCGCGGGTGGCGTTTATAGCAGCAACGAGGTGCCGTTTACCGCGCACATGGTGACCGACCGCGAATTGATCACCGGACAGAATCCGGCGTCGGCGCTGGACGTCGCCGGCGAAATGCTGAAGCGGCTCAAGTAATGCCGTGCAACGGACCGGCCGTGCCGGTTCCTCGATGAGTAAAGCAAAGGAGAAGCAAACCGTGGATCTGCAACTTGAAGGAAAAACCGCGATCGTCACCGGCGCCACCGCCGGCATCGGGATGGCGATCGCGCGAACATTGGCATCGGAAGGCGTCGCGGTCACGATCACGGGGCGGCAACGAGACAAGCTCGACGCAGCCGTCGCCGAGCTCTCCGCTGCCGCGCCGCGCGGCAGCGTACGCGGCATCGTCGCCGACGTGAGCGGCGAGCGAGGCGTCGCGGCACTGATCGATGCCCAGCCGGACACGGATATTCTCGTGAACAATCTCGGCTACTACGAAGCGAAGCCGTTCGCGGAGATCACCGACGACGACTGGTTGCGAATGATCGACGTCAACGTGATGTCGGGTGTCAGGCTGTCACGGCATTACTTTCCTCGCATGCTTGCGAAGAACTGGGGGCGTGTGATCTTCATGTCCAGCGAAGTCGGTGCGTTCACGCCGCCGGACATGGTGCACTACGGTGTCAGCAAATCGGCCCAACTCGCGGTCTCGCGCGGCATGGCCGAACTGACGAAGGGAACCGGCGTGACCGTCAACAGCGTACTGCCGTCCGCCACGCGATCCGAAGGCATCGTCGCGTATCTTCGGCAAACCGCGCCTCGGCCCGATATGACCGATGCGGAAATCGAATCGCACTTCTTCGGCACGTATCGTCCAAGCTCGCTGATCGCCCGCATGATCGAGGCCGACGAGATTGCCGCGATGGTGGCGCTGCTTGCCAGCCCTTTGGGCGCGGCATCCAATGGCGCCGCGGTGCGCGTCGAGGGCGGCACCTACCGGTCGATTCTCTGAGCCGCAGGCCGCTTGTCGGCGCACATGCCTGCGTCGCCGTCGACGCGCGCGTCTGCCCGGATACCGCGCGACGCGGTCGGCGGTAGCCGCCGCCGAGCAGCCGCTGGCTCCATCCGCCTTCAAACATATCCTCCGATTGCGGACGACATCGTTTCGTCAGCGGCTTCAAGCTTCCCGACCTCCTCCCCGCGCTATGCAAATCCGTACAACTTCGCCGGGTTCGTGACGAATATCCGCTGCTGCCAGTCCGGCCGCCCGATCCAGCCGGCGATCACGTCCAGCAAGCTTGCGTCGTCCGGCTTGTCCGTCTTCTGCGTCGGGTGCGGCCAGTCGGTGCCCCACAGCATGCGTTCCGGCGCCATGTCGATCAGCGCCTTCGCGACCGGCGCGACGTCGTCGTAGGCGGGCGCGCCCGTCTTGCTGTCGACGTACGGCCCCGACAACGTGATCCACGTATGGCCCTTTTCCACGAGGCGTTGCGCGGTACGAAACGCGGCCGACGACAGTCCGCCGGGCTGCGGCACATGCGCGATATGGTCGATGACGAGCGGGCAAGGCAACGCCGCAAGATGCGGCTCCAGCTCAGGCAGCCGCGCACCCTGCACCACCAGCTCGATGTGCCATCCGAGGTTCGCGATGCGCGCGGCGAGCGGCGCCAGCATGTCGAGTGTCGTCGCACCCGGATAGCTGAGGTTGAAGCGGATCGCACGGATGCCGCCGCGATCGAGCATCCGAAGTTCGTCGTCGCTCACGGTGCCGTCGACCACCGCCACGCCACGCGCGTCGGCGCCGAACTGCGCGATCGCCGCCAGCGTGCAGCGATTGTCCGTCCCGTACGTCGACGGCGTCACGACCACGTTGCGCTTCACGCCGATACGCGCCAGCACGCTTCGGTATTGCGCGACGGTCGCATTCGGCGGGCGCAGCGTCGTGCCCGGCGCGACCGGAAACCGGTCGTCGTAGACGTGCATGTGACAGTCGATCGCCCCGTCGGGCAACCGGAACGCCGGCCGTCCGGTGCCGCTCGACCACGTTTCGTCGGCCGCGGCCAGCCTCGGCAATGCAGCCGAAGCCAGCGCGGCGCCGGCGATCCGGAGGAATTCACGTCTCGCGATGCGCGCCATGATCAGATGGTCCCCGTCTTGCCGACCAGCTTGCCGGCCGCATGATTGCGCGTGAGCAGCAGCAGCGTCGCGACGCTCACGAGCGTGAGGATCGCGAGCGGCATCAATGCGAGCGCGTAGCTGCCCGTCGCCGCCTTCACCCACCCGTATACGTTCACCATCAGCCCGCCGCCGAGCAGGTTCGCGATGGCATTGACCGTCGCGAGCCCGGCCGCCACGGTGCTGTTGGACAGCATGTCGGTCGCGAGCGCCCAGAACGGGCCCTTGAACGAATACGCGCCGACCAGCACCGCGCAGAGCATGCAGATCGTGGGCAGCAGCGATCCGCTCAGCGACGTCGCGAACAGGCCCACGCCGATCAGCAGCATCGGCACGACCGTGTGCCAGCGGCGTTCGCCGAGGCGGTCCGAGCGCCGGCCCCAGTAAACCATCAGGATCGAGGCCACCGCGTACGGCACCGAGTTCAGCAGGCCGGTTTCCATGACGGTCAAGCCGAACGACTTCAGCAACTGCGGCTGCCACACGGACAGCGTGCTGCCTGCCGCGGAAGCACACGTGTCGACGAGCGCGAGGCACAGCACATAGCGGTTGCGGAACAGTTGCGAAAGCGGCAACGACGGCACCTTCTTGCGCGTCTTGTGGCCGGCGGCCAGCGCGTTCGAGAGCCACGCGCGCTCGTCGTCGTCGAGCCACCTCGCGTTCTCCGGCTTGTTCGTCAGCATGAACAGGCACGCGATGCCGAGCAGCACCGTGGGAATGCCTTCGAGGATGAACAGCCAGTGCCAGCCACGCAGGCCCCAGACACCGTCCATCTGCAACAGCAGCGCGGAGATCGGCGAGCCGATGAAGCTCGCGGCCGGAATCGCGACCATGAACGTCGCGACGATCCGCGCCCGGTACTGCGCGGGAATCCAGTACGACAAATACAGCAGCACGCCCGGGAAGAAGCCGGCCTCGGCCGCGCCCAGCAGGAAACGCAGCACGTAGAACGTCGTCGCGTTGTGCACGAGCGCGGTCGCCGCCGACACGATGCCCCACGTGATCATGATCCGCGCGATCCAGATTCGCGCGCCGTATTTCTGCAGCGCGAGATTGCTCGGCACTTCGAAAAAGAAGTACGAGATGAAGAACAGGCTGCTGCCGAAACCGAAGACCTGCGCCGACATCCCGAGGTCATGGTTCATCTGCAGCGACGCCATCCCCACGTTGCCCCGGTCGATGAAGGCAAGCAGGTAGCAGATCATCAAGAAGGGAATGAGTCGCCAGACGACCTTTCGTATGGTCCGGCGCTCGATCGCGGACGCTTCCATGAAACCGGCTTGCATGTTGTCTCCGTTTATTGTGCGCCTGAGCGCGTTGCTGTGAACCGTTGCCACGCGATGACCGCCACCACGCCGCACGCCAGCACGGCGGCCATGGCGGCGAAGGTGTGTCGCACGCCGAGCGCCTCCGATGCGCTGCCGACGAGCAGGTAACCGAACGGCATCGTGCCGTTGTAGGCCATGCCGTACATCCCGACGAGCCCGCCGCGCACGTGTTCTGGGCACTGCCGCTGAATCGTCGCGTTCGTCGACGTGGCCGCGAACGTGAGGCTGAAGCCGAGCGCGTAGAACGCGGGAATCGATCCCGCCGCATCGGTCGTCGCGGCCAGTACGGCCAGCGCGCCGACTGCCGTCCACGGCGCATACGCGATGAGCCGGCGCGACGCACGCGGCCCGAACGCCGACGACAGCAGCACCGCCGCGCTCAACGAGCCGGCGCCGGCGCACGCGAAGAACACGCCGGTAAAGCGTGCCGCGTCGTGAAAGCCCTGGTCCGCGAGCAGCGGCACGAGCGTCTGGTAGCTGCCGGCGAACAGGCCGATGCACGCGAGAATCGGCAGATAGCGGGCCGAGAACGCATCGGACAGCACGTAGCCGACCGCATCGCGCAGGCCGCTTTCCGTGCGCGACGGGCCGTCCACCGTCGCGGTCCGGATCGACCGCACGCACGCCGCCATGAAGCACAGCGCGAGCGCATAGATCGCGAACGACGTCCGCGGGCCGAGCGTCGGATAGACGAAGCCGGCGATGGTCGGGCCGACCATACGCCCGACGTTGTAGACCATCGTGTTCATCGCGACCGCGTTGGACGTGTGCGTCGGATCCTGCAAGCTCGTCAGCAGCAGCACCTGCCGCGCCGGCGTTTCCACCGCGCTCGACACGCCGATCGCCAGCGCATGCGCAAGGATCAGCTTCACGCCGAGCAGGCCAAGCAGCGACAACGTGAAGAGGCTGCCCGTCAGCAGCAGCGACGTCGTCAGCACGCAGAGCGTCACGCGGCGCGCGTTGGCCGAGCCGATGCGGGAGCCCGCCACCGGTGCGACGATCAACTGCGGCCCGTACAGCAGGAAGTTGAGCAGCGCGAGGATCGCCGCCGAGCCGGACAGGTGATAGATCAGCAGATTCAGCGTGACGTTCTGCGTCCAGCTGCCGAGCACCGACGCGACCTGCCCGCTCAGGTAGCGCCGCAGCGATGCCTCCGTCAGCGCGGGAAACAGCCTGTTCACCCATCCCGCTTGCGTCGCCACGTTCATGACAGCGCCTTTCCGCGCGTTTCAGGCGCGAACAGCACGACCGCGGCCGCGGCGACGAACGCGACGATCGTCGTCGCGAGTCCGAGCACGAAGCCGCCCGACGTCGACGCCAGCGCACCGATGATCAACGGCGCGATGAAGCCGCCGAGCCGGCCGCCGTTGTATGCGAGACCCATGAAGAAGCCGCGCGATGCCGTGTTGCCGATGATCTCCGCGAGGAACGGGCCGGCACCCGCGAAGATGCCGTTCACGCTGAAGCCGGTCAGAAAGATCGCGGTCATCAGCAGCAACGGATTCGCCGACACGATATACACGCCGACGGCCAGCGCGCCGACCAGCAGATAGCCCAGGAACATCGGCCGCCGGCCGAGCCGGTCGACCCATGCCGAGAACAGCAGGAACCCGGCGATCGCGCCGAACTGCAACGCCAGCACGAACTTCAGGCTATGCACGAAGTCGAGGTGCTTCACCGTGATCAGGAACGTCGGCGTCCACGTGAATACGCCCCAGTAGAGGTACTGCAGGAAGAAGATGAAGCAGAAGGCGGTGAGCAGGCCGCGCACGTTCGGCTTCTCGCGACTGGTCGGGCCGGGCTTGCGAGCCTGCGACTGCGCGTGCCTGCGTTCGAGCCAGATCGGTGATTCCGGCGTCTTGCGCGCGACCCAGAACAGGATGAAGAACGGCGACGCACCGATCAGGAACAGCAGACGCCAGCCGTCGCCGCCCAATCCGCCATGCGTGGCGCCGACGATGCCCGAGATCGCGATCGCGAGAATCGCGCCGATCGGCAAGCCCATCTGCATCAGCGCACCGCCCTTGCCGCGCCGGCCCGGATGCCAGGTCTCCGCGATGAGCGCCGCGCCCGCGGTCCAGGTCCCGCCCATGCCGAGCGCGCCGAAAAAGCGCAACGTGGCGAACGCGTGCGCATCGGGCGCAAATGCGATCAGGCCGGAAAACAGCGAGTAGATGCCGACGCAGAGCAGCGCGGTGCGCACGCGCCCGATCCGGTCCGACACGAAGCCGAACAGAATGCCGCCGATGATCTGTCCGGCCGCCGTGACGCTCGTGAACATGCCGAGTTGCGCCTTGTTCAGCCCGAACTGCAGCGCGAGCGTCGGCAGCAGCAGCGACAGCAGGAATGAGTCGTAGCTCTCGAACGTCCAGCCGAGCCCCGCGAGCGACAGCGAACGCCACTCGATACCGGTCACGCGCGTGAGCCCTTTTTCCGCGGCGGCGGCATCGATGTCCTGCGTCGCCACGGTTGCAGTCGTCTTCATGGGCTGTCTCCGGGAATCGCGACGCGATACGTCGAGGCGGCCGTCCGGCTGAACAGCGCGGCCTTTTCGTCGACCGACATCGC
This sequence comes from Burkholderia sp. 28_3, assembly GCF_003253915.1. Taxonomy (NCBI): domain Bacteria; kingdom Pseudomonadati; phylum Pseudomonadota; class Betaproteobacteria; order Burkholderiales; family Burkholderiaceae; genus Burkholderia; species Burkholderia sp. 28_3. The sequence goes on from NZ_QKZF01000010.1 coordinate 103,115, forward strand.
GGACGTGAGTCGTTTGAAGGCGTTCCACAGCACGCGATAGCCGAACATCCCCTTGTCGACGGGGAAGTTGCTTTCGAACATGCAGCGATCGACGCCGAAAAGCTCGACGCAGGTATCGAAATACGGCTGCCACGCGGCCGCCAGGTCCTGCGACGACGGCGGCAGCGCGCGCGCGGCGAAGTCGAAACCGAACACGGTCATGCCCGCGCCGCCGAGCTTCATGCGCGTGTTCGGCAACGCGGCGAGACGCGCGAGTTGCCGTTTCCACTGCGCATGCACTTCGGCACGCCGGCCGGCATGCGGCCCCACGCCGACGGGGCCGCCAAAATGGTCGATGACGACGACGACGTCCTCGGACGCGCGCGCGAGTTCGTACAGGTCGTCGAGCTGCGTGTGATAGACCCACGCGTCGAGCGACAGCCCGTAGCGGCCGAGCGTCGTCACGCCCTGCCTGAAAGCCGGCTCCGACATCCGGTCGCGCGGCGGCGTCACCGGGCTCGACCGCACGTCGGGGCTCGCATGCCACGCGAGCGGATTGCGGATGCCGCGCAATCGCCCGCCGGACACCTGCAGCATCGTGTCGAGCACCGCATCGAGTTCCGCGCCGAGCGACAGATCGGCACCGCCGACGATGGCCTCGCAACAGCGCGTGGGGCCGTATGCGCCGCTATCGAACATCGCGGCGATGCCGCTCGCGAATGCCACTTCGCCCACCGGCTTGAACGCCTCCGGCCCGCTTGCGCGCAACATCGAGCGGCACTGCACGTAGACCGTCGACACGACCCGATGCCCGCCGCGCACGTCCGCGCCGAACTCGTCCGCGAGATAGCGCCCGGTCTGGCGGTCCCACAGGTGATGGTGGGCGTCGACGATGGCGAGTTCGGGTTCGAGCACCGGCTCGTCGCGCAATGCGAGCCACTCGGGCCTGACCGGCAGATGGGGCGCGTGAACGGTCTGCATCGCACTCGCCTCAGAACTTCTGGCGCATGCCGATCACCACGCCCGTCTGGTTGTGATCGGGCGCGACCGTGCCATAGCCGTTCACGCCGAGCGCGGAGCCGCCCTTGTTGCGCGCGAAACCCGCCGTCGCATAGATATCGGTGCGCTTCGACAGCAGATAATCCGCACACAGCACGGCGAGCCACGGGTCGGCACTCGTCGAATGCACGTCCTGGTAATAGGCCGTCGCCGTGACCACGAACGCCGGCGACACCGCGTATTGCGCGCCGGCCCAGTACAGGTTCGCCGCGCTGGCATCGGCGCCGTTCGCGACACGGATCGGGTTCGCCGGCAGGAACGCATTCGACGCACGAAGGTAGCGATAACCGGCGAATCCCTTCACCGGCCCGATCGCATACGACGCGGCCGCCGTGGCGCGCCGCTCGGTGCCCGTGTTCGTCGCGACGGTGTTGCTGTTGCGCTGCTCGTACGACACGCTCGCGGCGAGCGGCCCTTGCGAGAAAGTCAGCGCCCCGCTGAAGAAGCGGCCGGTGAGTTGCGCGCCCGGCACCTCGGCGCCGTACCCGGTGTCGTAGCGGGTGCTATACATGGCCTGCGCCGTCAGCGGACCGAACACGCCGGTGTACTTCACCGAGTTGTCGATGCGCGCGGCCGCCGCGTAGTCGACCGATAGCACCGAGTATCGCGACGACGCGCCCATCGGGTCGAAGGCCACGGCCTGTTCGTAAAAGAGCGCGTTCTGGCGGCCGAACGTCAGTTGCTGGCCCCGGTACGCCAGCCCGACCCACGCCTGCCGGCCGAAAATCCGCGACGTCGTGGCGGCGTTCGAACCGAGGCCTTTCGTCGACTGCGCGGTCGTGCCGTCATTGATGTTGAAGCCGTTTTCCAGCTGGAAAATGGCCTTCATGCCGCCGCCGAGATCCTCGACGCCCTTCAGTCCCCAGCGCGAACCGGACAGATTGCCCGACGCTTCGCGCGTCTGCGCGCCGCCGGTATTCGTATTGTTGATGTGCTCGATACCGACGTCGGCAATGCCGTACAGCGTGACGCTGCTTTGCGCATGCGCGGCAGCGCACCACGAGGCCGCGCTCGCGACGGTGACGGCGCCGAGCACGAAGCAGGGTTTCGGGCGGGAATGCTGGCTGGCCTGATTCGACGACATGAAGTCTCCAAACTGTTTTTTGTGGGTGGGTGTTCTGGCGAAAGCAAATTCACGCCTCGCGGACGGCAGGCGCTTCGCCGGCGCCCGAGCCCGGATCGCCGAGCCATGCGATGGTCAACGCGCCGAGCAGCAGCACACCCGACACGGCGATGAGCGGCGCGGTGAAGCCGCCGGAGAATTGCTTGAGCGCACCGATCATTGACGGCCCGACGAAGCCGCCGAGATTGCCGACCGACACGATCAGCGCGAGTCCGCCCGCGGCGGCCCGACCGGTGAGGAATCCCGACGGGATGGCCCAGTAAGTCGCCTGGAACGCGAGGATTCCGCTCACCGTGACGCACAGTGCGATCAGCTTGAAAACCGGCGCATGAATGAAGGCGCTCGCGCACAGCGCCACGGCCGCGACGGCCAGCGCACCGGCGACATACGGAATCCGGTTGGCCGCGCGATTGGCGAGACGCGCCCACCAGAGCATCACGCCGGCGCCGATCGCATACGGAATGGCCGTCAGCCAGCCGACCACCGCGTGTTCGACGCCGAACTGCTTGATGATCTGCGGCATCCACAAGCCGACGCCGAGCGAGCCGACGATCCCGCAGAAGTTGACGAACGCGAGCACGAACACGCGCCAGTTCGTCATCGCGTCGCGCAGTGTGCTGCCGTGCTTCGCGCCGATGTCGCGCTGCTCGAACGCGAGGCGCTTCGCGAGCGACGCCTTCTCTTCGTCATTGAGCCACGCGGCTTTCTCGGGACGGTCGGCCAGCACGAACAGGCACGCGATGCCGAGCATCACCGCAGGGACGCCTTCGATCAGCAGCAGCCATTGCCAGCTGCGCAGCCCATGCAGGCCGCCGAGTTCGAGCAGCGCGCCCGAAACCGGCGAGCCGATCATGTTCGCGACGGGAATGCCGACGAGGAAGGCGGCCGTCACCTTCGCACGCCACTTGCCGGGAAACCAGTGCGTGAAATACAGGTAGATGCCGGGCGTGAATCCCGCCTCGGCGAGCCCGAGCAGAAAACGCGCGGCCGCAAAGCTCTTCGGTCCGACGACGAACGCCGTCGCCATCGAGAACAGGCCCCACGTGATCATGATTCTCGCGATCCATACGCGCGCCCCGACCTTCTGCATGATCAGGTTGCTCGGAATCTCGAACAGGAAATAGCCGATGAAGAACAGGCCTGCACCGACACCGAACTGCTCGGCCGTCAGACCGAGATCCTTGTTCATCGTGAGCGCCGCGAAACCGACGTTGGTCCTGTCGAGATAGCTGATCACGTAGCAGACGAAGATGAACGGCAGAATGCGCCGGAACGCCCTGGCGAGCGTGCGCTCGCTGGCCGCGTAGTCTTCGCCGGCAAGCTGCGGCGAGGATGGCGCGTCGGCGCGTGGGGCGTCATCGCCGGCACGCAGCGCGTGCGAAATGGTCATGCTTGTCTCCTTCGTCGCGCGGCTGGCGGCGCGATCTTTCGGCATGCGGGCGGGAAGCCGACGCGCAGCTTCCCGGCTCGTGGGTCTCAGTCCTGCTTCACTGCCCGTTTCGCGGCCTGTTTCGGCAGCGGGCCGGCAATGCGCATGTCCGCTTTCAGGACGGAACCGGACGTCGATTCGGTGATGAAGAGCGTCTTCATGTCCGGGCCGCCGAAGCACACGCTCGTGAGCGACGCCCCTTTCGGTCCGGTCAGGATCTCGACGGGCTCCGCGCAATGGTTGAGCACCCACACGCGGCCAAGCCCCGGATTCGCGACGAACAGGCGGCCTTCGAGATCGACGGTGAGGCCGTCGGGACCGCTCGGTCCGTACGACGTGAAGAACTGACTGACCTTGCTGACCGACCCGTCGGCCTGCAGCGGCATGCGCCACACGGCATTGCCGCGCGTCATCGCGACGAACAGCACCTTCTCGTCGCGCGACAGGACGAGCCCGTTCGGGCTCGGGCAGGTGCCGAGCAGCATGTCGAGCTTGCCGTCGGGCGAGAGCCGATACACGCGGCCCGTCGGATCGTGCAGCCCGGTCTGCCCCTGGTCGGTGAAATAGAGGTTGCCGGCCGAGTCGAACGTCAGGTCGTTCACGCCCTTGAAGCGCTCGGTGTTGCGGCGCTCGAGATGCGGGCGAATTTCACCGCGCTCGATATCGAGCAGCATCAGGCCGTTCCGATAGTCGGTGATGATCAGGTGCGATGCGTCGAAGCGCTTCATCCCGTTGGGCTCGCCGTCGTATTCGACGACGAGATCCCAGTCGCCCGACGGCGAAATGCGGAAAATGCGCCCGTGCGGAATGTCGGTGACGAACAGATAGCCGTCCGGGTCCCACACCGGCCCTTCGAGAAAGGAGTCCGTGACCATGCCGCCGCGATTCGCGCGCGCCCATTCCGTGCGGACGTCCGGCTTGCGAAACTTCTCCGGCATGCGCGTGAACACGTCGGCTTCGCGCACGTCGGGACTCGTCAGATAAAACATGCGTACCTCGATGTCCAGGGTTCAGGCCGCGCTATGCGCGCGTTCGTCGAGCACCGCGAGAACGTTGGCGGCCGCGCCCTTGCCCATGTTCACGTACGCGGCATCGCTCACGCCGCCGACATGCGGAGACAGAATCACGTTGGGGATCTGCTGGAACGGGTGCGGCACCGTCATCGGCTCGACATCGAAGCTGTCGAGGCCGGCCGCGCGCAATTGGCCGCTCGCCAGCGCGTCGGCAAGCGCGGCTTCGTCGATCAAGCCACCGCGTGCGGTATTGACGAGAATCGCGCCGCGCTTGAAACGCGCGAAAGTGTCGCGGTTGAGCATCCGGCGGTTGTCGGCCGTCAACGGACAATGCAGCGACACGACGTCCGACTCCGCGTACAGCGTGTCGAGCGGCACGCGCTTCACACCGGCCGGCGCTTCCTTCGCGAACGGATCGAACGCGAGTACCTTCATGCCGAACGCCGCACCGATCGCGGCCACGCGCCGGCCGATCGCGCCGAGTCCGACGAGGCCGAGCGTGCGCCCGTCGAGTTCGACGGACTTGTGCGTCGCCTTGTCCCAATGGCCCTCGCGCATGCGGATATCGAGCTGCGGAACCGACTTCGCACACGCGAGCAGCAGCGCCCATGCGTGCTCGGCGACGGCGGCCGCATTCGCGCCGACCGCGGCGCACACCGCGATACCGCGTGCGGCAGCCGCGTCCTGATCGATCACGTCGATGCCGCTGCCGTGCTTCGAAATCACCTGCAGGTGCTCGGCGGCGTCCATGATGCGGGCGTTGATCTTGCCGTACCGGACGATGATCGCGACCGGCTTGTGCTCGATGCAGAGCGCTACGATGTCGTCCTCGGTCGGTTGCTTGCCGGCGAACACGACGTCGAACTGCGCAAGCATCTCGAGCGCTTGCGGCGCCAGGTCGGCGGCGGTCACGAGGACCACGGGCTGATGCGAAGCGGTCTGCATCACAGCGCCTCGCCTTCGGCCAGCATGCCGGCCGCGCGCAGTTCCTTCTCGATCCAGCCCGGACGAAGATCGCCCTTGTGGATCGCTGCGATACGCGCGGTTTCGAAGTCGAGCTTTTTCTGCGCGAGATCGACGATGCGCGCGACGTCGGCGCGCGCAATGACGACGACGCCGTCGGCGTCGCCGACCACCAGGTCGCCCGGATCGACCGTCGCGCCGCCCAGCGAGATCGGCGCATTCACGCGCCCCGCGATGCTTTTGGTCGGGCCGCACGGATTGAGGCCGGCCGAGAAGATCGGGTAGTCGCCGTTGGCCAGTTCGTGCGCGTCGCGCACCGCGCCGTCGATGACGATGCCGGCGATGCCGCTCGCCTTCGCCTGCGCCGCCATGATTTCGCCAAGCAGCGCGCACGAGATGTCGCCTTTGCCGTCGACCACGACGACGTCGCCCGGCTTCGCGACGGCGAGCGCCGCATGGATCGCCAGGTTGTCGCCCGGACGGACTTCGACCGTGACTGCGGGGCCGGCGACCTTCATCTTCGGCGACAGCGGCCGCACGCGGCCATGCACCGTGCCGCGGCGGCCCGCGACGTCGGCGAGGATCGCGGCCTGGTAACGCGCGGCCGCCTGAACGAGTTCCGGCGAGATGCGTTCGATGTCGCGATTGATCGGAGAAGTACTGACGGATGGCTTGCTCATGACTCGACCTCGGGTTGTGCGTTGTACTGTGTACAACACTGGTGTACACAGTGAAATCACTATAACGAGACAACCCATACCAGGGCACTGGCGTTTACCCTTTTACGTGGTAAACCAGCGTTTTACTCTGTACAATATCCGTTGTGTGTCGACGGGAGAGAAGGAATGGGAAATGACGGCGTGGTTGCCGTGGAAAAGGCGCTTTCGCTGCTGGACTGCTTCAAGCCGGGCGCCGAATCGCAGTCGCTCGCGACACTGTCGCAAGCCTCCGGCATGCACAAGACGACGGTCTATCGGCTGATGAACTCGCTGGAGCGAATGGGCTATGTCGTGCGCGCGCAGTCCGGCAACTATTCGCTTGGGCACCGCGTGCTGTACCTCGGCAAGCTGTACGAGCAGTCCTTCCATCTGTCCACGGTGGTCGAACCGGCGCTGCATGCGCTGGCCGCGCTGACGAAGGAAAGCGCATCGTACTACGTGCACGACAACGGGCAGCGGCTTTGCCTGTTTCGGGTCGAGCCGTCCGAAGGCCTGCGTGAAACGCGGCTCGCGGGCACGATGCTGCCGCTCGACGACACGGCCATCAGCCAGGTGATCCGTTTCTGGGGGCTCGGCGAACCGATCTATGACAAGCCGCCCGCACTGCCCCTCTTCACCGCGGGTGCACGCGATGTGCACACCGCAGCGTTCGCGGTGCCGGTCTTCGGCGCCGGCGACAAGTTCATGGCGGCGCTGACGCTGTCCGGTCCTGCGTCGCGCCTCAGCGTCGCGCACGAGTCGGGTGAACTGGATCGACCGCAGCTGGATGCGGCCGCCGATCTATCGCGGAAGCTGGGCGCGAGTGTCGCGCTCTGCGAGAACGTCTACGGCATCTGATCGCCGCTTCCGCAACGGCCGAGCAGCAGGCGCAGCGGCACGTCGTCGCGGCGCGACGGGTCGACGATCAGCGCCGCGCGCCGCCTGCGCGACCCATTCGGTACGCATCCCGCCCGGCTCGAGCGTGCACACGCGCACGCCGAACGACGCGGCTTCCTACGCGGAATTTTTCACCGTGATAAGCGTTTTTAAACAGGGTTAGTACGAACGCCCGCATGACGCGGGCGGCGTTCCTTACGCATGCGTCGAGCGCGGCCGGTCGTTCGTCAGCACAACCGCATGGCCGGTGGACATCGAACGTGACTGGAAGTCCTCGCCGCGCGATTCGCGCGACGCGATCACCGCGACGAACGCCGGCAGCGCCATCAGGATCGCGTAGCCGGCGACAAAGATCGCCGAACCCGTATAGCTGACGAGCAGCGTGCCGACGATCGGCGCGATCGATCCGCCGAGCACCGATGCAAGCTGATAGCTGGTCGACAGCGCGGTGAAGCGCACGCGCGTCGGAAACAGTTCGGCCATGTACGCGGCCATCGGTCCGAGAATGATCCCGTGGCACGTCAGGCACGCGATCAACGCCAGTTGCAGATGAACGTAGTCGCTGCCTGGCGACAGCGTGAACAGCGAACAACCGGCGATCGCCGCGCCGAGCAGGCCGGCGATCAGCACCGGGCGCCGTCCGATCCGGTCCGACACGTGCGCGGCAATCAGGATGACGACGACCTCGATCGCCGACGCCCACATCAGCGCGGACAGTGCCTGCGGTCTGCTGAAGTGCAGATAGCCGGTCGCGAGTCCGAGCGCGAACGTCGAAAACAGATACAGGAACGTGTTCTCCGCGGCTTTCACGAAGAACGCACGCGCCATTTGCCGCCCGTTGCTCGCGCAGGTGTCGCGCAGCGACGCGCGCTCGACCGTCTGGTGCGCGGCCGACAGCTCGGCGAACGCCGCCGATTCCTCGACGCGCCGGCGCGTCCAGAAGCCGACGATCACGAGCAGCGCGGAAATGAAGAACGGAATCCGCCACGCCCAGTCGACGAATGCGGCATCGCCGTAGAATCGCTGCACCATCCCGATCACGAACGCGGTCAGCACGTTCGCGAGCGGCCCGGCGAACATCGTGAAGCTGGTCCAGAAGCCGCGCTGCGCGCCGGGCATCGACTCGGCGATCATCAGGATCGCGCCGGTCGCTTCGCCGCCGACCGCGATGCCCTGCACGATGCGCAGCAGCACGAGCAGCAGCGGCGCCGCGATGCCGATCGACGCATAGGTCGGCAGCAAGCCGACGCAGAACGTGCTGATGCCCATCATCAGCAGACTGACGACGAGCGTCTTGCGGCGGCCGATGCGGTCGCCGATCATCCCGAACACGATGCCGCCGAGCGGCCGCGCGACGAAGCCGACGGCGAACGTCGCGAGCGCGAGCAGCGTGGCGGCGAGCGGATTGCCGACGACGAAGAACTGCTTGTCGAACACGAGCACCGCACACGCGGCGAACGCGAAAAAGTCGTACCACTCCAGCGTGGTGCCGACGGTACAGGCGAACATCAGGTTGGCACGCTTCTTCATCGCGCATGTCTCCGGTTTTTTTGTGGTTTGCGTGGGGCGAGCGACGCCGCGGCGACGCCCGTGGATTCAGAGTTCGAGCACGAGCCGCTCGCCGCCGCACGCGCGCGAACAGCAGGTCATCATGCGATCGTTCGCGTCGCGTTCGGCGCGCGTCAGCACGCTGTCGCGATGATCGACGCGGCCGGCCAGCACCCGCACTTCGCAGGATCCGCACAGCCCTTCGCGGCAGTCGCTCTGCACGTCGATGTTCGCGTGCTGCAATGCGTCGAGCACCGTCTGGTTCGCCGCGACCGTCAGCGTGATGCCGGAATCCTTCAGTTCGACTTCGAACGGGCGCTCCTTCGATGGGTCGAGGGCCGCACGCGTCGACACGAAATGCTCGACACGCAGCGCATCGCGCGGCCAGTGCGCGCAACTCGCTTCGAGCGCATCGAGCATCCGCGCGGGGCCGCACGCGTAGATGCGCGTGTCGTCGGCCGGCTGGGCGAACAGCGCGCGGAAGTCGTTGCGCGAACCTTCGTCCGACACGTAGACGTGCAGACGCTCGCCGTGCAGCGCCGTGAGCGCGTCGAGCAGCGCCATCGACGCGCGTCGTGCGCCGCTATAGTGGATCTCGTAGTCGATGCCGTGCACCTTCGCTTCGCGCGCCATCGCGCTGATCGGCGTAATGCCGATGCCGCCCGCGACGAAGATCGCCTTGCCGGCGTCGGTCGCGAAACGGAAGTGATTACGCGGCCCGCGGATCTTCAGCACGTCGCCGGCGCGCAGATTCGCATGCACCCATGCCGATCCGCCGCGGCCCTGCGCTTCGTGCAGCACCGCGATCTCGTACGCGTCGCGCTCGGCCGGGTCGCCGCACAGCGAATACTGGCGCGTGATGCCGGTATCGCCACAGATCACGTCGATATGCGCGCCGGGCGTCCAGCGCGGCAGCATGCGACCGTCGCCGGACACGAGGCGGACCTGCGCGACGCGATCCGCGCACCTCGACACGCGCTGTACCTTCACCACGCGACTCACCGCGTGCGACGACGGCTCGCCGATGCGCACCGCCGTGCGCGCGCGCAGCGCCGACGGGTCGCGGCGCTCGGGATTCGCCGCCGGATCCCATTCGACATACAGGTGCTCGGGGCCGCGGAACGACGTGTTCGGCACATACGTGAAGCGCTGTTCCGCCAGCTTCATGTGCGGCAGACGGCGCGTGAACTCCTCGAGGAAGATCTGCATCTCCATGCGCGCGAGATTCTTGCCCATGCACTGATGCGACCCGTAGCCGAACGTGAGCTGATCGCTCGCATTCTCCCGGCGAATGTCGAACAGGTCCGCATCCGCGAAGCGCGCTTCGTCATGATTCGCGGACGACGTGACGATCAGCAGCTTCGAGCCGGCGGGCACCGCGACGCCGCCGATCGTGACGTCCTTCGTCGCGAGCCGTCGCCACGCGGCGACCGAGCCGTTGTGGCGCAGGCACTCCTCGACCGCGTTCGGGATCAGCGACGGGTCGTCGCAGATGTCGCGCCACGCATCGGGATGCTGCAGCAGCAGCTTCATCGCATTGGCCGTCGCGTTCGCGGTCGTCTCGTGCGCGGCGACGATCCCCGCCATCATCATCGAGTGCAGATACGAATCGGTGATCACGTCGGGCAGCGCCTTCTGCTTGCGAATCCCGTACTGCATCCAGCCCGGCCCGGACGGATCCTCGCGCATCTTGTCGAGCACCTTGCCCGCGAACTGCCAGAACTTGCCGACCGCATGCGCGACAGCGACCTGCTCCTCCGGTTTCGGACGGCCCCACGTGTTGATCGTATGGGCGATCGAGTATTCGCGCAGCGTGTCCATGTCCTCTTCCGGCACGCCGAGAAAGTGCAGCGCGACGGTAAGCGGCACCTCCCACAACATCTGGTCGACCAGATCCGCGCGGCCGTCGTCGATGAAGCGGTCCACGTATTCGCGCGCGAGCCGGCGCACCATCGGTTCGTGATGCTTCAGCGCTTCGGGCGTGAACGGGTCCAGCAGCGCACGGCGACGCGGCATGTGCGCGGGCTCGTCCTCGTTGACGAGCGTGCGGTTCAGCGCGAAGCCGTACGACGCGAGCACCGCGTTCGCCTCGGCGCCCGTCGGGGTGATCTTCTCCAGCGCGATCGACGGACTGAACGTGAGGTTGTCGCGAAAGATGGCCTTGATGTCGTCGTAGCGCGTGACGATCCAGTACCCCAGCTTCGGGCTGTAAAACACCGGCTCCCGCTCGCGCGCCCAACGGACGTATTCGGGCGGATCCTGCTGATAGCCGTCGTCGAACGGATCGAACGCGGCCGCGGCCGCGCTGACCGGGCACCCGTTCGGCGCGGTCGCCGCTGCCGGCGCGGGATGAAACGGACATTTCGACGACGCGTGATGCTCGATGGCGGACATGATTGACTCCGGTGCGATGATTTAGCGTAAATCTAATACGCATTGCGTAATCGCAGGACTGGGGTAAACCTTGGCGGTCCGCCGTCGGCGGCCGTCGGGCTAGAATCCGCCGTATGAAAAAAATCACCGGAACGAAAAAGACCGCACCCGCCGAGCGGGACCGCAGGCAACGCGTTCAATCCGCGTCGACCGGCCTTCTCGTGCTGAAGGAACTCGCGGCATCGGGCGGCCGCGCGACGCTGACCGCGCTCGCGGCACGGCTCGACGAGAATCCCGCGAAAGTGCACAGATATCTGGCGAGCCTGATGGAAGCGTCGTTCGTCACGCAGGATCGCGGCACGCAGCAGTACGTGCTCGGACCGCAATGCATCTCGATCGGGCTCGCCGCGATGCGGATGGCCGACCCGATACGACTCGCCGAGCCGTCGCTGGTGCGCCTGCGCGAGCGCCTCGAAGTGACGTGCTTCGTCGCGATCATGGGCAACCGCGGGCCGACGATCATGCGGTTCGAGGAGCCCGGCCTGCCGGTGACGGTCAACGTGCGCGCGGGCTCCGTCATGTCGTTGCTGTGGTCGGCGACGGGCCGGCTGTTCCTCGCGCTGCTCGACGAACCTCGCGTGCGGAAACTCGCGGAAGAAGAGCTTGCATCGGCGCCGGCCGAATTGCGCGCCCAGCTCGACCGACGCGATCCGGTCGGCAAATTGCAGCGCGAGATCCGCGCGGCCGGCCTCGCCAGCGTCCGCGACACGAACCTGAAGGGCATCAGCGCGGTGTCGGCAGCGCTATTCGACGCAAACGGGCATATGTGCGGCGCACTCACCGCGCTGGGCGCCACGGGCGGCTTCGACGCGTCGATCGACGGGCCGGTCGCGACGGCGCTGCGCCACGAGGCCACGCTGATCAGCGCCGAGCTCGGGTACACGGGCTGACCCCGTCGCCGCTACGGCGTCCGCGGATCCGCCCGGACGCCGGCTCGCCCTCCGCTTGATTTTTGAGACGAACGGTCTATTATTCGGCCATGGACACGCGCATCGATCCGCCGCGCCGCCGCGGCCGGCCACCCAAGCAGCACGACGACCTCGTCGCCACGCGCGACATGCTGCTGCGCACCGGGCTCGAGATCCTCACCGAAAAGGGCTTTTCGGCCACCGGGCTCGACGAGATCCTCGGGCGCGCCGGCGTGCCGAAAGGCTCGTTCTATCACTACTTCGACAGCAAGGAAGCGTTCGGCCTCGAACTGATCGACCGCTACGCCGAGTTCTTCGCCCGCAAGCTCGACCGCCATTTCAGCCAGCTGGAACGCTCGCCGCTGGCGCGCGTGCGCGCGTTCGTCGACGACGCCCGCGACGGCATGGCCCGCCATGCGTACCACCGCGGCTGCCTGATCGGCAACCTCGGCCAGGAAATGGGCACGCTGCCCGAGAGCTTCCGCGCGCGTCTGCGCGCGACGTTCGAAGACTGGCAGCGCCGCCTCGCCGAATGCCTGGCCGACGCGCAGCAGGCGGGCGAACTGGCGGATGCCGCCGCCCCCGCCGAGCTGGCCGCATTCTTCTGGATCGGCTGGGAAGGCGCCGTGCTGCGCGCGAAGCTCGAACGCTGCGACCAGCCGCTCGCGCTGTTCGCGCAGTTTTTCTTCAATGGATTGCCTCGACGCTGAATTTTTTTACCATTAACTAGACGATCGGTCTAGAAAGGAGGACGGATGTTCCAGGGCATCGTGATCGACAAGGACGAGACCGGCCAGCACGTGAGGCTGCACACGCTGGACGACGCGCAGTTGCCCGCCGGCAACGTGACGATCCGCGTGGGCTATTCGACGCTGAACTACAAGGACGGGCTGGCGATCACCGGCAAGAGCCCGGTCGTGCGCAAGTTCCCGATGGTGCCGGGCATCGACCTGGTCGGCGAAGTCGAAGCGAGCACGCACCCGGATCACCGTCCGGGCGACCGGGTCGTGCTCAACGGCTGGGGCGTCGGCGAAACGCACTGGGGCGGCCTCGCGCAGAAGGCGCGGGTCGACGGCGACTGGCTGGTGCCGTTGCCGTCCGCGTTTTCGCCGCAACAGGCGATGGCCATCGGCACGGCCGGCTACACCGCGATGCTGTGCGTGATGGCGCTGGAACGGCACGGCGTGCGGCCGGACGACGGCGAGATCGTCGTGACCGGCGCGGCCGGCGGCGTGGGCAGCGTCGCGACGGCCCTTCTCGCGCGACTCGGATACCGGGTCGTCGCCGTGACGGGCCGCCCGGCCGATGCCGACTATCTGCGGCAACTCGGCGCGGCCGAGATTCTGGATCGCGCGTCATTCAGCGTACCCGGCAAGCCGCTCGGCAAGGAGCGCTGGGCCGGCGCCGTCGACGTGGTCGGCAGCCACGTCCTCGCCAACGTGTGCGCGACCACGCGCTACCGCGGCGTGGTGACGGCCTGCGGCCTCGCCGCCGGCATGGACTTCCCCGCGACCGTCGCGCCGTTCATCCTGCGCGGCGTCACGCTCGTCGGGATCGACAGCGTGATGTGTCCGCGCGCCGAGCGGCTGGAAGCCTGGCGCCGGCTCGCGTCCGATCTCGACGTCGAGAAGCTGGGCGCCATCGGCCATCAGGTCGGCCTGAGCGACGCCATTCCGCTGGCGGCGGAACTGATCGACGGCAAGGTGCGCGGCCGCGTCGTCGTCGACGTCAATGCCTGATCGCCCTTCGTGCCACTTTATCCAGGAGACCTCATGATTGCTCCAGACAACGCCCCCGTCAGCCGCTTTCCCGTGCCGGCGCTCGAAGACCTGCCCGGCGACATTCGCGCACGCATCGCGGCCGTCCAGGAAAAATCGGGCTTCGTCCCGAACGTGTTCCTCACCCTCGCGCACCGCCCGGACGAGTTTCGCGCGTTCATGGCGTACCACGACGCGCTGATGGACAAGCCGGGCAACCTCAGCAAGGCCGAACGCGAGATGATCGTCGTGGCCACCAGCGCCGCGAACCAGTGTCAGTACTGCGTGATCGCGCACGGCGCGATCCTGCGCATTCGCGCGAAGAACCCGCTGATCGCCGACCAGGTCGCCACCAACTACCGCAAGGCCGACCTCACCGCGCGCCAGAAGGCGATGCTGGACTTCGCGATGAAGGTGTCGCAGGCCGCGCATCAAGTGGGCGAACCGGACTTCGACGCGCTGAAGACGCACGGCTTCACCGAAGACGACATCTGGGACATCGCGGCGATCTCGGCCTTCTTCGGGATGTCCAACCGCCTCGCGAACGTGACGAACATGCGGCCCAACGCGGAGTTTTACGCGCTGGGCCGCTGACGGCCTCGAGCGCGGCGAGCGCGACCTCGTCGCTACGGAAAGCCGGCGAACACGCGTCCGGCCTTCCGTGCGTTGCGGCAGGAAATGCGCCGCGGCCGGATGGCCGCGGCACGCACGCTCAATCCCGCAGTTCCCGCGCGATCGCGCTGTAGAACACCGACGCTTCGAGCGGCAGCGTATCGAACGACGGCTCGGCCTTCGGCCACGTCGACCATTGCACGATCACGAGATGCTCGGCGCGATTGACCATGATGACCTGACCGAAGATGCCGAGCGCCCACAGCGAACCGCGCAACGACGCCGCGGGCGTCGGGTCCGTGCCCTTCGCATCGACCGGCACCGCGTTGTTCCACCACTGGTAGCCGTAGATGCCGTCGGGATGCCCGGCCGACACCGACTGCCGCGCCTGCGTCCAGTCCGACGCCTGGTCGAGCCAGCCGTCCGGCAAAATCCGCGTGCCGTCGGGCAGCTTGCCGCCACCCAGCACGAATTCGCCGAAGCGTCCCCAGTCTTCCAGCGTCACATTGAAACCGTGCGCGCCGACGTCGTGCCGCCCTGCGCGATACGCGTGCCACACACCGTCGCTCGCCATCCCGTACGGCTTCCAGATCGTCTTTTCGAGATAAGCGGCGAGCGACATGCCGGTCGCGCGCTCGAGCACGTCGCCGAGCAGCCACGCACCGCCGGAACTGTACGACCAGGTCTGCCCGGGCGGATGCGCGCGACCGAGCCCCTTGACCAGCGTGCGCACGCACGCGTACGTGCCGGGCCGCGCCTCGCATTGCGTGAGCTTCGCGAAATCGGAGTCCGGATTCGTGTAGCTCTCGTTCCACGCGACACCGGACGTGTGCTGGATCAACTGCTTCAGCGTCACGCCGTCCCACGCGGTGCCCTTCAGGTCCGGCTCGTAATCGGTCACGCGATCGTCGAGCGACTTGATCTTCCCTTCCCGCAACGCGACACCGACGAGCGTCGACACGACCGACTTGCCGACCGAGCGCGACGTCCACAACGTCGTATCGGTGTTGCCGTCGCCCAGATACTTGTATGCGATCTTGCCGTCCTTCAGCACCAGCAGGCCGGCCACGTCCTGATGCTTCAGGTAGTCCTTCAGCGTGTAGCGCTTGCCGTGCACTTCGTATGACACGTCGGTCAGCATGCGGGCGGCATCGACCAACGGCGTGGCCGCGCGATGGTGGAACACGTCGCCCGGATAGTTGCGATAGTCGTTGCGAAAGCCGATCACGCGATCCGGCTGGCTCCACGTCAGCATCCGCTTCGGGTCGGGCAGCGTCGCGTCGAACGGCGCGGGGCACGTGGCGAGCGCGACGCCGCCGCACGTCGCGGCGGCCGGCGCCGCGGCAGACGACGCGACTTGCGCGAACGACGCCGTCGCTGCGCTGCCCGCGACGACCGCCGCCGCGAGCGCGATGCCGAATGAACGATCGAACCTCGGTTTCATGGGTGTCCTTGTCGACGATGTCCGGTCGCGCCTGCGCAAGAAAGTTTCCGCCGCACGGCCCGAACGTTTCAGGGGGCGGCGCCATCGTCACCGGCGTCCGACGCGCGGCATACGCGGGTCGATCGCGCCGGCGACGGCTACCGCATCGCGCCCTCGAAACCAGTATCGAGTGCGCGCGTCGACGAGGCAAAACGGCACATGTGGGAAAATCCCCCGCATCCGCCGGAAGGGACATCATGGGCGCACTGACTTACTCGCTCGCGCAGATCGAGGCGTTCGCGTGCATTGCCGAACACGGCAGCATCACGAAGGCCGCCGCGCATCTCGGCAAGGACCGCTCGACCGTCAGCGAGCTGCTGGAATTCTTCGAAATCGAACTGGGCTTTGCGCTGTTCGCGCGCAGCGGACGGTCGCTGTCGCTGACGTCGGAGGGCGAGCGCCTGCAACGCCAGGCGCGCCTGCTGCTGCGGCAGGCGCAGGCGTTCGGCGCCGCGGCGAAAGGCGTGCCGTCCGGCATCGCCGACGCGATCCGCATCGCCTACGATCCCTTCGTGCCGCGCACGCTGCTGCATGCGCTGATCGACGATCTCGCCGCGTCGGGCATCGACGTCAGTACCTGGAGCGCGTCGCGCGACGAAGCCGAGGCGGCGCTCGTGTCCGGCGCCGCGCAGGTCGCGATCAGTCTCGCGCGCAACCGGTTCGTCGCGGCCGAGCTCGAATGGCGGGCGGTCGGCGCGATCGAGATCGGCTTTTACGCGTCGGCCGACCTGTTTCCGGCCACCGGGTCGCCGGTCACGGTCCCCGCGCTCGCCGCGAAGCCGCAGGTCGTGATGCACCGCTCGCTGGGCACGCAGTTCGCGCAACTGCTGCAGGTCTCGGACCGGCTCGTGTACGCGAACGAACTCGAAACCGTGCGTCACCTGCTTCAGCACGGCCATGGCTGGGGCTTCCTGCCGACGCATTTCGACGCCGGGCGCTGGCCGTCCGTCACGCGCATCGACACGGAGGTCGGGCACGGCAGCCTTGTCCATTCGATCGTCGCGGTGTGGAAGCCCGGCACGTGGAACCCGTCGCCGATCCTCGAAGCGATCGACGCCGCCGGCGCGGCATGGGAGAAAGCCGCGCAACGGCAGCACGGCGCGCGCTGAACGCCACGCGCCGTGCTGCCGCCCGCCGTTACTCGATCGCCTTCAACGCATCGAGCCCATCCGGCAGCTTCGCGTCCGGAAACTGCGTCGACAACGTGGCGTCCCGCCACCGCGCCGCCTCTTCCGCGCGCTGCCGCTCCGCCTGCTCGCAGACGAACAGCGCATCGCCGCCGAGCAGCAGGCGCAGCGGCACGTCGTCGCGGCGCGACAGGTCGACGATCAGCGCCGCGATGCGTGCGGGGTCGCCGATTTCATGGCCGCCATACGCGCCGAGCAGGTCGAGAATCTTGCCGACCGACGGCTGATAGTCGGGCAGCAGATCGTCGAGGCCGCGCTTCGCCCGTGCGGCCCATTCGGTACGCATCCCGCCCGGTTCGAGCGTGCACACACGCACGCCGAACGGCGCGACTTCCTTCGCGAGCACGTCGCTGAACCCGCCGACCGCCCACTTGGCGGCCTGATACGCGGACAATCCGGGCGTCGACGTGCGCCCGCCGACCGACGACACCTGGAAGATGTGCCCCGCACGCTGCGCGCGCATCGTCGGCAGCACCGCGCGCGTAAGGTTGATCACGCCGAACAGGTTCGTTTCGATCTGGTCGCGGAAAGCGTTGGCGCTCATCTGCTCGAACGGCGCCGTGTGGCCGTAGCCCGCGTTGTTCACCAGCACGTCGATGCGGCCGAACGCCGCGCGTGCCGTCGCGACGGCCTGCGCGGCCGCCGCTTCGTCGGTGACGTCGAGTTCGACCGGCAGCAGCCGGTCGCCATACCGTTCGGCCAGATCGGCCAGTCGCGCCGGATCGCGCGCGCCGGCCACCAGCCGGTCGCCCGCCGCCAGCACCGCTTCCGAGATCGCTCGCCCGAGGCCGCGTGCGGCCCCCGTTACCAACCAGACTTTCGACATTTTTCGCTCCTTGAGCATGATGAAACGATGAAAATGAATGATTACTCACTCATTAATGTGGGCGATGTGTCGATCATCCGCGACGTGCATCGCCCGGCTTGAAACGCGCTACCCGTCGTCGCACCATGCGCCGCCACGACGACGAACCTCGACTCACACCGCGTGCAACACGGCCCACAACGCGCGAAACCCGGCTTCCCGGTACGCATCGGCCCGCGCCGGATCGCGCGCGATCGACTCCATCGCGGTTTCCGCGATCGACGTAAACAACGCCGCGCAGAACGCATGCGCTTCGTCGCGGTGCAGCGCGCCCGACGCGGCGACCTGCTCGCGCAGCAGCGCACCGATCTCGCCGAAGCCTTCCGAGCCGGCCGCCCGATGCGCGTCGTCGATGCGGCCGCTCACGCCCAACTGCCGCAGCGCGCGCCGGCCGTCCGGATTCGCGACACCCCACGACACATAGCCGTTCCACGCATGCCGCACGGCCTGCTCGGCCGGCGCGTGTTCCGGAAACCCGGTCATCATCGCGTCGCGCAGGTCGGCCTTCAGGCTCAGGTACAGCGCGTTCAGTAACGCATCCTTGGTCTCGAAATAGGTGAACACCGTGCCTTCCGCGACGCCGGCGAGCTTCGCGATGCGCGCGGTCGTCGCGCTCGCGCCGTCCTCGGCGAGCGCGCGCGCGGCCGCGGCGAGGATGGCTTCGTGCTTGTCGGGACTACGCGGTCGGGCCACGTTCAATTCCTTTAATGAGTGAGCGCTCAATCATAATCAAGCCATCGGCAGGAATGCAAGCCTTGTTACATCCGGGGGAACGCATACGCAATCCATCAAAACGGTGCACTATTAGCGTTTTGCCGTACCGGCGCCGGCCATCCGGCGCCCGATGCCCTCGACGTTCGTTTCACGTTCACCGTTTCAAACCGCGAACCTCCCATGACGAATCAGCCTTCCCAGACCGCGGCCGACCGGCCCGTCGACATGATCATCTTCGGCGGCGGCGGCGACCTGGCCGCCCGCAAGCTGTTGCCCGCGCTGTACATGGCGCACCTGCACTGCAATCTTCCGCCCGAGACGCGCATCATCGCCGTCGGCCGCCGCGACTGGGGCATCGACGGTTATCGCAAGTTCATGGACGAGCAGTCGCGCCCGTTCATCGACGAGAAGGCGTTCGACGCCGACGCGTGGAGCCGCTTCCTCGACCTGTTCAAGTACGTGCTGATCGACGTGAACGCGCCGGACGACTACCGGCGGCTCGCCGAAGCGGCGCGGAGCGAGGCGGTCCGCGTGTTCTACCTGTCGACGTCGCCGGAGCTGTTCACGACGATCTGCGACAACCTGTCGGCCGCGCACCTCGTCGACGCGCACTCGCGCGTCGTCCTCGAAAAGCCGCTGGGCCACGATCTCGCGTCCGCGAAGGCGATCAACGACGCGGTCGGCAAGCACTTCGAGGAATCGCAGATCTATCGGATCGACCACTATCTCGGCAAGGAAACCGTGCAGAACCTGATGGTGCTGCGCTTCGGCAACCCGATCTTCGGGCCGCTGTGGCAGGCGCCGAACATCCGCAGCGTGCAGATCACGGTGGCGGAGACGGTCGGCGTCGGCAGCCGCGCGGGCTTCTACGACCATACCGGCGCGCTGCGCGACATGGTGCAGAACCACCTGCTGCAACTGCTGTGCATCGTCGCGATGGAGCCGCCCGTGTCGCTCGACCCGGATGCGGTACGCGACGAGAAGCTGAAGGTGCTGCGCTCGCTGCGGCCGATGTCGCTGTCGGACGTCGCGCGCGACACGGTGCGCGGCCAGTACACGGCCGGCGCGGTCGACGGCCAGCCGGTCAAGGGCTATCTCGAGGAGGACAACGTGCCGGCGGACAGCCGCGCGGAAACCTTCGTCGCGCTGCGCGCGCACATCAACAACTGGCGCTGGGCGAACGTGCCGTTCTTCCTGCGCACCGGCAAGCGGCTGCAGCGCCGCCAGTCGGAAATCGTGATCGAGTTCGCGGACATGCCGTTCTCGATCATCCCGACCGGCCCGCGCAATTACGGCAACCGCCTCGTGATCCGGCTCCAGCCGGAAGAGTCGATCCAGTTGCAGATGCTCGCGAAGGAGCCGGGCAGCGGGATGAACATGGTGCCGGTGAGCCTGAACCTCGACCTGCAGCAGGCGATTCCGGAACGGCGCGCGGAAGCGTACGAGCGGCTGCTGATCGACGTGATCCGCGGCCGCCTCACGCACTTCATGCGCCGCGACGAACTCGAAGCCGCGTGGTCGTGGGTCGAGCCGATCCTCGACGGCTGGAAGCAGCTCGGCGACCGGCCGCGCCTGTACACGGCCGGCACGTTCGGGCCCGCGGCTTCGTCGGCGCTGCTCGCGCGCGACGGGATGTCGTGGGCCGAAGAGGCGTAATCGCACGCGACGGCGTGCCGCCGCGCGGCACGCCCGTTCCCGACGGGCAGCCCCACCTGCCCTGTATCGCTACTGCGGCACCATCCACGCGGCCTTGCGCCGCGCCGGCGCATCGCCGCCGCTGCCGCCGCCCAGCACCTCGATCAGGTAGTCGACGAACGACGCGATCCGCGACGAAATCGCGGTATTGCGGTAGTACACCGCGTGAATCGGCTGCTGGACGTCGAGCGTCTGGCGCGCGAGTACCTGCGCGAGCCGCCCCGCCTCGCGATCCCGCGCGGTCACGAAATCGGACAGGCAGACGACGCCCGTGCCCTCCAGCGCCAGCTGCCGCAGCGTTTCGCCGCTCGACGAATACACGTCCGGCTCGATGCGGCACGCTTCGCCGTCCGCGCCGAGGATCGGCCATACGTTCAACGATTCGGGCTGCGTGAAGCCGAGCAGCGTGTGCTTCGCGAGATCCTCGACCTTGCGCGGCTGGCCATGCGCTTCGAGGTACGCGGGGCTCGCGAGCATGCGTACCCGGCTGTTGCCGATCCGCCGGCTGTGCAGCGTCGAATCCTTCAACCGGCCGATCCGGATCGCGACGTCGGTGCGCCGCTCCAGCAGGTCGGTGATGCCCTCGTTGCTGTTCAGTTCCAGTTCGACCTTCGGGAAGCGTTCGCGGTAGCCGCGCACGAGCGGCACGATCACGTGCAGCATGAACGGCGTCGCGGCGTCGACGCGCAGGCGTCCGGACGGCATCTCGCGCCGCGCGAGCATCTGCTCTTCCGCACTCTCGACCGATTCGATGATCGCGCGCGCGTCCTGCAGGAATGCGCGCCCCTCTTCGGTCAGTTCGAGCCGGCGCGTGGTCCGGCGCAGCAGCGTGGTCTTCAGCTTTTCCTCGAGCCGCGCGAGCGTGCGGCTCGTCGCCGACACGGTGAGGTCGAGTTGCTGGGCGGCCGCCGTGATCGAACCGGTGTCGACCACGGCGGTAAAGGCCTGGAGTTCGTCGAGGGTGGTTTTCATTGTTGACTTGAAATCAAAACAATTTGGTTTATAGACCAGTTTTTCAGCAAAAGTAAAGCCGGCACACTGCGATCCATTCCTACTGAAACCCGGATCCCGTCATGCCACTCGCGTTGCTCGCGCTGACCATCAGCGCCTTTGCCATCGGCACCACCGAATTCGTGATCGTCGGGCTGATCCCGACGATCGGCGCCGATCTCGGCGTCAGCCTGCCGTCCGCCGGCCTGCTCGTCAGCCTGTATGCGCTGAGCGTCGCGATCGGCGCGCCGCTCCTCACCGCGCTCACCGGCCGCGTGCCGCGCAAGGCGCTGCTCGCCGGGCTGATGGCGCTCTTCACCGTCGGCAACCTCGTCGCGTGGCAGGCGCCCGGCTACGAATCGCTGATCGTCGCGCGCATCCTCACCGGCCTCGCGCACGGCGTGTTCTTCTCGGTCGGCTCGATCATCGCGACCACGCTCGTGCCGAAGGACAAGGCCGCCAGCGCGATCGCGACGATGTTCAGCGGGATGACCGTCGCGTTCGTCGCCGGCATTCCGCTCGGCACCTTCATCGGCCAGCACTTCGGCTGGCGCGCGACGTTCCTGATCGTCGCGCTGTTCGGGCTGGTCGCGTTCCTCGGTGCGGTCGCCTTCGTGCCGCGCGGGTTGCCGCAGACGCCGCCGGCGCCGCTCGCCCGTCAGCTGCGCGTGCTGGCCCAGCCGCGCCTGCTGCTCGTCTATGCGATGACGGCCGTCGGTTACGGCGGCTCGCTGATCGCGTTCACCTATATGGCGCCGCTGCTCGAACAAATCGCCGGCTTCACGCCGTCGCAGGTCAGCCTCGTGCTCGTCGGCTACGGCGTCTCGGTCGCGGTCGGCAACGTGTGGGGCGGCAAGCTCGCGGACGCCGTCGGCCCCGTGAAGGCGCTCAAGCGGATCTTCCTGCTGCTCGCGATCGTGCTGCTCGCGCTGACCTTCACGATCCACGTGAAATGGCTCGCGGTGCTGACGATGCTCGCGTGGGGCGCCGTGGCGTTCGGCAACGTGCCGGGGCTGCAGGTGTACGTCGTCAAGCAGGCGCGCCACTTCGCGCCGGACGCCACCGACGTCGCATCGGGCTTCAACATCGCCGCCTTCAACCTCGGCGTGGCCGGCGGCTCGTCGCTCGGCGGCCTGATCGTCGCGAACGTCGGCCTCGGCCACACGCCGTGGATCGCCGCCGTCGTCACGCTCGGCGCCTTTGCGCTCACCGCGCTGAGCGGCCGTCTCGACCGCCGCCACGGGCTGCCGGAACGCACGGCCGAACCCGTCGAACTCGCCCATTGAACGTCACTTTTTTGCAGGAGCTACCCAGCATGAACGCATCGACCCAACGTCCGCCGTTCGCCGGCAAGACCTTCGAAGTCCGTTACGACGGCCTCACCGCGCTCAACGCGTACGACGAGGACGGCCGCCACATGCGCTACGCGATCACCGAAGGCCCGTACGCGGGCGCGAAGGGCGAAGTCGAATACACGTGGCAACGCATCGCCGGCGAGACCTACGCGATCTCGTGGCAGGAAGCCGATCGCGCGACCGTCGTGCATATCGACGACTTCGCCGCCGGCACGTCGCGCTCGTTCTTCACCGCGGCGTCGCTCGACTTCTACCGCCTCGACGGCAGCCTGCGCGCGGTCTGAACGGAGCAACCCGATCATGTCCACCTCCCTCGACAAGCTCGCCGCCGGCGGCTTCAGCATCGGCATCGAACTGCCGCTCGACAACGACTGGACCCCGTCCGGCAACGCCAAACGCCGGCATGACGGCCGCCACGCCGGCGTGCCCGACCTCGGCATCCACGCGGAGCTCGCGCAACTGGCCGACACGCTCGGCTTCCGCGCGCTCTGGGTGCGCGACGTGCCGGTGTACGACCCGTCGTTCGGCGACGCCGCACAGGTGTTCGAAACGTTCTCGTATCTCGGCTACCTCGCCGGCATCACGCACGACATCCTGCTCGGCACCGCGGCCGTCGTGCTGCCGCTGCGCGAACCGCTGCTGACGCTGAAATCGGCCGCGACGATCCAGGAGCTGAGCGGCGGGCGCCTGCTGCTCGGCGTCGCGAGCGGCGACCGGCCGGTCGAATATCCGCTGTTCGGCCGCGACTTCGCGTCGCGCGGCGCGAACTTCCGCGACCAGATCGCGCTGCTGCGCGACGGCGCGCGCGGGCATCTGCCGCCCGGCCTGGAAATGCTGCCCGCGGCCCGTTCGCCGGTGCCGCTGCTCGTCGCGGGCCTCGCCCAGCAGACGCCCGCGTGGATCGGCGAGCACATGGACGGCTGCCTCGCGTATCCGGGCACGCCGGCCGACCACCTGCAACGCGCCGCGAACTGGCGTGCGGTGGCGGGCGACAAGCCGTACGTGAGCTTCATCCATCTCGACCTCGCGGAAGATCCGCACGAACCGCTGCAGCGGCACCGCTTCGGCGCGCGCGCGGGGCGCATCGCGCTGACGGAGGAACTCGCGGCGATGCGCGATGCGGGCGTGCAGCACATCGGCCTGCATTTTCGCCGCAACCAGCGGCCGCTCGACGAGACGATGGCCGAGATCGCATCGGACGTGCTGCCTGCGTTCCATCCGAAAACGAATCCACGGACGCTCGCCGCATAAGACCGGCGAGCACCTTCAGATAGGCGAATGGCCGATCAATATTTGATTTCAAATCAAATATTTTTGACCTCTAAAGGCGTTTATTTCATCAGTCTCAAGCGCCAGAATGACTTCCATACCGCAATCGTTCCAACTCTTTCAGGAGCACATGATGAGCAAGATTCCCGCATTCGGCCTCGGTACCTTCCGCCTGCAAGGCCAGGTCGTCATCGACTCGGTCCGCAACGGCCTCGACGTCGGCTACCGCGCGATCGACACCGCGCAGATCTACGGCAACGAAGCCGAAGTCGGCGAAGCGATCGCCGCATCGGGCGTACGCCGCGAAGACCTGTTCCTCACGACGAAGATCTGGGTCGACAACTACGCGCCGGAGAAACTGGCGGCCAGCCTCGAGGACAGCCTGCGCAAGCTGCGCACCGACGTCGTCGACCTGACGCTGATCCACTGGCCGGCCCCGGGCAACGGCGTGTCGATCGACGCGTTCATGACCGCGCTGGCGGACGCGAAGGCGAAGGGTCTCACGCGCCAGATCGGCATCTCGAACTTCAACATCGCACTGACGAAGGAAGCGATCGCGGCCGTCGGCAAGGATGCGATCGCGACGAACCAGATCGAGCTGAGCCCGTACCTGCAGAACCGCAAGCTGGTCGAGTTCCTGAACGCCGAAGGCATTCACGTGACGTCGTACATGACGCTCGCGTACGGCAAGGTGCTCGGCGACCCGGTGATCGGCGCGATCGCGCAGCGTCACGACGCAACGCCGGCGCAAGTCGCGCTCGCGTGGGCGCTGCAACTCGGCTACTCGGTGATTCCGTCGTCGACCAAGCGCGAGAACCTCGCCAGCAACCTGCTCGCGCAGACGCTGCGCCTGACCGACGAAGACATGGCGCAGATCGCCGCGCTCGAACGCAACGGCCGCGAAGTCGACCCGGCCGGCCTCGCGCCGAAGTGGGACTGAGCGCACCGCGCCTTCATCCGATATGACCCGCCCGCGGCCCGCAGGCCGCGGCACCGACAGGACACCATCATGACCCAGGACCCGCTGTTCCAACCGCTGCAATTCGGTACGCTGACGCTGCCGAACCGCATCGTGATGCCGCCGATGACGCGCTCGCGCGCCAGCCAGCCCGGCGACGAAGCCAACGAACTGATGGCCGCGTACTACGCGCAGCGCGCGAGTGCGGGCCTGATCGTCAGCGAAGGCACCTACATCGCGCCGCTCGGCAAGGGCTACGCGTGGACGCCCGGCATTCACACGCCGTCGCAGGTCGCCGGCTGGCGCAAGGTGACGGACGCCGTGCATGCCGCGCACGGCCGCATCTTCGCGCAGCTGTGGCACGTCGGCCGGCTCAGTCACACGAGCCTGCTCGGCGGCCAGCAACCGGTATCGTCGTCGCCGCTCCAGGCGAAGGGCGTGAACGTGTTCGTCGCCGGTGAAGACGGCAGCACGCCGGGCTTCGTGCAGGCGTCCGAGCCGCGCGCACTGTCGATCGACGAGATCCGCGAGATCGTCGACCAGTACCGCGCCGCCGCCCGCCATGCGATCGAAGCGGGCTTCGACGGCGTCGAGCTGCACGGCGCGAACGGCTACCTCGTGAACCAGTTCATCGACTCGAACGCGAACACGCGCACCGATGCGTACGGCGGCTCGCTGGAAAACCGGCTGCGGTTCCTGCGCGAAGTCACGCAGGCGCTGATCGACGGCACCGGCGATGCGTCGCGCGTCGGCATCCGCCTCGCGCCGCTGACCACGCTGAACGGCTGCGTCGATGACGATCCGGAAACCACCTATCTCGCCGCCGCGAAGCTGCTCGGCGAACTCGGCGTCGGCTACCTGCACATCGCGGAAGCCGACTGGGACGACGCGCCGCTGATGCCGGTCGCCTTCAAGCAGCAACTGCGCGCCGCGTTCCCGGGTGTGCTGATCTATGCCGGCGCGTACACCGCCGAGCGCGCCCGCGAAGCGATCGCCGCCGGCTGGGCCGACCTCGTCGCCTTCGGCCGCCCGTTCGTCGCGAACCCCGACCTGCCCGAGCGGCTGCGCACCGGCGCCGCGCTCGCGCCGCACGATCGCAACACGCTGTTCGGCGGGGGCGCCCGCGGCCTGACCGACTATCCGACGCTCGCGCAAGCCGCGGCGTAACACGCTACAGGAATCTGAAATGAAAACAACGCTCGCCCGGCTCGCGCTCGCCGCGATCCTGCCGTTCGCGGCCGCGCAAGCGGCCCACGCCGCCCCGTCCGCTCCGGCGGCCGACTGGTATCCGTCCGTCTATGGCGCGAACGACGAAATCGGCGCGGCCAACCTGCTGACGCCCGACGTCGTCAAGCAGGCGGTCGGCCTCGTGAAGGTCGGCAAGGCCTATCCGTTGGCCGTGCCGGTGGACAAGAACCTGCCGGCGTTCCGTCACCGCAGCTTCCGGCTGTACAACGTGCAGGTCGGCCAGCAGGCCGGCAAGAGCCTCGGTCCGAACAAGTTCACGTTCAACGACGAACTCGTCAACGCATGGACCGGCGTCGGCACGCAGCTCAACGGCATCGGCCACATCGGCATCGACAACGTGTACTACAACGGCAACCGCGCGGCCGATTTCGTGACCGTCGACGGCGTGAAGAAGCTCGGCGTCGAGAAGGTGCCGCCGATCGTCACGCGCGGCGTCGTGCTCGACATGACCGCCTACTACGGCAAGCCGATCGTGCCGGGCGGCACCGAATTCACGGTCGCCGACATCCAGGCCGTGCTGAAGAAGCAGAGGCTGACGCTGCGCAAGGGCGACGTCGTGCTGTTCAACACCGGCTGGCTGGAGTTGGTCGGCAAGGACGACGAGCAGTTCCTCGAGGTCGAGCCCGGCATCGGCATGGAAGCCGCGAAATGGCTGGCCGACCAGGGGATCGTCGCGTTCGGCGGCGACACGTGGGCGTCGGAGGTCTATCCGAATCCGCACACGCGGGACGAATTCCCGATCAACCAGTACATGCTCGCGAAGCGCGGCATCTACAACCTGGAACTGATCGACAGCCGCGCGCTGGTGCGCGACAAGGCGTGGGAATTCCTCTTCGTGCTCGGCCAGCCGCTGTACGTCGGCTCCACGCAGGTCAACATCAATCCGGTCGCGATCCGCTGATCGCGCGCGCCCTGCGGCAATCGCGGCGACTATCGCCGCGATTGTCATTTCCGTATTGCAGCCTGTGCGATGGGCGTCTAACGTTGACGGGATCGACGCCGTACGACCGTCACCCGACTTGAAAGGACGCCCCGTCATGCCAAGCCGCTCCCTGACACGCGACATGCTGCTGGCCTCTGCGGCCAGTCTTTCCCTGTCGGCTTTCACCGCGCCCGCACACGCCGACGAGGCCGCCGGCCTCGCGCCGCCGGCACCGGCCACGCCGGTGCTGACGACCACCGCGACCGGCGTGCAGATCTATGCGTGCGAATACGATGCCGACCACCGGCTCGCGTGGGCCTTCAAGCGCCCGGAGGCGATGCTGTTCGATGAAAGCGGCACGCTCGTCGTGCGGCACGGCGCGGGGCCGTCGTGGGAAGCGCTCGACGGCAGCCGCATTACCGGCAAGAAGCTCGCGGAAATGCCGAGCGCAAGCGCGGCCAGCGTTCCGCAGCTGCTGCTCGCGGCGGTGCCGGCCGCAACCGGCACGCTCGCCGGCGTGCGCTTCGTGCAGCGGCTCGACACGGCGGGCGGCACGCCGCCGGCTGCGACGTGCACAACCGAGCATGCGGTCGGCCGCTTCCCGTACTTCGCGCGCTACGTGTTCCTGAAGTGACACGCACGGCGTCGCAAGCGACGGGCATCATCCCGTCGCCTTTCGCCGTGTCCCAATTCAATCAGTGATCCTATATTTGGTGCGGGGAAGCGTGAAATCGCCGACACCCTCGTTCCGTCTGGTCAGCGTGTCCGCATCGACAATTCGACGTCGCCGCCGAACGGCACCGACAGATAGCCGTTTTCCGGTGCGCGCACGTAAGCAAGGTAGTCGGGGCTGTATTCCGCGTTGTCGGCCACGACGAACGCTCCCGCCCTGAGCCGCGGCTCGACCAGCGCGAGAATCTCCGGATACAGCGCCTTCGCTCCGTCGAGCAGCAGCAGATCGACCGCATCCGGCAGATCGTAAGCCAGCGTACGCAGCGCATCGCCTTCGCGAATCTCCACGAGATCAGCCAATCCTGCCGCCGTCAGGTTCGCCTGTGCGCGCACGACCTTCGACGGTTCAAACTCGCTCGTAATCAGCCGCCCGCCGCCGTTGTCGCGCAGCGCGGCCGCGAGATGCAGCGTCGAAATGCCGAACGACGTACCGAATTCGACGATTGCCGTCGCGCCGCCGCTGCGCGCGAGCATGTACAGCAGCATGCCCGTCTCGCGTGACACGGGAAGCGGGTAGTCCTTCAGGCGCGCATACAGATCGGCGTAGTCCGTCTTGCTGCGCATCAGCCGCGCTTGCTCGTCGCGCGACACGTTGGCGAAGGCCGGGCTCGTCGCGGGCGACGACGCGTCGGCTTCGTCGAACAGGCGCGCCAGCAGCGAAGCCAGCGGGTCGAGCATCAGGGTGGTCATGCGATATCTCCGGTAGCGGTTGAGTGCGTCGTTGCACCCGACTAGAATATGACGAACTATTCAGGTTTTACTATTCGCATTGGCAAACCGCTCATGACCGCCCGCCGAAACGCCCCGATCGCCACGCGCAAGCAGCCTCGGCAGGCGCGCTCGACCCGTCTCGTCGAGGACGTCCTGCAGGCGGCTATTCAGGTTTTGGCGAGTGAAGGTGCGCAGCGCTTCACGATGGCGCGCGTGGCCGAGCGGGCCGGCGTGAGCGTCGGCTCGCTGTACCAGTACTTCCCGAACAAGGCGTCCGTGCTGTTCCGGCTCCAGCACGACGAGTGGCGGCAGACGTACGACATGCTGTGCGGGATACTGCAAGACACGCGAAAGACGCCCCCGGAGCGGCTGCGCACCGCCGTCCACGCGTTCATCCGTTCGGAATGCGACGAGGCGCCGATGCGCATCGCCCTCGACGATGCCGCCCCGCTCTATCGCGACGCTCCCGAGGCGCGGGAAGTGAAGGTCGAGGGCAACCGGGCGTTCAGCGCGTTCATGCGCGAAGCGCTGCCCGACGCGCCTGACGCGACGCATGCGCTCGCGTGCGAGCTGATCCTGACGACGCTCACCACGGGCGGCAAGGCGTTCTCCGAAACGGCGCGCACGCCGGCGGAAATCGATGCCTATTCGGCCGCGATGGCCGACATGTTCTGTGCGTATCTCGCGCATCTCGCGCACGCTTGAGGCCCGTGCCGACACGGAAACCGCGCACGCGCGCCGGCTGCATCGTCCGGATGCAGGTTGCGCACGGCGATGAACCCCGTCACCCGCCCCGGTTCGCACCGGCTTCCCGGTTCATCCTGAAAGCAGTTCGTAAAATCCAATGCCTCACCCGCAGGCGCCCCACCCGTCGACCCTGCATTCAAATAGTCGCCTTAACGGATTCGAACTAGGCGTATACACGCGGGTCGACACGACGGAGCCCCGTTGCACGCCGATATAAGCGCTGCGACATGCGCTGCATGCTCTTCGCCCGATGGGACGTGATGGGCGGCTCGCCTAACCTTCGCTACGGCAAAGCACACGTGACGGGGTCGCCCACACCACGCGTCGTCCGACGCGACACCCTCGCGATCGTCTCGATTCGCACGTAACGACACGCATCACGCGTCATGCGTCCCCACGACGTTGCCGAACAATCCCAACTAGATACGAGACACCCTGACGACGGTTCGCTACGGGCCGTTTCAGCATGCTGATAAAGGAGCAAGCTCATGAGTGATACCCCGGTGCAGCCGACGGTCGGCGTCGGCGCGGAAGAAACTGACTTTGGCACCAAGGGAGTCATCGACCGCTACTTCGGCATTGCGTCGCGCGGCAGCACGCAGCGCCGCGAGATCATTGCCGGCGTGACCACCTTCCTCGCGATGGTCTATTCCGTGTTCGTCGTGCCCGGCATGTTCGGCAAGGCCGGCTTCGACACGAGCGCCGTGTTCGTCGCGGTGTGTCTCACCACCGCGTTCGGCTCGCTGCTGATGGGCCTGTGGGCGAAGCTGCCGATCGCGATCGGCTGCGCGATCTCGCTGACCGCGTTCACCGCGTTCGGCCTCGTGCTCGGCAAGGGGCTGCCTCCGACGGTCGCGCTCGGCGCCGTGTTCCTGATGGGCCTCGTGTTCACCGGCATCTCGATCACCGGCGTGCGTTCGTGGATCCTGCGCAACCTGCCCGCGGGCGTCGCGCACGGCACCGGGATCGGCATCGGCCTGTTCCTGCTGCTGATCGCGTCGAACGACGTCGGCCTCGTGATCAAGAACCCGGGCGCCGGCCTGCCGGTCTCGCTCGGCCAGATCACCGCGTTCCCGGTCATCATGTCGGTCATCGGCCTCGCCGCGATCTTCGGCCTCGAAAAACGTCGCGTGCCGGGCGGCATCCTGCTCGTCGTGATCGCGATCTCGGTGTTCGGCCTGATCTTCGATCCGGGCGTGAAATACCGCGGCATCTTCGCGCTGCCGTCGCTGAGCGCGCCGGGCCACGCATCGCTGATCGGCGCGATGGACATCAAGGGCGCGCTGTCGATGGCCGTGCTGCCGAGCGTGCTCGCGCTGGTGATGACCGCCGTGTTCGACGCGACCGGCACGATCCGCGCGGTCGCGGGCCAAGCCGGCCAGCTCGACGAGAACGGCCGCATCATCAACGGCGGCCGTGCGCTGACCGCCGATTCGATCAGCTCGATCTTCTCCGGTTTCCTCGGCGGCGCGCCGGCGGCGGCCTACATCGAGTCGAGCGTCGGCGTGGCCGCCGGCGCGAAGACGGGCCTCGCGGCGGCCGTGGTCGGCCTGCTGTTCCTCGTCGTGATGTTCTTCTCGCCGCTCGCGGGCCTCGTGCCGTCGTACGCCACCGCACCGGCGCTGATGTACGTCGGCCTGCTGATGCTCGGCAGCGTGAGCAAGCTGCACATGGACGACATGGTCGACGCGATGTCGGGCCTCGTGTGCGCGGTGTTCATCGTGCTGACCGCGAACATCGTGACGGGCATCATGCTCGGCTTCTCGACGCTCGTGATCGGCCGCCTCGCCAGCGGCGAATTCCGCAAGCTCAACGTCGGCACCGTGCTCATCGCGGCCGTGCTCGTCACGTTCTATCTCGGCGGCTGGGCCATCTGAGCCCGGGACATGCGCGACGTCGCCTGCAGAAGGGCGGCGCGCATCGGGACGACATCGTCTCCTCCACCATCGTCGTTGATGGTCTCCAGGCCTGGGAACGCGAGTTTCCAGGCTTTTTTTGTCCGTGCGGCGCAGCGTGACGCGCTCCGTGAAAACGGCGCGACGCCCGTTCGCGCCCGGTGCTACGATCGCGTTTTGCCTTCAGGAGTCGCGATGAACACCCTCGGCATCGTCTCCGAATCGAGCACCCGGGCCTCGGCGCGCAAGCCGCCGTTCATTCCGTCGTTCGGCTTCCACGAAGTGCACGAATCGCAGCCGATCGGCGCGCCGCCCGCGCGCATCATCGACGTCGTCGCGTCGCTCGACATGCGCGCCGATCCCGTCATCGACACGCTGCTGACGGTGCGCGAATTCCCGGCGGCCATCGCCGGCGCGCTGCGCAACGTACCGGCCGGCCCCGGCCGCGCGCGCTTCGGCTTCGACGCCTTCACGCCGCTTCATCGCGACGACACGTCGCTGTCGCTCGGCTTGATCGGGCGCTTCTGGCGCCCGGCGCCCGACGTGCGCACCATCGCCGATGCCGACGCCTTCATCCGGCACGACGACCCGCGCGACGCGAAGCTGGTACTCCGGTTCGAGGTGGTCGGGCTCGCCTCGGGCGCGCACATCCTGCGCACCGAAACCTTCGTCCATTGCCCGAGCGCACGCACGCGCTGCCTGTTCGCGCCGTACTGGCTCGCGATCCGGCTGGGAAGCGGCTGGATCCGGCGTCGTACGCTGGCGGCGGTCGAGCTCGCGCTGGCCTGATTCGCCGCGTCAGAACGGCTTGATCACGGCCAGCCCGACGACGAGCGCCATCGCGACGAGCACCGCGCCCGCCGTCTGCCCGAGCCACGGCGCCGGCACGACGACGAGATCGTCGCGCGCCATGCGCCGCAGCGTGCCGGCCAGGATTCCGTGCAGCACCGACAGCGCGACGACGATCGCGAGCTTCACCAACAGCCATGCGGTGCCGAACCAGTGACCGCTCAGCGCGAGCGCGATGCCGGCGATCCACACGATCGCGAGCGCGGGCGCCGTCACCGTGCGATCCCAGCGCCGCACCGCGCGATGCACGGCGAGGTTCGCGATCCGGACCGCGACCGACGACAACAGCAGCCCGCCGACGAACGTGACGACGGCGGCCAGATGCACGGCCTTCAGCACCAGGTAGATCATCGCGCGTGCCGCCTGCGCGCGATCCAGCCGGCGCTCGCCAGCCCCGCAAACGGCACGACGGCCGACAGCACGAGCCGCGCGACCTCGCCCTTGCTCCACAGCCCGCTCGACGCGGTGCCGACCACCGCCCACACGTACATCGCGAACGCGATGCCGTGAATCGGGCCCATGATCGATACCGCGACCGGATAACCGGCCAGATGCTTGAGCGGCACGGCCACGCACACCAGCGCGACGAGGGTGGTCGCCTCCAGCAGCGACAGGTATTGCAGGTTCCGCAACGCGTTGCGATCGTCTTGTGTCATCGGCAGGGCTCCAGGTAGTCCGCGGCGATTGTCGCGTGTAGTGCGGGTTCGAGCCATTGGCTAGAATGACATCTTTCAACGGATTCTGGCCACGGCCACGAATGCCATGCACACGGTCGCCGTGCTTGCTTTGCCCGATGTCGTCCCGTTCGATCTGGGTGTCGCGTGCGACACGTTCGCGCGCGTGCGGGCGCCCAACGTCGCGCAGGCGTACCGTGTCCGCGTGTGCAGCGACCAGCCGCGCGTCGGCGGCGACCTGTTCGAGCTGCGCCCGCCGTTTCGCCTCGATGCGCTGGCCGACGCCGACACGATCATGGTTCCCGGCACCTCCGTGCCGCTCGCGCCGACGTCGCGCCGCGTGCTCGACGCGCTGCGCGCGGCGGCCGCGCGCGGCTGCCGGATCGCGTCGATCTGCAGCGGCGCGTTCGTGCTCGCGGAAGCCGGGCTGCTCGACGGCCTGCGCGCGACGACGCACTGGCTCGCGGCCGCCGAACTCGCGCGCCGCTACCCGAACGTCGACGTCGATCCGAACGTGCTGTTCGTCGACAACGGGCGGATCCTGACGTCGGCCGGCGCGGCGGCCGGCCTCGATCTGTGCCTGCACATGATCCAGGCCGACTATGGCGCGGCGGTCGCCGTCGATGCCGCCCGCAGCGCGGTGGCGCCGCGCGTGCGCGAAGGCGGGCAGGCGCAGTTCATCGCGCCCGAATGGCCGGCCGGCGGCGACGGGCTGCACGACCTGCTGGACTGGCTGCACGCGAACCTGCGTCAGCCGCTGACGCTCGACGCGATCGCGCGCAAGGCGTCGACGAGCGTGCGCACGCTGACGCGGCGCTTCCAGGAGCAGACCGGCACGTCGCCCGGCCAATGGCTGCAGACCGCGCGCGTGCGGCATGCGCAGCAGTTGCTGGAGGTGACCGAGCTGTCGATCGAACATGTGGCGACGGAAGCCGGGTTCGGTTCGGTCACCGCGTTTCGCGAGCGCTTCGCGCGCATCGTCGGCACGTCGCCACAGCGCTATCGGCAGGCGTTCCGCGCGCGCGCCGATGCGTGACGTCGTCCGGATCGCCGCCTGAAGCATGAACCCGCCGCCCCCTTTCGCGCCAACCGGACCCGACCGATGACCCGCATCCGCAATCCCCTGAACATCGCGCAGCTCCAGGCGTTCGTCTCCGCCGCGCACCTGAAGAGCCTGCGCGCCGCCGCGCGCGAGCTCGGCGTCACGCAGCCGGCGATCACGCATACGATCCGCGAACTCGAAACGGCGCTCAACGCGGAGCTGCTCGCGCGCAGCGTGCGCGGCGTCGAGCTGACCGCCTGCGGCGAGGCGCTGCTGCCGCGCGCCGAGCAGTTGCTCGGCGACGTCCGCCGCACGGTCGAGGCCGTCGAGCAGGTGAAAGGCGAGATGTCGGGCCGCGTCGCGGTCGGCACGATGCCGTCGATCGCGCTGACCGCGCTGCCGCACGCGGTGACGGCGTTCCGCCAGTCGATGCCGAACGTCAGCCTGCATCTGGAGGAAGTGACGGTGCCCGACGCGCTCGCGCAGTTGCGCAACGGCACGCTCGACATCGCTGCAATGCACCATGTGCCCGCGCTCGACCGCGATTTCACGCAATTGCCGCTGCTGTCGACCGAATTCACGATCGTGATGCGCGACGGCCACCCGCTCGCGCACGCGCGCCGGTTAGAGGAACTGCTCGACGCCGAATGGATCGTCACCGTCGGCGCCGAGCAGTTTCCGCACAGCGTGATGG
This sequence comes from Burkholderia sp. 28_3, assembly GCF_003253915.1. Classification (NCBI taxonomy): domain Bacteria; kingdom Pseudomonadati; phylum Pseudomonadota; class Betaproteobacteria; order Burkholderiales; family Burkholderiaceae; genus Burkholderia; species Burkholderia sp. 28_3. The sequence goes on from NZ_QKZF01000010.1 coordinate 137,564, forward strand.
TCGGGATGTTCGAGGCGCACGGGCTGCCGCTGCCGAAACGTCTGCTGCGTTCGCCGATGTCGTTCGCGGTGACGCTCGGGCTCGTCGCGCGCTCGGACGTGATCGGCTGCTTCACGCGCCCGCTCGCCGCGATGGTCGCGCCGCTCGGTATCCGCACGGCCGAACTGGACGAAAGCATGCCGCGCTTCGACCTGTCGATCATCGCGCGGCGCGACCTGCTGCCCACGCCCGCCGTGTCGCACTTCGTCACCTGCCTGCAGCGCGCGGTCAACGAAACGCTCGGCTGAATCGTTCCTGTGGATGAAACGGCGGCGCACCCCGCGCGCCGCCGCCGGGCCCGGTATCGGGGCTTGTCCTAGGCGCCCCGCCGGTATTTTGTCTTGATAATCTTGCGCACGTCGCGCGCCCCCATCGGGCGGGCGAAACGGACTGTCCGACGCGAAGCCGCGGCGGGCCGAAGGCTTACGGCGCGGCACAACCGCGCACCCATCGAACAAAACGAGGAGTCACCGAGTGAAAAAGATTCTTGCGGCTGTGACCGTCGCCCTGCTCGCCGTATCGGCCGGCAGCGCGTACGCGAAGGACTGGTCGACCGTGCGGTTCGGCGTCGACGCAAGCTACCCGCCTTTCGAATCGAAAGGCGCCGACGGCAAGGTGGTCGGCTTCGACGTCGATCTCGGCAATGAAATCTGCCGCCGCATGAACGCGAAGTGCGTGTGGATCGAAAACGACTTCGACGGGATGATCCCGGCGCTGAAGGCCCGCAAGTTCGACGGCGTGCTGTCGTCGATGTCGATGACGCCGGCGCGTCAGGAACAGATCGCGTTCTCCGCGAAGCTGTTCAACACGCCGACGCGCCTCGTCACGAAGAAGGGCACGGGCCTGATGCCGACGGCCGAATCGCTGAAGGGCAAGTCGGTCGGCGTCGAGCAGGGCACGATCCAGGAAACCTACGCGAAGACGTACTGGGCCTCGAAGGGCGTGAACGTCGTGCCTTACCAGAACCAGGACCAGGTCTACGCCGACCTGATCTCCGGCCGTCTGGACGGCGCGCTGCAGGACGCGGTGCAAGCCGAGATCGGCTTCCTGAAGACCCCGCGCGGCGCGAACTTCGACTTCGCCGGCAAGGATCTCGACGATCCGAAGACGCTCGGCAACGGCGCCGGTATCGGCCTGCGCAAGGAAGACACCGACCTGAAGGCGAAGATCGACGGCGCGATCGCCGCGATGCGCAAGGACGGCACGTACGACAAGATCGCGAAGAAGTACTTCGATTTCGACGTCTACGGCAAGTAATACGGCCGACGGACGCGCGATTCGGCGCGACGGGAACGGGCTCCGCACGGAGCCCGTTTTTTTTTGCGCGCGACGCGGGCGCCGTTATTTTTTCTGCGCCAAGCTGATGATTCTCAACGGAAAACCGCTTGTTCTGGCGCCGGTTTGATGGCGGCGAGGAAGGCAACGTACAATCGTTCTTCCACGCACACGGATCATTCGCGGCTGCGCCGCACTCCCCCCATCATGCAAACGCAGACCCATCCGCTGATTTCCCCCGCCGTCGGCACCGAACGCCAGATCACCAGCTTCCACTACGGCCCGCGCGGCGGCAAGAAGGTCTACATCCAGTCGTCGCTGCACGCGGACGAGTTGCCCGGCATGCTGGTCGCCACGCTGCTGCGCCGCAAGATCGCCGCGCTCGAGACGGCCGGCAAGCTGCGCGGCGAAGTCGTCATCGTGCCCGTGCCCAACCCGATCGGCCTGTCGCAACACGTGTTCGGCGATCATCTCGGCCGCTTCGAGCTCGGCTCGATGCAGAACTTCAACCGTAACTTCTACGATCTCGCGGCGCTCGTGCTGCCGCGCGTCGAAGACCGCCTCACGAACGACGCGCAGCGCAATCTCGCGGTCGTACGCACCGCGATGCGCGAAGCGCTCGACGAACAGAAACCGCGCACCGAACTCGATTCGCAGCGCCTCGCGCTGCAGAAGCTGTCGTTCGACGCCGACATCGTGCTCGACCTGCACTGCGACAGCGATGCGGTGATGCACCTCTACACGAACCCCGACCTCTGGGAAGACGTCGAACCGCTGGCGCGCTACCTCGATGCGCAGGCGTCGCTGCTCGCGCTGAACTCGGTCGGCAATCCATTCGACGAAATCCACAGCTTCTGCTGGTCGGATCTGCGCAGCCGCTTCGGCGACCGCTTCCCGATCCCGAACGGCGCGATTTCCGTCACGGTGGAACTGCGCAGCGAACGCGACGTGTCGTACGAGTTCGCCGAAAAGGATGCCCAGGCGATCGTCGAATACCTGACCGAGCGCGGTGTCGTCGAAGGCACGCCGGCGCCGCTGCCGCCGCTCGCGCATCCGGCCACGCCGCTCGCGGGCACCGATCCGCTCGTCGCGCTCGTGTCGGGCGTGATCGTATTCCGTACGCCGGTCGGCGTGATGATCGAGGCCGGCCAGGCCGTGGCCGACATCGTCGATCCGCTGACCGATCGCGTCGTCACGCTGAAGAGCAGCGTGTCGGGCGTGCTGTACGCGCGCCAGATCGTCCGTTTCGCGACGGCCGGCATGGAAGTCGCGCGCATCGCCGGCGCGACCGCGATCCGCACCGGTTCGCTGCTGTCGGCCTGAGCCTGGACGCCCGGCCCGCGCGCCGGGCCGCGGCGCGCGTCGCCGGCCCTCGCCTGCGTCAAACGAAATCGCCCGCTTGCGCGGGCGATTTGCTTTCCGAAGCGCGCGTCGCGCCGCCGGCCGATACCGTGTCGCCGGCCGCTACGCGCGAAGACCGTTCAGAACGCCGGCACGATCGCGCCGCCGAACTTCTGGTCGATGAACTTGCGCACGTCGTCCGATTCATAGGCCGCGACGAGCTTCTTCACCCACGGCTTGTCCTTGTCCTGCGCGCGCACCGCGATCAGGTTCGCGTACGGCCCGCGCAGATCCTCGATCGCGATCGCATCCTTCACCGGCGTGAGCCCGGCCTTGACCGCGTAGTCGGTGTTGATCGACGCGGCGTCGACGTCGGGCAATGCGCGCGGCAATTGCGCGGCGTCGAGTTCGACGATCTTGATCTTCTTCGGGTTCTCGGCGACGTCGAGCGGCGTCGCGTTCACGCCATTCGTGCCGACGCCCGGCTTCAGCTTGATCACCCCGTATTTCTGCAGCAGCAACAGCGCGCGGTTGCCGTTCGACGGATCGTTCTGGATCCCGACCTTCGCGCCGACCGGCAAATCCTTCAGCGACTTGAGCTTCTTCGAATAGAAACCCATCGGCGCGGTATAGGTGAGCCCGACGTTGACGATCTTGTAGCCGCGCTGCTTGATCTGGCTGTCGAGGAACGGCTGGTGCTGGAAGCCGTTCGCATCGAGATCGCCGGAATCGAGCGCCGCGTTCGGCTGCACGTAGTCGTTGAATTCGATGACCTTGATCGCGAGGCCTTCGCGCGCGGCGACCTTCGTCACTTCGGTCCAGATCTGCGCGTCGGGGCCGCTCATCGTGCCGATCTTCAGCGTTTGCGGGTCGGCGTGCGCGGCGGGCGCGGCGAATGCCAGCGCGGCGGCGAGTACGCCGAGGCCGGTCAGGATCGAATGTCGCATGGGGTGTCCTCTTGTCCCGTGTCGTTTGTTGGAGCACGGATCGTGGCACGGGGCCCGGGCGCCACCAACCAAGCTTATTTCATGTGCATATTCCTGATCGAGGTCGAACGACAGACAAATTCGGTATAACCCCGGATGTACATCCCGGGCAGAATTTAGGGCCTGCTTGCATAGGGAACGTGCATGCGAATGCCTGAAATCGCTCGCAGGGCCAGGAGTGAGGAGCGCCGTTTGGCCGCGCCAAACAAGCGACGAACGACGCCGCCATGCGGGCGATTTCAGGCATTCCCGTGGATTGAATTTTTAGTTTGGGGTTGCCACGAGAACGGCCGCTCGCCGCGTTGCGCTCCTTGCGAATACGCGAGTATTCGCGGCGTCGCGCGCCTCGCGAGCGGCCGTTCTCGTGGCAACGCATGCACGTTCCCTATGCAAGCAGGCCCTAATGTCGCATCGGCACCACACATTCTTCATATGACAGTCGCTGTCATATTCATTACGTGGCCCGCCGATAAAGTTGCGCCGGTCCGTGAAAGCGCCCGCAGAGAGCGCCGGAACCGCAACTGGACACGCCATTTATTCGCTCGGAGAATCCTTTGAACAAGAAACTGTTGACCATCGCCGCCCTGGCAGCAACGGCCGGCACGGCACACGCACAAAGCAGCGTGACCCTGTACGGCGTCATCGATGCCGGTATCAGCTACGTGAACCACAGCAAGACCGCCAACGGCGGCACGGGCAAGCTGTTCAAGTACGACGACGGCGTGGCCCAGGGCAGCCGTTGGGGCCTGCGCGGCACCGAAGACCTCGGTGGCGGCCTGAAGGCGATCTTCGTGCTCGAAAACGGCTTCAACAGCGGCAACGGCTCGATCGGCCAGGGCGGCGCGATCTTCGGTCGCCAGGCTTACGTCGGCCTGAGCCAGTCGCAATACGGCACGGTCACGTTCGGTCGCCAATACTCGTTCTCGACCGACATCCTCGGTTCGAACTACTCGACGGGCGGCAACACGGTCGCGGGTAACTATGCGTACCACGTGAACGACATCGACCAGCTCACGTCGAGCCGCATCAACAACGCCGTGAAGTTCCAGAGCGCGAACTATTCGGGCTTCACGTTCGGCGCGTTGTACGGCTTCTCGAACTCGACCGACTTCGCAGGCGCACAGGGCACGGGCACCAACAACACCGGCGGTTCGTCGCGCGCATACAGCTTCGGCCTGAACTACGCGAACGGCCCGATCTCGGTCGGCGCGGCGTACACGGACATCCGTTTCCCGAGCCAGTCGACGCCGGCCTTCTCGACGTCGATCGCGAACCTGAGCACCGGCAACGTCCGCGACCTCCGCACGTACGGCGTGGGTGGCCGCTACGTCTGGGGCCCGGCAACGGCATGGCTGCTGTGGACGCGTACGCAGTTCTCGACGGTGTCGGGCTCGGGCGGCACGTTCTACAACGCATACGAAGCGGGCGCGAAGTACGCATTCACGCCGGCACTGTCGGGCGGCCTCGGCTACACGTACACGAACGCGACGCAAAACGGCAACTCGTGGCACTGGAACCAGGTCAACGGTATCGCGGACTACGCCCTCAGCAAGCGTACGGACGTGTACGGCCTGGTCGTGTACCAGCAGGCTTCGGGCCGCGGCGTGCAAGCGCAGATCGGTTCGAGCACGAGCTACTTCAACACGTCGGGCACGGGTTCGAAGAACCAGATCGCCGCACGTATCGGTATCCGTCACAAGTTCTAAAGCATCCGCTTAACTGTCCGCTCAACCTGCGGATCACGACGGCAAGAAGCGCCCCGCTCCACGCGGGGCGCTTTTTTATGGGCTTTTAAGTTTCGCTTAATTCTGGGCTGAGAGGATGCTCTCACCCCCCCTGTTGGCCGCCTGAGCATCGGCGGCTTTTTTTTTAAACGCCGACGGCGCCGCCATCGATTGCCCACAAGACAGGATCGGAGGCCATGATGATCGAAGATACCGTTTTCAGCCATCTGCACGCGATTCTGACGTGCCAACACTCGCTGCCGGTCCAGAGCTGCCGCGTCTCGGTCGAAATGCAGCGCCCCTGGGGCCGCCCGTATCGCCTCGTCGAATGGACGATGCATCTCGACGCCCCCGCGCGGCGCCAGATCGTGCCGGCCGAATCGACCGACGAAGAGATCGCCGAGGTCGTCGCGTCGCACGTGCCGGGCCGGCTTTACGGCGACGGCCGGCTGCAGTTCTGAACGCGTCTGCGCGCCACCCGCTTCCCGTCTTTCGGCCGCGCCGCACGCATCGTGCGGCAGTCGGTCTCGTTTGACGCGGCAACGAAACCTGCTACGCTGCGCGTTTTCGTCCACGCAACACACGATGGAAAACGCATTCAACGAACGTGGCGTCATGGTCACGCGCAACGGCCTGTCGGCCGCCGGGCAGGTATTCGCACTGCGTGACATCCGCCACGTCGACGTCGTCAAGATTCCGAAGAACCGTCTCGTGCCGTCGCTGATCTCGCTGATCGGCGCGGCCATCGCCGTCGCAGGCGGCATCGCCGCATCGAGCGCCGCGCTCGTGGTCGGCGTGATGCTCGCCGTGGTCGGCTACCTCGCGTGGACCACGCAGGACATCACGTATCGGCTGATGGTCGAGATGCCCGACGGCAAGCGCGAAGCGCTGTCGAGCGTCGACGCCGAGTTCGTCGAACGCGTCGCGCAGGTCGTGCGCGACGCGCAGTCCGCCACCGCGGCCGGCTGATTCCGTTCGCCTTCGTGCCCGCGCCGGCTCGCGCGGGCAGGATGCACGCCGCGAATGTCGGTTCGCGGCGTTCGCGTTGAAACGCGCGGCGCCCGCCGCGCGCCGCCCCCCCCTCCCCGCCACTGCACGCGCCGACCGCCTAGTATGGAAAGAGCGGCTCGCCGCCGCATCGTCCGAGGAGGCCAGCATGAACGCTCAATCGCTGTCCGGCATGCTTCGCGCGCAGGAACTGCTGATCGTGTCGATGATCCGCGCGCTTCCCCCTGATGCACGCCGTGCGCTCGTCGAGCTCTACACCGAGCAGATCGCGTTCGCCGAACAGGCCGGTATCGAAAGTCACGGCGATCGCGCCACGCATGACGCATTCATCGCGCATGCGCGCAACCTGCTGATCCGCATCGAAGCGCTGGCCTGAGATTCTCGAGACTTCCCCCGGCTCGCCCGAGCCGCGCAGGCGAGCGCTCACTCGCATGAGCCGTCTGGCGTCCTTGTATTGATAATAATTCTCATTTACACTGTTAAAGTTGTCAGTTGCCTTTCACATCGCCGTTTGCCGCCTGTCGCGCGCAAACGGGCCAGCCAGGTGAACGCGTCACCCAGCCAGCCTTCGGGCTTGTTATCGTCAATGGGAGACCACCTGTGCATTGCTATACGCTGGCGCGGCGGCCGATCTGTGCCGCGCTGTTCGGCGCGTTCGGCCTGTCCGCCGCCCCGGCTCACGCCGATTCGTCGCCGCAAGGCGCCACCCCGCCGTCCGCCGTCCTGACCACCGCGGCCGCCTCCACGCGCGGCGACGCGGCGCTGCTCGATCCCGTCACCGTCACGGCCACCCGCACCGCCACCGCGGCGAGCCGCACGGCAGCGTCCGTGTCGGTGATCACCGACGAGGATCTCGAAGAGCAGCAGGCCACCAACATCAAGGACGCACTGCGCTACGAGCCGGGCATCACGGTGCGCCGCACCGCGTACCGTCCCGGCAGCGCCGCGCTCGGCGGCGGCCGCGACGGCGATTCGAGCATCAACATCCGCGGCCTCGAAGGCAATCGCGTGCTGCTGATGGAAGACGGCATCCGCCTGCCGAACGCGTTCTCGTTCGGGCCGCTCGAAGCGGGCCGCGGCGACTACGCGGATCTCGACACGCTCAAGCGCATCGAGATCCTGCGCGGGCCGGCGTCGGCGCTCTACGGCAGCGACGGCCTGACCGGCGCGGTGAACTTCATCACGAAGGACCCGCGCGACCTGCTGTCGGTCTACAACAAGCCTTACTACTTCTCGTTCCGGCCGAGCTACGACTCGACCGATCGCAGCATCGGCGCGACCGTGTCGGCCGCGGGCGGCAACGATCGCGTCCAGGGGATGATCATCGCCGACGGCCGGCGCGGCCACGAGGTCGACACGCGCGGCGGCAACAACACGGCAAGCACGCTGCGCACGACGTCGAACCCGCAGGACGTGTATTCGGAATCGCTGCTCGGCAAGCTCGTGCTGACGCCGACCACGCGCGACACGATCAAGTTCACCGCCGAAACGGTGCAGCGGCGCGTGAGCACCGACGTGCTGTCGGCGATCAATGCGCCGACCACGCTCGGCCTCACGACCCACGACCGGCTCGAACGCAACCGCTTCAGCGTCGACTACGATTTTCGCGACGACGCGTTCCGCTGGTTCCAAACCGCGCACGTGCAGTTCTACTACCAGGACGCGAAGCAGGATCAATACGCGTTCGAGACGCGCGGCAAGCTGCCCTCGCGTTCGCGCGACAACCAGTACAAGGAACGCACGTTCGGCGGCGCCGCGTTCGCCGAGAGCGGCTTCGCGACCGGCCCGCTCGCGCACAAGCTGCTGGTCGGCCTGGACGGCAGCCTGTCGCGCGTGACCAACCTGCGCGACGGCACGGTGCCGGGCGTCGGCGAAGCGTTCCCGAACAAGGCGTTCCCCGACACCGACTACACGCTGTTCGGCGCGTTCGTGCAGGACCAGATCGGCTACGGCCGCCTGCTCGTCACGCCGGGCCTGCGCTTCGACACGTACCGGCTGAGCCCGACCGAGAACGATCCGCTGTTCACCGGCAAGGCCGTGTCGACGAGCGCGAACGAACTGTCGCCGCGCGTCGCCGTGCTCTACGAGATCACGCCCGCGGTCATTCCGTACGTGCAGTACGCGCACGGCTTCCGCGCGCCGACGCCCGACCAGGTGAACAGCAGCTTCTCGAATCCGGTGTACGGCTACACGTCGATCGGCAATCCGAACCTGAAGCCCGAAACCAGCGACACGTTCGAAGCCGGCCTGCGCGGCAAGGCCGGCACCGGCTACGGCATCGTGCGCTACAGCGCGGCCGCGTTCACCGGCCGCTACCGCAACTTCATCTCGCGCACGACGATCGCCGGCAGCGGCCGGCCGGTCGACCCGTTCGTGTTCCAGTACGTGAACTTCGCCGACGCACGCATTCATGGCCTCGAAGGCCGCGCCGAATGGGTGATGCCGAACGGCATCACGCTGAAGACGGCGATGGCGTTCACGAAGGGCTCGACGCAGAACGACGGCGCGGCCAGCCAGCCGCTGAACACCGTGAACCCGTTCTCGGCCGTGTTCGGCGTGCGGTACGAGCCGACCGAACGCTGGTTCGTGCAGACCGACCTGCTGTTCCAGGCCGCCAAACGCGACAAGGACGTCGACAAGTCCGACTGTTCGAACAAGGCGTGCTTCACGCCGCCGTCGTCGTTCGTCGTCGACCTGCGCGGCGGCTACCGCTTCAACAAGCACGTGAGCGCGACGATCGGCATCCGCAACCTGTTCGACCGCAAGTACTGGAACTGGTCGGACGTGCGCGGCATCGCGGCCGATTCGCAGGTGCTCGACGCGTATTCGTCGCCCGGCCGCACGGTCGCCGTCAGCATGAAAGTGGATTTCTGATGCGCGTTGCCCGCGCGCCTACCCCAACCGTTACTCGAAGGAGTCCGACATGATGCAATCCGCCCTTCCCGGTCAATCGGCCACGCCGGCCCGCGCGGCCGCCGCGCTGCGCGACGCGTTCATCAAGCTCAAGACCGAGCGTCAGCTGCGCAACCGCGACGTCGCGCAGGCGCTCGGCGTCAGCGAAGGCGAGGCGCTCGCCGCGTTCGTCGGCGAGCACGTCGTGCGGCTCGACGCGCGCTTTCCGGCGATGTTCGAGGAAATGCCGCGCCTCGGCCGCGTGATGGCGCTGACGCGCAACGACACGGCCGTCCACGAAAAGGACGGCGAGTACGCGCAGATGAGCCACGACGGCCCGGTCGGGCTCGCGCTCGGCGACATCGACCTGCGCATCTTCTATCGTCACTGGGTGTCGGCGTTCGCGGTGCGCGACGAGACCGCGCACGGCCCGCTGAAGAGCCTGCAGTTCTTCGACGCGCAAGGTCATGCGATCCACAAGGTCTACCTGCGCGCGCACAGCGATCACGCCGCATACGACGCGTTCGTCGAACGCTGGCGCGCGCCGTCGCAGGAGCCGGGCCTCGAGGTCGCGCCCGCCGCAGCGAAAACGCCCGAGCGCGCCGACACCGAGATCGACGTCGCGGGCCTTCGCGCCGCGTGGGACGCGATGACCGACACGCACCAGTTCTTCGGCATCACGCAACGCTTCGGCGTGAGCCGCATGCAGGCGCTGCGCCTCGCCGATCCGCGCTACGCATATCCGGTCGAAACCGCGCATGCGTTGCGCCACGTGCTCGAACAGGCCGCGAAAAGCGGCCAGCCGATCATGGTGTTCGTCGGCAACGCGGGGATGATCCAGATCCATACGGGCCCCGTCGCGAACGTGCGCGAGGTCGGCGCGTGGATCAACGTGCTCGATCCGGGCTTCAACCTGCATGTGCGCGAAGACCTGATCGCCGCCGCGTGGGTCGTGAAGAAGCCGACGAGCGACGGCATCGTCACGTCGCTCGAACTGTTCGACCGGCAGGGCGACCACGTCGCGCTGCTGTTCGGCGAGCGCAAGCCCGGCAAGGTCGAGCGCGACGACTGGCGCGCGCTCGTCGCGACGCTGCCGGCGGCCGCACGCGGAGCCGCGCGGTGAGCGCGCGGCGGTTCGATCCGCGCCGCCGGTCGCTGCTGGCCGGCGCGGCGGCCGGCGCGCTCGCGGGCGCCCTGCCCGGCGGCGCGTTCGCGCAGGGCGCGGCCGCCGCGCCGACACGCGTGATCGTGATCGGCGGCGCGCTCGCGGAAACCGCATTCGCGCTCGGCGGCGCCGAGACGCCGCGTTACCGGCTCGTCGGCGCCGACACGACGTGCACGTATCCCGACGCCGCGAAGCGCCTGCCGAAGGTCGGCTACCAGCGGGCGCTGTCGGCCGAAGGGCTGCTGTCGCTGCGGCCCGATCTCGTGCTGGCCTCGGCGGAAGCCGGCCCGCCGACGGCGATCGCGCAGGTGAAAGGCGCCGGCGTCACGGTGACGACCTTCGACGAGCGCCACGACGTCGAATCGGTGCGCGCGAAGATCACCGGCGTCGCGCAGGCGCTCGACGTGCGCGACGCCGGCGCCGCGCTGCTGCAGCGTTTCGATCGCGACTGGCAGGCCGCGCGCGACGCGGTCGCCGCACGCGTGCCCGGCGGCGCGCAGCCGCCGCGCGTGCTGTTCGTGCTGAACCATACCGGCACCCAGGCGCTCGTCGCCGGCCAGCGCACGGCCGCCGACGCGATGATCCGCTACGCGGGCGCGCGCAACGCGATGCAGGGCTTCGATCACTACAAGCCGCTGACGACCGAGGCGCTCGCGGCGGCCGCGCCCGACGTCGTGCTGATCTCCGACGAAGGGCTGGCGGCCGTCGGCGGCCACGCCGCGCTGCTCGCGACGCCGGGCTTCGGCGCGACGCCGGCCGGCCGCGCGCGGCGCGTCGTGTCGCTCGACGCGCTGTTCCTGCTCGGCTTCGGCCCGCGCCTGCCGCTCGCCGTCACGACCCTGCACCGACGCCTGTCGGATGCGCTCGCCTGAATCCGGATCGACCCGATGCCCGCTCACGCCTCGCCCTTCAACGCGCCATCGTCCGCCTCGCGCGCCGGCGCCGCGCGCCTCGGCACGTCGCGCCGCTTCGCGCCGTTCGTCCTGGCCGCGCTCGCCATTCTCGTGGGCGTGATGTCCGTCGTCGCGCTGTGCGTCGGCGCGTACCGCATTCCGCTGGCGGAAGCCTGGGCCGCGCTGAGCGGCGACCCGGCCGCGCAGCAGGCGCGCGCGGTGCTGCTCGACATCCGCGCGCCGCGCGTCGTGCTCGCGCTGCTGGTCGGCGGCGGCTTCGGCGCGACCGGCGCCGCGATGCAGGCGCTGTTCCGCAATCCGCTCGCCGATCCCGGGCTCGTCGGCGTATCGAGCGGCGCCGCGCTCGGCGCGACCACGCTGATCGTGCTCGGCCCCGCGCTCTTCGCCGCCCACGCAAGCGCGGCCGCGCTGCCCGTGGCCGCGTTCGCGGGCGGGCTCGCGGTCGCGGCGCTCGTCTACCGGCTGGCCGCGTCGCGCGGCCGGCTCGCGCTGCCGCTGCTGCTGCTCGCCGGCATCGCGATCAATGCGCTGGTCGGCGCGGCGATCGGGCTGCTCACGTTCGTCGCCGACGACGCACAGCTGCGCTCGCTGACCTTCTGGAGCCTCGGCAGCCTCGGCGGCGCGCAATGGCCGACGCTGGCGGCCGTCGCGCCGTGCGTCGCGCTCGGCGGCGTGCTGCTCGTGCGCGAGCGCGACGCGCTGAACGCACTGCAGCTCGGCGAAACCGAAGCGCTGCATCTCGGCGTGCCCGTGCAGCGACTGAAGCGGCGCGTGCTCGTCGCGGTCGCGCTCGCGGTCGGCGCGCTCGTGTCGTGCGCGGGCATCATCGGTTTCATCGGGCTCGTCGCGCCGCATTGCGTGCGCCTCGCGTGCGGCCCCGACCAGCGCATCGTGCTGCCCGGCGCCGCATTGCTCGGCGCGTTGCTGACGCTCGCGGCCGATCTCGCCGCGCGCACGGTCGCCGCGCCCGCCGACATTCCGCTCGGCGTGCTGACCGCGCTGCTCGGCGCGCCGTTCTTCCTCGCGTTGCTGTGGAAGAACCGCGGCGCGCTCGGCGGGTAATTCCTTCTTCACGACGACCATGCTGACTGCCCACCACCTCGACGTCGCCCGCCGGCACGGCACGATCCTGCGCGACCTGTCCCTGTCGATCGAACCCGGCCGCGTGACCGCGCTGCTCGGCCGCAACGGCGCAGGCAAGAGCACGCTGCTGAAAACCTTCGCCGGCGAACTGACCGGCAGCGTCGCGCCGCACGGCGTGCGCGTGACGGGCGACGTCACGCTGAACGGCGAACCGCTCGCACGCATCGACGCGCCGCGGCTCGCGTGCCTGCGCGCGGTGCTGCCGCAGGCCGCGCAGCCGGCGTTCCCGTTCAGCGTCGACGAAATCGTGCTGCTCGGCCGCTATCCGCATGCGCGGCGCAGCGGTGCGACGTCGCACCGCGATCGCGACATCGCATGGCGCGCGCTCGAACGCGCGGGCGCCGACGCGCTCGTCGGCCGCGACGTCACGACGCTGTCGGGCGGCGAACTCGCGCGCGTGCAGTTCGCCCGCGTCCTCGCGCAGCTGTGGCCCGATCACGACACGACGGAACCCGGCCCGCGTTACCTGCTGCTCGACGAGCCGACCGCCGCGCTCGATCTCGCACACCAGCACCGCCTGCTCGATACCGTGCGCGCCGTCGCGCGCGAATGGCAGCTCGGCGTGCTCGCGATCGTCCACGATCCCAACCTCGCCGCCCGGCATGCGGATGCGATCGCGATGCTCGCCGACGGCACGATCGTCGCGCATGGCGCACCGCGCGACGTGATGACGCCTGCTCATATCGCGCAGTGCTACGGCTTCGCGGTGAAGATGGTGGAAACCGGCGACGGGACGCCGCCGGTGATGGTGCCCGCGTAGCGCGGGCACGTCTTTCAGCTGATGCGGCCTGACTGAATGCCGGCGCGCGCGCTCAATGCTCGACGTCCGCCGCGCCGAAGCTCCGCATCTTCCAGCCGAGCCGTACGGCGAGCATCCGCATCGAGAAGCCGGCCGCCAGCGCGACGAGCGTCGCGAACCCCGTGTCGATGCCGAGATGCTGCATCCCGACATACAGCGAACCCGTGACGAACGCGACGCTCGCGTACAGCTCCTCGCGCAGGATCAGCGGCATCTCGTTGCAGAGTAAATCGCGCAGCATCCCGCCGCACACGCCCGTGATCGCGCCGGCCAGCACGACGATGATCGGCGCCGTGCCGGTCGACGCGCCGACGTCGCAGCCGATGATCGTGAACGCCGCGAGGCCGATCGCATCGACGGTGACGAACAGCGTCTTCATCCGCGCGACGTGCCGTGCCGCCCACGACGCGACGGTCGCCGCGACGAGCGTGATCACCAGGTATTCGGGATGCGCGATCCAGCCGAGCGGATAGTGGCCGAGCAGCACGTCGCGCACGGTGCCGCCGCCGAGCGCCGTCACCGCGCCGACGAGCGCGAGGCCGAAGCGGTCCATCCCGCGGCGCATGCCCATCAGCGCCCCCGACATCGCTTCCGCGACGATCGCAATCAGATAGAGCGTATGCATGGCGCGCGTCAGTCGTCGGTCCGGAACAGGTCGAGCACGCGTTCGCGCTCGGCCGCATCGACGGCGGCAGGCATCGGCTCGTCGCGCTTGCCGTTGTCGGCCGGCGCGTCGGGCGCATCGATGGCCGCCGCGCCGCCGCACGCGAAGCGGCTGCGGATATACGCCGGCACGTCGGCCGTGCACGTGCCGCGCGTGTATTCCGCGTAGACGAAGTCGCCGTCGACGAGCGCGACGTCCTGGGGCGGCATCGCCGCGACCGGCGTGCGCCCGTCGACGGCCGTCTTCATGTAGTCGAGCCAGACCGGCAGCGCGAGCGTCGCGCCGGTCGCGCGCCCCATTGGGCGCGGCGTGTCGTAGCCGAGCCACGCGACCGCGACGATGCCCGACGAATAGCCGGCGAACCATACGTCCTTCGACCCGTTCGACGTGCCCGTCTTGCCGGCCGCGTCGTCACGCCGCAGCGCGAGCGCGCCGCGCGCGGTGCCGGCCCGCACGACGTCGCGCAGCATGCTGTCCATCACGAACGCATTGCGCGCCGATACGACCCGCTCGCCCGCCGGCACGGTCGCCTCGTACATCGCGCCGCCGTGACGCTGCTTCACCGACAGGATCAGGCGCGGCTCCATCCGCGTCCCGCCATTCGCGAACACGCTGTAGGCGCTCGCGAGTTCGAGCGGCGTCACGGCGCCCGCGCCGAGCGCGAGCGGCAGCGACGCCGGATTGCGCTGCGCGTCGAAGCCGAAATGCACCGCGTGCTGCTGCACGTAGCGCGCGTCGGTGGCCTGCATCAGGCTGACCGCGACCAGGTTCTTCGAACGCACGAGCCCGCGCCGCACCGGGATGAAGCCTTCGTAGCGATTGCCGAAATTGCGCGGACGCCACGGCCGCGCGCCGGTTTCCGCGTGCGTGAGCGTGCGCTGGGTATCGTCGACGAGCACGCCGGGGAAGTAGCCCTTCTCCAGCGCCGCCGAATAGACGAACGGCTTGAAGCTCGACCCCGGCTGGCGATACGCCTGCAGCGCATGGTCGAACACGTTGCGATTGAAATCCGCGCCGCCGACCAGCGCGAGCATGTCGCCGGTGGCCGCATCGAGCGACACGAGCGCGCCTTCGAGCCCGTTGCGCGTCTCGCGCTTCGCGCGCGCCTGGCGGCTCAGCGTGCGCTCGAGCGCGGCTTCGGCCGCGCGCTGGTCGCGCATCGAGATCGTCGTCGTCACGTCGAGGCCGAGCGTGTACGCGTCGTCGTGAAACCGCTCGACCATCATCCGGCGCGCGCGCTCGGCGACGTACGGCGCCGCGACGATGCCGGGCGGCGGCGTGGTCGCCAGCGCGATCGGCGCGTCGACGGCCGCACGATACGTCGCATCGTCGAGTTGCCCGAGCGCGTGCATCCGGCCGAGCACGTAGTTGCGCCGCGCGGTCGCGCGCGCGGGATTGACGACCGGGTTGAACGCGGACGGCGCTTTGGGCAGCCCGGCGAGCACGGCCGCCTCGCCCGCGCTCAGCGCATCGAGCGGCTTGCCGAAGTACACGTGCGCGGCGGCCGCGAAGCCGTATGCGCGCTCGCCCAGATAGATCTCGTTCATGTACAGCTCGAGCAGCTTGTCCTTGCTGTATTCGCGTTCGAGCTTGGCCGCCATCAGGATCTCGGCGAGCTTGCGGCTCAGCACCTTGTCGCGCGTCAGGTAGAAGTTGCGCGCGACCTGCATCGTGATCGTGCTGCCGCCCTGGCCCGGCTGGCCCGTCACGACGTTCGCGAACGTCGCGCGCGCAAGACCGCCGACATCGACCGGGCCGTGCTCGTAGAACTTCGCGTCCTCCGCCGCGAGCAGCGCGTGCCGCATCAGCGGCGGAATGCGTTCGAGCGGCACGAACTCGCGCCGCTCGACGCCGTATTCGGCCAGCAGGTCGCCGTCGCGCGAAAAGATCCGCAGCGGCAGCGCGGGACGATAGACGGCCAGGTGTTCGACGGACGGCAACTGCGTCCAGATGCGATCGATCGTCCATGCGCCGATGCCCGCGCATGCGAGCGTCAGGCCGAGCAACGCGCCCGCGAGCGTGCGCCAGACGCGGCGGCGGCGCGGCGGTGCGGATGGCGGCGCGGGCGGCGGCGATGGGTTGGCGGTGGGGTCGGTCATGTCGGGGCTCCTTCTTCAGTGCCGCGACGGCCGGCGCGCGAGCGGCGCCGATCGGTCACGAAAGGCGCGCATTGTCGAAGGGATGGCGCGAAACCGGAACATTCTTTAGCCAAAGTTTGGCTGGCTAAATTTTATTTAGGAAAGCGCACCGGGGCCCGCTCGCGGCGCGTATGTGGGTCTGCGGCATGTCGTCGCGGCCGGGCAGGCGAGGCGCATGAGCCGGTTCGCCTGTACCATCGCGTGATGTTCGACCGATACCTCGACCTGTGGGGCCTCGTTCCCGACGGTGGCCCGATCCTGACCGCGAGCGGCGGCCTGTTGCCGGTCGTCTGGCACGCGCGGCCCGCGATGCTGAAAGTCGCGACGTGCGACGAGGAACGCCGCGGCAATGCGCTGATGGCCTGGTGGAACGGGCAAGGCGCCGCGCAGGTGTGGCGGCACGACGGCGACGCGATCCTGCTCGAACGCGCGCAGCCGGCGCCGTCGCTCGCCGCATTGTCGGCAGCCGGCCACGACGACGACACGATGCGCATCGCTTGCGACGTCGTCGCGCGGCTGCACGCGCACCGTGCGCCGCAGTGCCCTGCGGTCGTGCCGCTGCACGACTGGTTCTATGCGCTGCTATCGAGCGATGCCGACAACGATGTGCTGCGCCGCTCCGCGGCGATCGCTCGCCAGTTGCTCGCCGAGCCGTCCGTCGACGAAGTCGTGTTGCACGGCGACATCCATCACGACAACATCCTGCATTTCGGCGATCGCGGCTGGCGCGCGATCGACCCGAAAGGGCTGCGCGGCGAGCGCACGTTCGACTACGCGAATCTGTTCTGCAATCCCGCACACGACATCGCGGTCGATCCCGTGCGTTTCGGGCGGCGCGTCGCGGTCGTGGCCGATACCGCACAACTCGACCGGCGCCGGCTGCTGCAGTGGATTCTCGCGTGGTCGGGACTGTCGGCCGTGTGGTTGATGGAAGACGAGTTGTCGCCCGATACACGGCTGGAGGTTGCGATGCTTGCGGCGGGTGCGCTCGGGCTGTAGCGATACGCATCGCCGATGAAAACAGACTCGTTACGAGTTACGGGGGAATGCGGGGAGAATCGGCGCCTTTCGGCCATGAACGGACAATCGACTGCGCTGAGAATATCGCCGACAATTGTCAGCACGGATCGACTTAGAGTTGCCGGCGAGACATATGACACAGATCGCGATCGTATTGCACGGACCTACCAGCGCGGGAAAAAGCAGCTTGGCCAAGGCGCTTCAGAATAGCTCGGAAGCGCCGATGTTCCACATATCGCTCGATGCATTCGTCGAAATGTCGCGTAGGCGTGACATGAGATCGGATGAAGAGTTGAATCAGGCGCTCAGGATACATCACCTCAATCTGCAGTCCACCCTGAAGCGCGTAGCTGCAAGTCATTTCGGGATTGTTCTCGATCTTGTGCTGCGAGATACAACCGCCTTCGAAGAATGTATTTCTGCACTCGCGCCTCGCCGCACGTACGTGATAGGTGTTTGTTGCCCATTGGATGTTCTGGAAGAGCGTGAACGCAGCAGGCCGGACCGTGGAGAAGGAATGGCGCGATCCCAATTCGGGCATCCAGCTTACTCAAGGCCCTACTCGATGCGTCTGGATACGTCGACTTGCAGTCCCGAAGAAGGCGCTCAAAGAATCCGCTCATTCCTCAACGCGCAGGCGGAATGATCGCTTTTGCTATCAGCGAATGGCTCAAGGGGGGCGTTCGCGGACGATCCTCAAAAAGGTGAGCGTAGGTTTGCGCGCGAAGCCTTGTCAGATAAGGTGCAGGTACTGCTGCATCATTGGAGTGACGGGTGCAGGGGCTGCGGTGGGGTGCGTGCTCATGTGACCGGGAAAAGTTGCTTTGGCTGCCCGAGCTTATCAGCGGCCCGCACGGGACTGCTCGAAGTTCGCCGTTCGGCCAGTTGCTGGAGATCACGACCGGCGGCTGCCGGCTACGAACGGCCGTTCGACACAGCTTTTTAGATCGTCGACAATCGGTTCGGATAAGGGCGTAGCCTTTAGCGGTTACCGTCGATCAGATCGTTCAGCAGCGCATCGAACGCGGCCTGTGCGTCTTCAAGTTCCTGCAGGGCAGCATCAAAGGTTTGCAGCGCGAACGGCGAAGGCTCGCCGCTGCCTTGCGGCGGAAATTGCTTCTGCATCGAGGCGAACGTACTCTGCACGCGCAGCGTGGCGGCCACCATGCGCTCCATCGCCTCGGTTTCTTCGGCTCGGGCCTGTTCCGGATTCATTCCTCTCTCCTTGGATGGTTTTCTTGAAGACCAGATCGTACACGCTGTGTCCGTTCTTGCCGCCCTTGGCAGAACGACTCCGTTGAAGGTTCCAACGGCACCCTGCGGGAGAAGCGATTTAATCGGGAATGATTCCGCAGTCGCGCCGAGGCCAAGATACTCGTCGAGCGTGGCTATAAAATCCCGCCGCAGGTGGCAACGATTGGCCGCTTTGGATAAAATCTGAAGGGCCGTTCCGGGTCGCCACCCGACATCCAAGGAAACCCGCGCGGAACCCCGAAAAAAAACCCGCCGGCTCACACCAGCGGGTTTTCATATCCGACTTGCGCGACGCTTCAGCGCGCCGGGTTCAGCGTCAGGTTCATGTGACGGTTCACATCCTTGTACAGCAGATAACGGAACCGGCCAGGCCCACCCGAATAGCAAGCCTGCGGGCAGAACGCGCGCAGCCACATGAAGTCGCCGGCTTCCACCTCGACCCAGTCCTGATTCAGCCGATAAACAGCCTTGCCTTCCAGCACGTACAGGCCATGCTCCATCACGTGCGTTTCAGCGAACGGAATCACGCCGCCCGGCTCGAACGTCACGATGTTCACGTGCATGTCGTGACGCATGTCGCTCATGTCGACGAAGCGCGTCGTCACCCATGCGCCGTTGGTGCCCGGCATCGGGATCGGCTCGACGTCCTGCTCGTTGGTCACGAACGCTTCCGGCAACGGAATGCCGTCGACCGCCTGATAGTGCTTGCGCACCCAGTGGAAACGCACCGCGGCATCGCTGACGTTGTGCAGCGTCCAGTCCGCGCCCGGCGGGATGAACGCATAGCCGCCCGGCTTCAGCGTGTGCTTCTGGCCCTGCAGCGTCAGCTCGGCTTCGCCTTCGACGACGAACAGCACGGCTTCGGCGTTCTTGTCCTGCTCGGGCTTGTCGCTGCCGCCGCCCGGATTCACTTCGACGATGTACTGCGAGAAGGTTTCCGCGAAACCCGACAGCGGGCGCGCGATCACCCACAGGCGCGTGTGCGTCCAGAACGGCAGCCAGCTCGTGACGATGTCGCGCATCACACCCTTCGGGATCACCGCGTACGCCTCGGTGAACATCGCGCGATCGGTCAGCAGATCCGTCTGCGGCGGGTGGCCGCCATGCGGCGCGTAATACGTTGTCTTAGACATATTGCATCCAGGCAATGGGTTGGTCCGGCCCCGGGCGCAAACGGCATCGGGCGGTCCGCATGCGCGTGGGGCACGCATGCGGGGCGGGACATCGTTGCCGGGGTGGCTTGAAGGCGCATGCGCCTTCGGTCGGTCGGCCAGGCTTCGCGTCGGGTCCGTCCGGTTCATCGGACGCGGCGGGCCGGCGGCCGGGCCGCGGCGCTCGCGATCATGCGGCGAGGCGCGGACAGCGGCACGGTTCGACTCCGTACGCGAGCATCGCCGACGATAGCGAAGTCGATCTCGATCGACCAATTAAATGTTGCGATGACATCCATTCGATTTCCCACTACCCGCCGCCGCCCGCGACGCGCGGTCGGGAGGCGTTGCGGAGCATGCCGACCATCAGGGAAATCCTGACGGTTGCGCGGTGCGCGCGATGCGTCCGTACCCGGCAATACGGCGTACCCATGCGCAATTCAACACGTCCCGTTAAGCGGATCGAGGGCGATCGACAAGCGCGCGACAGCGGATCGCTGCAGCAGGGTCGCGGGATACGCTCACGTCAGGCTGGAACGAGCCGACGCGGCGAACGGAAAGCAGAGGACATTCGGCCCATCCCGTCCGGGCACATTCATGCGCGGGACGCGATGTCGTCGACAAGCGAAATGGGGGAAACGGCGGGAGGAGGATGGCCGGCCCGTCGATCGGGCCCATGGCAGTGGCTGATTGAAGCCGGAGGCGCATCGCCGGTCTGGCCGGCGAAGCGGCCCGGCAGGCTGCCGGGCTGAGGTTCGCGTCGAAGTCCCGACGCCGTCGGCGCGCCGGTGCGCGGATCGCGCACCGTGCCGCGCCAGCAGCGATCAGTCCCAGTCGCGGTGGTGACGGTGCTTGCGGTGACGGTAGCCGCGGTCGCCGTGATCGCGATCGTACGAGCTGCGCGACATGTTGCCGCCGAGCGCCGCGCCGGCGCCGCCGCCGACCGCCGCACCCAGCAGGCCGCCCGTGCGGCCGCCCATCGCGTTGCCGGCCGCGGTACCCGCGCCGCCGCCGAGGGCGCCGCCGATGATCGCGCCGGTGCGCTCGCGACGGTTCGACGTCACCGCGCCGCCGGCGCCGCCGCCGATCGCGCCGCCGATGACGGAGCCCGTGCTGCCGCCGACCGCGCCGCCGACCGCTGCGCCGGCAACCCCGCCGAGCGCGCCGCCGAGCGCGTTGTTCAAGTCACCGGCCATTGCCGGCAGTGCAGTCGCGCCGGTCAACGCGGCGACGACGAGAGCGGGGGCGATTTTCTTCCACATTCCCGTATTCTTCCTTGTTCGCAATTCTGGTTATCGAGGTCCGCTCGGTACGACGATCTGAATCGATCGACGTCGGGCCAGACATTGTGCCGAACCGCGGACCAATTCATTTCAATGAGCTTGCGGCGAAGAATAGCACCGGTCCCGCATCCTTGCCGTGGACATTGTGGTAACAAGTTGTTTACGAATCACAGACATTCAACGGGGCCGTAGAATCCGGCTGAAACCCTTGCCGGCATTGGCTCCCGCATCGGTCCGACCCCACGTTGCGGCGCGCCGGTCATGCACGCGATCGCACGCTCGAGACACACGTGGCAACACATCTGCACACGCCGGTAACGGGCATCCGGACGACGGTCGGGGAAAAGATGACGGGGTCAGTACACGCCGGGCAGCAACCGCCACGTCCGCGCGCAATACGCGTCGTATTCGGCGCCGAATTGCGAACGCAGCAATGCCTCCTCCGAACGGATTCGCGCGACGAGCGGCACGAGCGTCAGCACGACCAGCAGCACGCCGACGCTCGAGCGGAACACCAGCGCCCAGCCGAGCGAATTGACGACCAGGCCGAGATAACTCGGATTGCGGATGCGGCTGTAGATGCCGCCGGTCACGAGCGTATGGCCTGGCTGGATCGCGACGAGCCCACTGAAGCGCTTGCCGAGCACGAATACGGGCCATATGCGCAGCACGCCGCCCACGAGGTACAGCCCGACGCCGATCCAGCGCACCGTGTCGCCACCGAAGGTCCAGATGTCGAGGCGGTCGGTCAGCGCCGGCAGGTATGCGAGCAGGAAGCCGCTCACCGCGAACGCCGCGAGCACCCAGCGGTTGTCGCGGTTCTCGCGTTCGCCGCTGCTCAGGTTGCCTTCGGTGAACAGGGCGGCGACGGCCATCGCGAGTGTCGCGATCGCCACGACGGTTGACTGAGGATGCGAGAAGAACGCAGCGAACCCGCCGCTGCCGAGCACGGCGAGCCCGAGATAGACGAGCGTGGCGACGCCCGACAGGACGACGACCTTGGGGGTAACTGTCATGACGGCCTCGCGAGGATGCGCTTTCCTGTGAAGTATAGGAACCGCGCACCCCGGGCGCCGTGCGCCGCCTTCATGCGGCGCGTGAATTCGCGCGCATCGTCCAGCTAACGGCGGCCGACCGGGCCGGTGCGGCCGGGCCCGGAGCCGAGGCCCGAAGCCGGATCAGCGGATGCGGAAGTTGCCGCCGATGCCGACGCTCACCGGCGGTGCGTAATACGCGGGCGCATAGCCGTAACCGTAGTAGGCCGGCGCGGGCGCGTAGCCGTACGGCGGCGCGACGTAGCAGCCGGACAGGCCGCCGATCAGGGCAAGCGTGATAACAAGTCTGGACATGGCTCGATTCCCGGCGAGAAAGACGCATGGCACCTCGCGAAGGCCGCGCCGCCGCACCACGCGGCGGCCGGCATGAAGAGGCGATCCGCCCTTCCTGTCGCTCGATGAAACAATGCGCGGAGTCTAGCGCCGGGCCTGGCCGGACGAGTTTCCCGGGCGGTTACACGTGTTACCTCGTGTGACCGCTGAAACAGGCCCGGTCGGCGCAGCGGCCCGCTAGTGGGCGGCCGCCGCGCCGAGGGCAATCACGCTGTTACACGAAGCGGGCCCGGATGCGCTGCGCGAGCGCTTCGAGCGTCGCCGCGTCGGCAACGTCGCGCGCATGCATCCGCAGCTCGGCGCCTTCCCAGCGCGGAATCACGTGGAAATGGACATGCGGGACCGTCTGCCCGGCTGCCGCGCCGTTGAACTGGCCGATGAACACGCCGTCCGGCTCGAGCGCCGCGCGCACCGCCGCCGCGACGCGCTGCGTCATGCGGATGCCGGCCGCGGCCGCGTCGCCGGACAGCTCGAAGATCTGCGCGGCCGGCTCCTTCGGGATCACGAGCACGTGGCCGTCGGCCTGCGGCATCAGGTCCATGATCGCGAGCGTCGCGTCGTCTTCGGCGACCTTCACGCACGGCAGTTCGCCGCGCAGGATTTTGGCGAACGGGTTGTTGTTGTCGTAGGACATGGCGTTTTCCGATCTCGGTTGGACAATGGGACTGGGAGAGCAATGCCGGACGATTATCGGCCGATGGCCGGCCCGATATCAACTCGCCCCGACGCGCGCCGCCGGCCGCCCCGTCGGCACGCGGCAGCGCGCACGCATGCGGCCGTCATCGCGCGTCACGCGGCGGCGATTGCAACGCGTCGCCCGAACCTGCGACACTGCCGGATCGTTGCCGGCCGGCACGCCACCGAGGACGCTCGCGCATGACGATCCCCCTCAAGAAACTGATGCTGCGCGGTGTCGCGCTCGCGCTCGTTGCCGCGATCGGCTACACGGCCTACATGCTGTACCGGCTCGCGCCGATCGCGACCGGCTATGCGGCGAAGGCGCTGTGTTCCGGCGTGTTCGTGTCGGGGCGCCCGGCCGCGTCCGTGATCGACGTCGACATCATGGCCGGCGTCCATCCGCTGCTGAAACTGGTGCGCCCGTCGCTCGATCCCGACCATCATCGCGCGGTGGCGACGTTCGCCGGCTTCGCCGAACGCGAAGCCGACTTCCGGCCCGGGCTCGGCTGCACGCTCGCGGTCGGGCCCCCGACCGGCTCGGCGGCGGCCACCTTGCCTGCCGGGTTGCCGCCCCTCCCCGATCCACCGCCCGCGCAACCCGATCCGCCCGCACCGGCCACACCGCCCGCCGGCATCGACGCACACCTGTTGCAAACCGCCATCGACCGCGCGTTCGACGAACCCGATCCGGCGCGGCCGCGCCGCACGCGCGCGGTCGTCGTGATGTGGCGCGGCCAGGTGATCGCCGAACGCTATGCGCCCGGCTTCACGGCCGACACGCCGCTGCCCGGCTGGTCGATGACGAAGACCGTCACGGCCGCGCTGGTCGGCGCGCTGGTCGCGCAGCACAAGCTGTCGCCGGACGCGTCGGCGCTGCTGCCCGAATGGCGCGGCAGCGGCGATCCGCGCGCGGCCATCACACTCGACGAGCTGCTGCGGATGACGAGCGGCCTGCAATTCAACGAGGACTACGACGACCCGCTGTCCGACGTCGCGGTGATGCTGTTCACGCAGCCCGATACCGCGCGGTTCGCGTCGGCGAAGCCGCTGGTCGCGACGCCCGGCACGCAATGGTCGTACTCGAGCGGCACGAGCGCGATCGTCGCGCGCGTGATGCGCGAGGCGCTGGGCGGCAACGCCGGCGACTACCTCGCGTTGCCGCGCCGCGCGCTGTTCGCGCCGCTCGGGATGCGCAGCGCGGTGTTCGAGCCCGACGCGTCCGGCACGCTCGTCAGCGCGTCGTACATGTATGCGAGCGCACGCGACTGGGCGCGCTTCGGCCAGCTTCTGCTGCAGGACGGCGTGTGGAACGGGCAGCGGCTGCTGCCGGAAGGGTGGGTGCGCTACCTGACGCGCGCGACGCCGCAATCGTCGCGGCAGGAATTCGGCGCGCAGCTGTGGGTCAAGGTGCCGGAGCCGTTCAACGATCGCGATCCGCACGCACGCGCGATGCCGGCCGACGCGTTTCATGCGGTCGGCCACGAAGGCCAGTTCGTGAGCGTGGTGCCGAGCCGTCAGCTGGTGGTCGTGCGGCTCGGGCTGTCGCGGCCGGAAGCCGCGTGGAATCACGAGGCGTTTCTCGCGCGCGTGCTCGACGCGGTGCCGGCGCCCGGTGCGTGACGACGGGCCGGTGCCCGCCGGATGCGATGAAGCGCCGCCCGCGACGGCGCCGCCGCATCACGCGCTACGGGCACAGCATTACGGATTCGCGCTGCCGCCGTATTGCTTGAAACCTTCGCGCGTCGCGAGACGTTCGATATAGCGCGACACCGCCGGCAATCCGGGATGCTCGAACGGCGTGCCGAACCAGCGGTTCACCGACAGGCCGATCGGGATATCCGCGAGCGTGAAGGTGTTGCCGGCCACGTACGCGCCGGTCTTGTCGAGTTGCGCATTCAGCACGTGCATGTGCTTCGTCCAGCCCGCGATCGACTGCGCGATGCCGTCCGGATCCTGGTGATCGGGCGATTTGCGCACGAGGCCGAGGAAAGCGCCGACCCACGAGCGGTTCAGATCCGCGCCCTGCCAGTCGATCCACTGGTCGACCCGCGCACGCGCCTGCGGCTCGGCCGGATACAGCGCATCGCCGCCGTAGCGGTTCGCGAGGTAGCGGATGATCGTGTTCGATTCCCAGAGCACGAAGTCGTCATCCTCGATGACGGGCACGAGCGCGTTCGGATTCAGCGCGAGATAGGCCGGATCGTGGGTCGTGCGAAAGCCCGCGCCCCAGTCTTCCTGTTCGAACGGCAGGTTCAGTTCGGTGCACAGCCACAGCACCTTGCGGACGTTGATGGACGGAATCTTGCCGAGGATGCGCAGCATGCAGTCTCCTTGTGAGGTCGGGTGCGGAGCATTCGGGGCGCGCGACACGCGCCGAACGCATTCACGCCGAATTTATACACGACCTCGCGGGAAACGGCAGGCCGCGTGCGCGAAATCGGTGTGCGGCCGATTCGTCAGGTCGCGCAGCGCATGCTCGGCCGTCGGGAAGCGGAACATGAATCCGTCCTGATGCAGCCGTGCGGGCACTACGCGCTGCCCGTCCAGCAGCAGCTCGGCCATCTCGCCCATCGCGGCACGCAGCGGCGCGGCCGGCACGTGCAGCCACGCGCGGCGGCGCAGCACCTTCGACACGATCTGCACGAACGCGCGCTGGGTCAGCGGCACCGGTGCGACCGCGTTGTAGACGCCGTGCATGCCCGCCTGCGACATCGCGCGCGCCACGATCCGCAGCACGTCGTCGCGGTGAATCCAGCTCAGCACTTGCGCGCCGTCGCCGAATCGGCCACCCAGCCCGAAGTAATGCGGCAGCAGCATCGGGCGCAACGCGCCGCCCGGGCCGAACACGACGCCCAGCCGCAGCACCACCGCACGCACGCCGTGGCGTGCGAGCGGCGCGGCGGCCGCCTCCCACTGCCGGCACAGCGCCGACATGAAGCCGGTGCCCGCGCCGCTACGCTCGTCGAGCCGTTCGTCGCCCGGCCGCACGCCGTAGTAGCCGATCGCGGACGCCTGGATCCACGTGCGCGGCTTGGCCTCGGCGGTTTCGACCCAGCGCATCAGCGCCTGCGTGACGCCGACGCGGCTGGCGAGCAGCAGCGCCTGCCGGCGCTTGCTCCAGCGTGCACCCAGCACCGGCGCGCCGGCGAGATTGATCACCGTGTCGAAGCGCGCGTGCGGCTGCAACTGTTCGACGGACGTCACGCTGCGCACGCGCCCCTGAAACAGGTAGGCGGCGCGCAGCGGATCGCGCGCCAGCAACGTGACCGTATGTCCTGCGTCGAGCAACTGGTTCACCAGCGTTTCGCCGATGAAGCCGGTCCCGCCGGTGACCAGCACGTTGCCGGGCCGCTGCCCGGCGAACGGGTTGGCGGCCGGCGCGCGCGGCGCGACGCGGCACGCGGCGATCCCGTCGCGCACGCCCGACACCGTCACGCCGACGGCAAACAGGCTGAGCAGCCAGCCGCGCCAGCCGGGATCGATCGGCTGCAGCGCGGTCGGCTCGTGCGCCCACGCGGACAGCTGCATCGCGACCATCCCGAACAACGCGCCGCCGTTGACGGCCAGCAGCGTGTGCAGCACGCGCTCGGTCGCCGGCAGCTTGCGGCTCCGGTCCTCGACGACGAAATCCCACAACGTCAGCCCCACTTCGACGAGCACGACCGCCGCGACGGCCGCGACCCACGCGCCGTGAAACGCGACGTTCGCGATCGAGGCGAACACGAGCCCGTACAGCACGGACCGCACCGCATGAATCGCCAGCTCGAGCCGCGCACGCGGGCGGTGCGGCAGGTCCTGCGTGAGTTCGTGGTGATAAAGCGTATCGAATGCGCCCATCGCGCCCTGCACGATCAGCAGGTTGAGCGCCCAGTCGAAAGCCGGCAACGTGTTCATGCGGTATCCCTCCTCCACAGCCAGGCCAGCGGCGGCACCATCGCGACGAGCGCGGCAACGTCGATCGCCACGTGCCCCCACACCTGCGCCTGCCACGACAACAGCATGTCCTGCGGCGCCCAGATCAACAGGCCGGCCAGCAACCAGCCCCACGCTTCCCGCTTCCGCAAGCGGTTGCCGAGATGGACGAGCGCGAGCATCCAGACCGCCGCGCATTGCACCGTCGCGGCGATCAGCGACAACCACCACACCTGCTGGACACGCGCGGCCTCGGGTGCGGTTCCCGTCCAGAAATGCCGCTCGATCTCCCGGTGATACGCGTCGAGCCACGATGCGCCGGCAATCCACGGCATCACCACGCCGACGAGCAGGTGAACGAGCGCCGCTGCGTACATCCAGCTCACGACGATACGGCGCGGGGTATCGCGCGGCGGGCGATTCGCTGCTGCACTATCGGAATCCCGGCCGATGCTGCACGCGCCGCCTTCGCTGCAGGCTTGCGAGCGATATCCGAGCCAGTGCGACACGGCATGCCGATTGCGCGCCAGGCGGCGATACAGCAACGCGAACCCGGCACGCATCGCCGGCATGCGAAGCAGCCAGACTCGCCCGCGGCGCCCGACCAGCGCATACGCCGCGACGATGCTGTCGATGCCGGTCAGCATGCGTCCGTCGGGCAGGCGCGCATGCAGTTCGCGATTCAACGCGGGCAGGTCGACGCCGAGCGGCGCCGGATCGAAACCCGGCCCGGCGATATCGACGAACGCCAGCCGGTGTCGCGTGTCGCGAGCGCCGAGACGCCGGATTTCAGCGACACATAGCGGACATCGTCCGTCGAAGTACAGAACCAATTCACTCGAACCCATGCTTTGCACTCCTTCTCGTTATCGCCAGCATCATGAATCGATCGATGGCCTGCTTTCCCGCATACGCCGCCACACCGCGCGATGGCCACGGACTTACATCGGCTTGACCACCATCAGGAAGTAGACGGTCAGCATCGCGAAAAAGGCCGGATAACCGAGCCGTTCCCAGCGCTTCGCATAGCGCCAGTAGCGCTCCGGCAACGCGGCGTCGCCGTTCGCGTGCGCGAGCTTCGCCATCGATGCGAGTTCGAGCTGCAGCCACACGACCGGCAGCCAGCACGCCCCGGCGACCGCGTACAGCACGATCGACGCGAGCAGCCACGGCGCATGCCACGGCCAGCCGGCCGTGTGCGCGAGCCACAGCCCGGACGCCGGCTGGAAGATCACGGCCGGCGTCGTGAACCACCAGTCCGCGCGCACCACGAGTCGCGACACGGCCGCGATCGCGGGCACCGACCGCGTGCGGTTCGCGAAGAACAGGTAGAACGCGGTGCCGAAGCCCGTACCGACCAGCAGCACCGACGACAGGATGTGAAGCGCCTTGACGACGAGATAGGTATTCATGCGTGTTCTTCTTCTGAAAACAGGATCAACAGGATCGCGAGAATCGGCACGTTCTTCAGCACGGGGCCGAACGGTTCGGCCAGCAGGCCGGGCATCGTGACCGCGATGACCGCCGAATACGCGACGATCAGCGCCGCTTGCGCGACCCACAGGCGCCGCGACGGCGCGACGACGGTCGCGACGCCGAACGCGAAGTCCAGCGCGCTGGCCGCGTAGAGCGCGATCAGCGCGGGCAGCCCCGTGACGTGCGCGGGCGCCAGCAGCGCGAGGCTCGCGTGCACTGGATGGATGAATGCGCTGGCGATCGCCGTCCAGATCCACACGATCGCGAGCGCGCCGAGCAGCAACGGGCGTCGCCACATCGCGAGCGCGTCGCGGCGCAGCGTGGCGGCATCCGCGCCGATGAAACTGCCGATGCCGCGCGGCGGCCGGCCCAGCACCGCCGCGGTGGCCGCCGGATCGCCGGTGTTGCCGGCGCGCAGCATCGTCCACGTGTCGCGCGTCAGCATCGCCCCCGGCCACGCGCCGAACAGTGCGGCCGCCGCGCCGACCAGCGCGCCGGGCAGCGTCACGCGCGCCGCCGGCGGAAATCCGAGCGCGGCACGGTAGCCGGCCAGCATCTCGCGGTATTCGACTTCGTCGCCGCCGACCACGTCGATCACGCGGCTGCCCGTCGCCGGCGAATCGCCCGCCTGCACGACGAGCCGCGCGACGACTTCGGCAAGATCGTCGACATGCACGGGGCGCAGCCGCTGATGGCCGCCCGCCGGCAACCCGTGCACGGGCAGGCTCGCGAGCATCCGGAAAAACCGCGCGGAGGCACCGGCCGCCCCGTAGACGAGCGCGGGGCGCACGATGCGGAAGTCGATCGGCAGCGTCTGCAGGAAACGGTCGGCCACGTGCTTGCTCGCGAAGTACCGCGTATCGCCGCGCTCGACGCCGAGCGCCGAAATCTGGATCACGCGCCGCACGCCCGCACGGCAACACGCGGTAAAGAGCGCGCACGGCGCGGCGCGATGCACGGCGTCGAGCGTCGCGCCGCGTCGATCGGCCAGCATGCCGACCGCATTGATCACCACGTCGACGCCGTTCAGCCGCGCGAGCCACGCTTGCGGATCGACGTCTCGCGCGAAGTCGATCGCGACGTCGTACGGGCCGGCGGCGTGACGCACGCCGCGCAGTACGCGATGCCCGCCGGCTTCGAGCTGCGCGCACAGAGCCCGACCGATGAAGCCGTTCGCGCCGCAGACGAGCACGGTCATGCCCGGTGCGCCGGTGCGCTCGGGCTGACGGGTCGACGGCAAGGCTGCGTTCATATCCATCCTTTATTTACAGTTATTTCTGTACAGACAGAAATAACAACCCCGAAAAAAGCGGGCTGCGTGCCCGCTCTCCCGTTACCGCTTACTTCGACGGCTTGCGCCTGACCGTCTGGCTGATCTTCGCGCCGATGCCCAGCGCCTTCATCAGCGTATCGGGCTTGAGCCGCAACATCTCGTCCGACCAGGTCGTGAGCGTCTCGACGAACTGCAGCGTGTCGCGAATGCGCTGTTCGGTCTCGCGGCTCTCGTTCGCGATCTCCGGATTCGTCAGGCAATCGCGCAGCACCGTGAGCGTCGGCTCGATCTCGCGCTGCCGCCGCCCTTCGACGATCAGCTTGAACAGTTCCCAGATGTCGGTCGACGTCTCGAAGTGGTCGCGGCGATCGCCGAGCACGTGCACGACCTTCGCGAGCCGCCACGCCTGCAGCTCCTTCAGGCTCGTGCTGACGTTGGAGCGCGCGACGTTGAGCGTCTCGGCGATCTCGTCGGCGGCCACCGGCCTTCCGGCCAGGTAGAGCAGCGCGTGAATCTGCGAGACGGTGCGGTTGACGCCCCACCGCGAGCCCATTTCGCCCCAGTGGAGAATGAATCGTTCGGCAATCGGTGTGAGTTCCATGGTGGGGAATTTAGTTTTTTCAGTTATTTCTGTCAAGAGAGAAATATCCGGGCGGTCCGGCACCTTCCGGCCGCGCCCGCCCGCGATCAGCCGCTTCCTTTACAATGCGCGGGATTTTTCCGATTTCAGGCCGTCCCCGCCTTTCCGATAGATAGACAGAGGTTTCCATGATCATCAAACCGCGCGTGCGTGGCTTCATCTGCGTGACGACTCATCCCGTCGGCTGCGAAGCCAACGTCAAGGAACAGATCGACTACGTGACTTCGCACGGCCCGATCGCCAATGGCCCGAAAAAGGTGCTCGTGATCGGCGCGTCGACCGGCTACGGCCTCGCCGCCCGGATCTCGGCCGCATTCGGCTCGGGCGCGGACACGCTCGGCGTGTTCTTCGAGCGTGCCGGCAGCGAGACGAAGCCGGGCACGGCCGGCTGGTACAACAGCGCCGCGTTCGAGAAATTCGCCACGGAAAAGGGGCTGTATGCGCGCAGCATCAACGGCGACGCGTTCTCCGACAAGGTCAAGCAGGTCACGATCGACACCATCAAGCAGGATCTCGGCAAGGTCGATCTGGTCGTCTACAGCCTCGCGGCGCCGCGCCGCACGCATCCGAAGACGGGCGAAACCATCAGCTCGACGCTCAAGCCGGTCGGCAAGGCCGTCACGTTCCGCGGCCTCGACACCGACAAGGAAGTGATCCGCGAAGTCTCGCTCGAACCGGCGACGCAGGAAGAGATCGACGGCACCGTCGCGGTGATGGGCGGCGAGGACTGGCAGATGTGGATCGACGCGCTGGCCGACGCCGGCGTGCTGGCCGACGGCGCGAAGACCACCGCGTTCACGTACCTCGGCGAGCAGATCACGCACGACATCTACTGGAACGGCTCGATCGGCGAAGCGAAGAAGGATCTCGACAAGAAGGTGCTGTCGATCCGCGACAAGCTGGCCGCGCACGGCGGCGATGCGCGCGTGTCGGTGCTGAAGGCCGTCGTCACGCAGGCCAGCTCGGCGATCCCGATGATGCCGCTGTACCTGTCGCTGCTGTTCAAGGTGATGAAGGAAAAGGGCACGCACGAAGGCTGCATCGAGCAGGTGTACGGGCTCCTGAAGGACAGCCTGTACGGCGCGACGCCGCACGTCGACGAAGAAGGCCGCCTGCGCGCGGACTACAAGGAACTCGATCCGCAAGTGCAGAACCAGGTCGTCGCGATGTGGGACAAGGTCACGAACGAGAACCTGTACGAGATGACGGACTTCGCGGGCTACAAGACCGAGTTCCTGCGCCTGTTCGGCTTCGAGATCGCCGGCGTCGACTACGACGCGGACGTGAACCCGGACGTGAAGATCCCGGGCATCATCGACACGACGGTCTGACGCGTCGACCGCCGCCGCCGCGCTCACCGCGCAGGCGGCGGATGCGCATGACCGGCGCCGTCAACGCGGCGCCGGCTCTTCCAGATAGACGCCCGACGACAACGTGGCCTTCACCTGCCGCGTGAACTCGTCGGTCGACACTTCCTCCGCTCCCGCCTCGATGGCGTCGTACGCCTGGCGCACGACGTCGGCCGGCGTGGCCTTCGGCACGTCGAGGCCGGCCGTCAGGTCGGTATCGATGAAACCGGCGTGCAGCCCGACGACCTGCGTGCGCTGCTCGCGCAGCGAGTGGCGCAGCCCGTTGGTCAACGCCCATGCGGCCGATTTCGATACGCCGTAGCCCGACAGGATCGGCCGGTTCACCCAGCTCGCGACCGACAGGATATTGAGGATCGCGCCGCCGCCGTGGGCCGCCAGGGTTCCCGCAAACGCCCGCGACATCGCGAGCATCCCGAACACGTTGGTTTCGAAGTGATCGCGCAGCGCGTCGGGCGCGCCGTCGTCCGTCAGGCTGCCGAGCCGCGCGATGCCGGCGTTGTTGATCAGCAGCGTGACGTCGCGCGCCGCATCGGCCGCCGCCGCGACCGCCGCCGGATCGGTCACGTCGAGCTTCACGGGCACGACGCCCGGCAGCGTCACGGTGGCCGGGTCGCGCGCCGCCGCATAGACCTTGCGCGCGCCCCTGGCGAGCGCCTGCTTCGAGAATTCGAGCCCCAGCCCGCGGTTCGCGCCCGTCACGAAAACGACTGCACCTTCGATCTTCATGATCGTTCCTTTCGCATGATGAATCGCCTGCACGCCGGCTCGCCGCGCGCATGAGATCCGGTGGAAAACGAGGTTGCCATCGCGTACCGAGCCGCTCGCTGCCGGTTGTTGCCCGCGACGTTAAAGACGCCGACCGATTGCCATCCGCGCCCGGCTTGGCTTTGTGTTGCCCGCCAAGTCGGCTACACTCGATGTCAATGTCGATCACCATTGTCTTTGCGGTGCATTGTGTTCGCGCTACGCGGGTATGTCAATGGCGATCACCATCGTGTTTTTCAATCGACGCGATCGGCAACAATCAGGGAGAGATCGATGGGCGTATCCAGACAGCAGGCTGCCGAGAACCGAAGCGCGATCGTCGCGGCTGCCGAACGGTTGTTCCGCGTGCGCGGCGTCGACGCCGTGGGGCTGACGGAGTTGATGAAGGAAGCCGGCTTCACGCAGGGCGGCTTCTACAACCACTTCAAGTCGAAAGACGCGCTGGTCGCCGAAGTGATGGAAAAGGCGATGCACGACCGCGCGGATTCGCCGAATGCCGGCAGCCTCGACGCGCAGGTGGCCGCGTATCTGTCACCCGCGCATCGCGACAACCTCGAGGCCGGCTGCCCGCTGTCCGGCTTCGCGGGCGATGCGCCGCGGCTGACCGAGACGGCGCGCGCCTGCTACGCGCACGGGCTCGCCGCGTATCTCGATCGACTGGAACGGATGGTGGCGACCGACGGCGCCACGTCGGAGCACACGCGTCGCGACGCGCTGGCGGTCTTCAGCCAGATGGTCGGTGCGCTCGTGCTGTCCCGCGCGATCGCCGGCAGCGATCCCGCGCTGGCCGACGAGATTCTCGACGCGGGGCGGGACGCGCTGACCGGCCGACGCGGCGATCCGGTGACGTCGGCGTAACGGCGCACCCTTCGACGCAGCGCGCTCGCCGCTGCCGCGCTATTCGATCGCCCGCGCGGCATCCCACAGCGGCTGCGCACCGCGCGCCGCATTCCACGCGGCAAACCGCGTGCGCCAAGCCTCGAACGGTTGCGCGAGCGGATGGCGCGGATCGTCGCTGAGCGAATACGCCATCCCTTCGATCAGCCAGCGCGGCTTGGTCACGACGGCCAGGTTGCCCAGTACCTCGGCCTGACGGTGATGGATCAGCTCGTGCGCGAGAAAATAGGTCTGCCAGCCACGCGGTGCGATCACGATGCCGAAATCGCCGAGCGTCAGCGCCGCGCGCGTGCCGAGGCCGAACGCATCGGCGCACGCGCGCGTCGCGCAGAACACGATGCGCGGTACGGCGCGGAACCCGCCGACGGCCGCCGCCGCGCGGGCGGCGCCGTCGCGATAGAGCTGCTGCGCGGCGCCGAGCTTCGCGGCATCGTCCGTGCAGATGTCGGCGCGCGGGCACGACACGCCGGGAACCAGCGCAGGCGCGACGACGCGCAGCGGCTTGACGAGCGCATACGCGGCAATCGGCAGCGCGACGAGCAGGCCCGTGAGGGCGAAAGCGACGTGGGAGCGTTTCATCGAGGCGGCGGTTGCGTGGCGTGTTGTCGGCGTCCTTTGCGAGAACGCGACTATATCGGACCGGGGCTGCCTCCGGTCCTGCTATTCCTGACGGTTGGCTGCCGGGCAAGAAGCGGCTCCCGACACGCCCGGAACGATGCCGCTCAACATGGCGATTGCCGTTACGCGAGCTGCTTGTGGAAAATCGTCGTCGCGCAGAGCGCGCCGTCGGGCATCAGCGCATAGTTCGGCACGACGCCGACACGCTGCCAGCCGGCCCGCTCGTACAGCCGCTCGGCGTCGCCGCCCGTCACCGTGTCGAGCACGAGCACGGTCTTGCCGGCGTCGCGCGCGGCCGCGTCGGCCGCCGCCATCAAGCGCGCGGCGATGCCCTGCCGGCGCGCGTGCCGCGACACGAGCATCTTCGAGATGTCCGCGCGATGCGGCTGGTTTTCGGGCTGCGCGGTCACGACCTGCACGGTGCCGACGATCCGGCCCGATGCATCCTCGGCGACGAGCAGGATGCGCTCGTCGTTCGCAACGCCGTCGGCCACGCGCGTCCAGAACGCGACCGCGGTCGACCGCGCGATCGGCAACATGAAGCTGACGGACGCGCCGCCTTCGACGCAATCGATCAGCACGTCGGCCAGCGCATCGACGCAGGCCATCGCTTCGCTCGCGCCGACGCGGCGGACGGTAACAGGTTCGGTCATGCCATCTCCGGTAATCAGGTGGGCCGCATGTGCGGGTTCGGCATGGGCCGGAATCGGAACGAACGCCGGCCGGGCGTCGAGGCTCGCGCGACGACGGCAGACGTCCGGCGACGCAGCGCCCGATCGGCGCGCGTTACCGCCCCATCATCGTACGTGACGAAAATTTTCGCTGCAGCGTTTCCCGCATCGTCTACACTTAGCCAAATGGATAACTTTCAATCCGGCATCAGCGACGTCTTTCATGCGCTCGCCGATCCGACGCGCTGCGCGATCGTCAGCGCGCTCGGCCAGGGCGAGCGCACGGTCTCCGCGCTGGCCGCGCCGTTCGACATGGCGCTGCCGTCGTTCATGAAGCACGTTGCCGTGCTCGAGCGCAGCGGCCTCGTGGAAACCCGCAAAACCGGCCGCTCGCGCACCTGCGCGCTGGTCGGCAGCCGGCTGACCGAGGCCGAGGCGTGGCTCGCCGCGCAACGCGCGCAGTGGGAAGCGCGATCCGATCGTCTCGTCGAATTCGTCGAACGCCGTCACCAGGAGGAGCAAGATGTCAGCCAGCCACGTCGAACCCGCTGAAGCCCACGACCTCGTCATCACGCGTACGTTGCGCGCGCCGCGCCAGGCGCTGTGGCGCGCATGGACCGACCCCGATCTGCTGAAGGAATGGTGGTGCCCGAAACCGTGGACCACCGAGGTGCGCGCGTTCGACCTGCTGCCGGGCGGCGCCTTCCATACGTTCATGCGCGGCCCCGACGGCGGCACGAGCGACAATCCCGGCTGCTTCCTCGAAATCGTGCCGGAATCGCGCATCGCGTTCACGTCGATGCTCACGGGCGGCTGGCGGCCGCAGGCGCCGTGGATGGGCTTCACGGCGATCATCACGATGGCCGACGACGACGCGGGCAGCCGCTACGAGGCGCGCGTGATGCATCCCGACGCGGCGACGCGCGAGCGCCACGAAGCACTCGGCTTTTTCGAGGGCTGGAACACCTGCATCACGCAGCTCGACGCCTTCGCCGCGACCCTGCGCTGAACGCCGTCTCGCGTGCGGTCATTGCATGCCGCCGCGCCCGCGCCTAGGATTCCTGAAGGAAGCATGACGACACGCCGGGCGCCGGCGTGCACCGTCGCGCGCGCTTCGCGGGAGGCCACATGTTGCACACGCACACGCATTCGACCCGGGTCAGCCGGCACCTGAACGCCCCGCGCGGGCGCGTCTACCGCGCGCTGCTCGACCCCCACGCGGTCGAACAGTGGAAAGTGCCCGACGGCATGACCTGCCGCGTGCATGCGTACGATGCGCGCGAAGGCGGCGCGCTGCGCGTGTCGCTGAGCTACGACGCGCCCGCGGCCGGCACCGGCAAGACCACCGCGCATACCGACACCTATCACGGCCGCTTCGTCACGCTCGTGCCGGACCAGCAGATCGTCGAGATCGACGTATTCGAAACCGACGACCCGATGCTGCGCGGCGCGATGACGATCACGATCACGCTGTCCGACGAAGCGGGCGGCACGCGCGTGGATGCCGTGCACGACGGCGTCCCGCCCGGTGTGCCGGCCGCCGACAACGAGACCGGCTGGCAGATGGCGCTGGCGCGGCTCGCGGCGCTGGTGGAAGCCGGGTGACGCGGCGTACGCGCGTCAGCCGAGCCGGTACGCGTGCGTGACCGTGCCGCGGAACAGCGCGTCGCGCTCGTCCGCGCCGGCCTGCGCGGTCAGACGCTTGAACGCGTTCCAGCCGTTCACGAACGAATACGACCCCTTGTCGACCGGGAAATTGCTCTCGAACATGCAGCGCCCGGGGCCGAACGCGTCGATGCAGGTCATCATCCACGGTTTCCACGCGTCGGCGAGCTGCGCCGAGGACGGCGGCTTCGCGCCTTTCTCGAAATCGAATCCGTTGATGCGCATCCCGAGGCCGCCGACCTTCACGTACACGTTCGGCAGTTGCGCGAGCGTGCGCATCGACGCCGACCAGCGCGCGAACACCTCCGGCCGCTTGTCCGCATAGCTGCCGATCCGCACGACGCCGCCGCAGTGGTTGACGATGATCCGCGTGTCCGGGTTCGCCTTCGCGAGCTCGGACAATTCGGGCAACTGCGGGAAGAACAGCCACGCGTCGTACGACAGCCCGAGCGGCGCGAGCTGCGCGACGCCGGCCCGGTACGCGGGATCGAGCAGCAGCCCGCGCGGCACCGCCGACAGCGGATTGGCGAGCGTCGGATCGGCATCCCACGTGCTCAGGTGCCGCACGCCGCGAAACCGCCCGCGCCCCGCTTCGAGATGCGCTTCCAGCACGTCGCGCACGCGTTCGCCGAGCCGCAGGTCCGCATGGCCGACGATGCCTTTCGCGACCGCCACGGGGCCGTGCTGCAGCGGCTCGGTCACGCCGGCGACATAGGCCGTCTCGCCGACCGGCTTCAGCTCCGCGGGACCCGAATCGCGATAGCGCGTCTGCGCCTGCATGTAGACGGACGCCTGGATGTTGTGGCCCGAGCGCGCATCCTGCAGATAGTCGTCGAGGAGGTAGATCCAGCCCGGCCGTTCATAGAAGTGATGATGCGCGTCGACGATCGGCAGGTCGGGCTCGAGCGCGGGTTCGAGCGCCGACGCGAGCCAGTCGGGGCGGACCGCGAGGTAGTTGCTTTGCGTCATGCGGGAGGCTCCATCAGGGGCCGGCGTGTCGGCGAACGCGGGCAGCGCGAGCGAGGCGGCGGCCGCGCCGATCAACCGGCGCCGTTTGATCGAAAAGGTCATGTCATTCGCTCCGGTCGAACGCGTACAGCGACAGCGTGAGCAGTGTCGTGATCGCCAGCACGATCGCGAGGCCGAGCATCCCGGCGGTGAAGGTGCCGAAGCTGTCCTTCAGGTAACCGACGAGATAGGGGCCCGCGAAGCCGCCGAGCGCGCCGATCGAATTGATCAGCGCCAGCCCGCCGGCCGCGGCCTGGCCGGACAGGAAGCGCGACGGCAGCGTGTAGAAGATCGTGCGGCCGGCGATCGTGCCGATCAGCGCGAGCGTGATGCCGACGAGCGCGGGCCCGAGGGTCAGGAAATGGGTCGACACGCCGAGCGCCACCGCGCCGATGCACAATCCGATCGCCAGGTTCGCGACCGGGCCGCCGCGTCGGTCCACCCGCTTCGCCCACCACAGCAACGCGACCGTCGCGAAGAAGTACGGCACCGCGGACAGCCAGCCGGTCTGCATCGTCGACATCCCGTGCGCCTTCAGCATTTGCGGCAACCAGATGCCGATGCCGTACGAGCCCATCGTGAAGCCGAACGAGATCAGTGCGAGCACGTACACGCGCACGTCGCGCAGCGCGACGCCGAAGCGCTTCTTGCGGCCGGCCGCCGCGCCATCGCGCTCGAACGCGCGTTGCAGCGCGGCACGCTCGTCGTCCGACAGCCACGTCGCATGCTCCGGCGAGTCCGACAACAGTTTCAGTACGAGGAAACCGAGCGCGCACGCCGGCAGCCCTTCGACGATGAACATCCACTTCCAGCCGGCGAGCCCGAGCGCGCCGTCGAGCTGCAGCAGCCACGTCGACAGCGGGCCGCCGATCAGCGACGACAGCGGCGTCGACACGGTGAACCACGCCAGCACACGCGTGCGATAGCTCGCGGGAAACCACACCGCAAGAAAGAAGATCACGCCGGGAAAGAATCCGGCTTCCCCGATGCCGAGCAGCAGCCGGATCGCATAGAAACTCGTCGGCCCGGTGGCGAGCGCGGTCGCGGCCGCCATCAGCCCCCACGTGATCATGATGCGGGCCAGCCAGCGGCGCGCACCGAAACGGTACAGCGCGAGATTGCTCGGCACTTCGAACACGCAATAGCCGGCGAACATGATCCCCGCGCCCCAGCCGAACTGCGTCGCGGTCAGCCCGAGATCGCGGTTCATCGTGAGCGCCGCGAATCCGACGCTCGTGCGATCCAGATAGTTGAAGAAATACGCGAGCGCGAGCAGCGGGATGAAGCGCCACGCGGCCTTGCGCACCGCACGTTGCTCGATCGACGCGTCGGTCTCGCGATCGGCGGCCAGCGCCGGGGAAGCGGATGTCATGGTTGTCTCCGTGAATGCGGCGAGCCTCCCCGCGCGGTGCGCGGCCGGGACGCCTTTGTTCGTTCGATGAATCGCGGCTGCGCTACGCGCTCGCCACTTCGTTCGCCGAAGGCGCGCCGCCCGGCGCGTCGCCGTGCGCGGCGGCGGCCGCGCCGTACTGCCCCGCCACGACGCCGGCATCGATCAGCGCACGCGCATCGTCCGGCGTGTAGCCGAGCTCGCCGAGCAGCGCGCACGTATCCTGGCCGAGCGCGGGCGGCGCCGAGCGCAGCCGCAAGCGCTCGCCGGCGAGCGTCAGCGGCAGCAGCGCGGTGCGCGTGTCGACCGGCCGCCCGGCGCTGCTCGCGTCGGCCGGCAGCGTCACGGCTTCGAGGCCGCCCGTGGCCAGCAGATGCGGATCGTCGAACAGGTCCTGCGGCTTCGTGATCGGTGCGTAAGGCAGGCCGGTCGATTCGAAGATCGCGCCGATCTCCGCGGCCGAATACGGCGCCAGCCGCGAACGCAATTCCGGCAGCAGCCATTCGCGCGCCTGTACGCGCAGGTTGTTGGTCGCGAGGCGCGGATCGTCCTTCAGCGCGGTCAGGCCGAACGCGTCGCAGAACAGCGCCCACTGCGTGTCCGACACGACCGCGAGAAAAATCTGTTCGTCGTCCTTGACGGAGAACACGTCGTAGACGGCCCACGCGGAAATCCGGCTCGGCATCGGCGCCGCGGCCTGCCCCGTCACCGCGAACTGCATCATGTGCTGCGCGACGAGGAACACGTTGTTCTCGAACAGCGAACTCTGCACCTGCTGGCCGCGGCCCGTGCGCTCGCGCTGCGCGAGCGCGGCCATCGCGCCGATCGCGCCGAACATGCCGCCCATGATGTCGTTCACGCTCGCGCCCGCGCGCAGCGGCCGCCCTTCCGGGCCCGTCATGTAGGCCAGGCCGCCCATCATCTGCACGACCTCGTCGAGCGCGGTGCGATGCTCGTACGGCCCCGGCAGGAAACCCTTGTGCGATACGTACACGAGACGCGGATTCAGCGCGTCCAGCGCCGCGTAGCCGAGGCCGAGCCGGTCCATCGTGCCGCTCTTGAAGTTCTCGCTGAAGACATCCGCCGTCGCGACGAGCCGCCGCACGATCTCCAGCCCGCGCGGGTCCTTCACGTCGACCGCGAGACTCTTCTTGTTGCGGTTGAACATCCCGAAGAAGCCCGCGCCGGAACCGCGCAGCGCCCGCGTGCTGTCGCCCGCGATCGGCTCGATCTTGATCACTT
Organism: Burkholderia sp. 28_3; assembly: GCF_003253915.1. Lineage (NCBI taxonomy): Bacteria > Pseudomonadati > Pseudomonadota > Betaproteobacteria > Burkholderiales > Burkholderiaceae > Burkholderia > Burkholderia sp. 28_3. The sequence continues at coordinate 177,353 of NZ_QKZF01000010.1, forward strand.
CCGCGCCGAGATCCGCGAGCAGCATCCCGCACGTCGGGCCCATCACCATGTGCGTCATCTCGATCACGCGCACGCCCGCATACGGCAGCGCGGCAGCCTGTTGTCGATCGTTCATCGTGCGACTCCCGCTACGCATCCTTCCGGTTGTCGAGCCACCGCAGCGCGACCATCCGCATAGCGGAAACCCTTCGGCAACCCTGCGTCGGGCACGTGGCCGTACAGCGCCTCGGACGGCAGCGCCGCCTGCAGGATCGCGCGCGCGGCGAGCAACGCGTCGACGTCGACGCCCGTGTCGTAGCCCATCGCCTCGAGCAGGAACACGAGATCCTCGGTGACGATGTTGCCGCTCGCGCCCGGCGCATACGGACAGCCACCGAGGCCGCCCTGGCTCGCGTCGATCGTCGTCACGCCCGCATCGAGCGCCGCGACGACGTTCGCGAGCCCCTGCCCGCGCGTGTTGTGGAAATGCGCGCCGCCGGCCTTGTCGCCGACTTCGCGTTGAAGCCGCGTGAACAGCCGGCGCACCTGCGCGGGATTCGCATAACCGCTGGTGTCGGACAGGCCGATTTCGTCGACCCCGCATTCGGCCATCGCCACCGCCATCGCGATCGTCTCGTCGTCGGAGACCGTGCCCGCGATCGTGCAGCCGAACGCCACCGACACGCCCGCCTCGATCTGCACCGACGGAAACCGCGCGTCGCGCAACGCGACGATCGCGCGCACCTCGTCGATCATCTGCGCGGGCGTCTTGCGAATGTTCGCCAGCGAATGGGCTTCCGTCACCGAGACCGGCAGCGTCAGCTTGTGCACGCCCGCGTCGAACGCGCCCTCGGCGCCGCGCAGGTTCGGCGCGAGCGCGGCGACGTGCAGCCCCGGAATCGCGAGCGCGTGCGCCACGACTTCGCGTACATCGGCCATCTGCGGGAGCAGCCTGGCCGGCACGAACGACCCGACCTCGATCTCGCGCAGGCCGGCCGCGGCCAGCGCGGTGATCCAGCGCAGTTTGGCGGCCGTCGGCATGACGGCCTCGATGCTCTGCAGCCCGTCGCGCGGCCCGACCTCGCTGACCAGCACCTTCGTGTTTTCGGAAACCTTCATTCGACACCTCATCGTTCTATCTGAAAGAACATAGTTCCGTTTGACAGAACTGTAAGCGCACGTCGGACGGGCGATAAGCGGGGTATACCCGTGAAATCGCGTTTTTCTGGAACTTGTGTTCTGTCAGATAGAACGATATAGTCGACCGTCCCATCATTCGAAGGAAGCAGGCAGTGCCGAGGAATCCAGCAGTTCACGCCGGCGACGCATCCGATCCGGCGACCGAGGAAGCATCCAGCGGCGTCGCCGTGCTCGACCGTGCGTTCGCGATCCTCCGTGCGTTCGGCCAGACCGACGACCGGCTGTCGCTCGCCGAGTTGTCGCGCCGCACCGGGCTGTACAAGAGCACGATCCTGCGCCTGCTCGCCGCGCTCGAGCATGGCGGCTTCATGCGCAAACTCGACGACGGCCAGTACGCGATCGGGCACGAGCCGTTGCGGCTCGCCGCGCTGTACCAGCGTTCGTTCCGCGTCGGCCCGGTAGTCGAGCCGCTGCTCGAGACGCTGAGCCGCGAACTCGGGGAAACGGCATCGTTCTACGTGCGCCAGGGCGACGTGCGCTCCGTACTCTATCGCGTCGAGCCCGCGCGGGCGGTGCGTGTTTCGATCCGCGTCGGCGAGGAGTTTCCGGTCGGCCAGGGCGCCTCGGGGAAGGTGCTGCTGGCCTTCACCGACACGCAGGACGCCCGCTGGCACGACGTGCGCGAACAGCTGTGGGCCGCGTCGTACGGCGAGCGCGACCCGGAGACGGCATCGGCATCCGTGCCCGTGTTCAACGCGGCCGGCGAATGCGTCGGTGCGTTGACGGTGTCGGGCCCGAAATCGCGGCTCGCCGCCGCGCCGGCGATGACGGCGGCGCTCGCGATGCTGCTGCCGCTCGCGCAGAAGGCGACCGTCGCGCTCGGCGGCGCGGGCGCGCGCTACGACGCACCCGCCGTGCGCGACAGTCTCGCGCGGCTCGCGTCGTCAGCGGACGACACGGTCCGCTCGTAGGGCGTCGGCTGCATCCCGGCAGGCGACGCGGCAGCATGAAAGGCAACCGCATGCGACACTGGCCGCCGATGCACGCAGCGCGTCGTTCACCGGCACCGCGCCGCGCGTGCAACCGTCAACCGGACCCGCACGAGGAGACACCCGCGATGAACGCCGCGCGCACCGCCACCTGGTATTTCGATTTCGTTTCGCCGTTTGCCTACCTGCAACAGGAACAGTTCGACCGGTTGCCGCCCGCCGCCGCGTTCGAGCCGCGGCCGATCGTGCTCGGCGCGCTGCTCGCGCACTGGGGCCAGAAAGCGCCGGCGGAGATCGCGGCCAAGCGCGTGTTCACCTATCGCCACGCGCAATACCGCGCGGACAAGCTCGGCATCGCCTTCCGGATGCCGCCCGCGCACCCGTTCAATCCGATCAAGCCGCTGCGCCTCGCGATCGCGATGGGCAGCTCGCCCGACGCGATCCGGCGGATCTTCCGGCATATCTGGCGCGACGGTCAGGACGTATCGACGCCGGAAGGCTTCGCCGCCCTGTGCGAAGCCGTCGGTTTTCCGGAAGGTGTGACGGCCGTCGACGCCCAGCCGGTCAAGGACGCGCTGCGCGCGAACACGGATCGCGCGATCGCCGACGGCGTGTTCGGCGTCCCGACCTTCGTACTCGACGGCGACCTGTTCTGGGGCGAGGACGCGACCGACATGTTCGTCGACTGCGCGACGTCGCGCGCGTGGCTCGACTCGCCCGAGGTACGCCGCATCAGCGCGCTGCCGGAAGGCATCCGGCGCGGCTGACCGCGAGTCGCCACCGGCGCGCCGCCCGCGTCAGCCGTCGCGCCCTTCGACGAGCGCCGGCACGGCCTCGCGCATCATCGCGACGAACCGCACGAGCCGCGACGGATAGAACTGCGCATGCGGATAGGTCAGGTAGACGGGCAGCGGCGCGGCCTGCCACTCGGGCGCGAGGTGCACGAGATCGCCGCGCGCGAGATCGCCGGCCAGCAACCATGACGATCCGACGCACGCGCCGACGCCCAGCAGCGCCGCGCTGCGCAGTGCATACAGGTTCGCGGTCGTGATGCGCGGGCGGATCGCGAGGCGCCGCGTGTCGCCGGTGGCCGCATGCGTCAGCAGGAGTTCGTTGCGGTAGTAGGTGCGCAACGCGAGCCACGGCAGCGCGGCCAGCGCGTCCGGGTCGGCCGGCACGTCGGCGCCGTTCAGCACGGACGGCGCGGCGACCACGAAGCGCGGCACCTTGGTCAGCCGGATCGCGACCACGCCCGGATCGGTCGGCTCGCCGACCTGGATCGCGCAATCGATGCCGCTGCCGACGAAATCGCGCACCTCGTCCTGCAGCAGCCACTCGACCGACACGCGCGGATAGTCGCGCAGGAACTGCGCGAGCGGCACGACGAAACGCTCTTGCCCGAACGCGTGCGGCACCGCGACCCGCAGCAGCCCGTCCGGCTCCTCCTGCGCGCCGCGCAAATCGGCCTCGAACGCCGCCCAGCTCGCCAGCAGCTCCTTCGCCCGCTTGAAGCACCGCTCGCCGTCGACGGTCAGCCGCATCGCATGGGTCGTGCGTTGCAGCAGCCGCATGCCGAGCGAACTTTCCAGCGCCTGCAGCCGGCGGCTGATCGTCGGCTGCGTCGTATGCAGTTGCACGGCCGCCGCCGACAGGCTGCCGGCCTCGACTATGCGCACGAAGGTTTCCATCAGCTCGAAACGATAGCCGGCGCCGTCCACCGGCACCGTCTGAATGCGCGGAGACCCGCCAGCAGCGGGAGAGGATGAGGATTTTTCGGTCATGCGTGCAGCGTATAACAAATCTGCGCAAGGCGGCACTACCGTCGCCGGCCGCGTGCCGCCACACTCGCGTCCATCCCATTCTTCAACCGAGGATGTACGCGATGTCCACCACTGCCCGTCTCGATACCGCGCCCCGCGTGGCGCACGCTCCGGCCCATCCGGCCGCCCATTCGATGCCCGATCGCCGGCTCGTGCTGCTGCTCGCGGCCGCCGCCGGCCTCGGCGTCGCCCCGCTCTACTACGCGCAGCCGATGCTCGGCGCGCTCGCACCCGATCTCGGCGCGTCGGCGCGCGCGATCGGTTTCGTGCCGACGCTCACGCAGCTCGGCTATGCACTCGGCATCCTGCTGCTCGCGCCGCTCGGCGACCGCTTCGACCGACGCCGCGTGATCGTCACCAAGGCCGCCGCGCTGGTCGTCGCGCTGCTGCTGGCGGCCGTCGCGCCATCGCTCGGGCTGCTGCTCGCGGCGAGCTTCGCGATCGGCCTCGCCGCGACGATGGCGCAGGACGTCGTGCCGGCCGCCGCGACGCTCGCGCACGACGCGCATCGCGGCCGCATCGTCGGCACGGTGATGACCGGGTTGCTGCTCGGCATCCTGCTGTCGCGCGTCGTGGCCGGGTTCATCGCCGAGACGGCCGGCTGGCGCGCGATGTTCGCGCTCGCGGCGGTCAGCGTCGCCGCGATCGGCGCCGTGGCCGCACGCGGGTTGCCGCGTTTCGCGCCGACCACGCAGCTGCCGTATCGCGCGCTGATCGGCTCGCTCGGCGCGTTGTGGCGCGAGCATTCGGCACTGCGCCGCGCCGCCCTCGCGCAGGGGCTGCTGGCCGTCGGCTTCAGCGCGTTCTGGTCGACGCTCGCGGTGATGCTGCACGGTGCGCCGTTCCATCTCGGCAGCGCGGCCGCCGGTGCGTTCGGCCTTGCGGGCGCCGCCGGCGCGCTGGCCGCGCCGATTGCCGGACGCCTGGCCGACCATCACGGCCCCGAGCGCGTCACGCGCATCGGGATCGGCATCGCGACGGCGTCGTTCGCGTCGATGGCCGCCGCGCCGCTGATGTCGCCGCATGCGCAGCTCGTCCTGCTCGCGGTCGCGACGATCGGCTTCGATCTGGGCGTGCAGGCGACGCTGATCGCGCACCAGTCGATCGTCTACCGGATCGATCCCGCGTCGCGCAGCCGCCTCAACGCGGTGCTGTTCGTCGGCATGTTCATCGGGATGGCGGCCGGCGCCGCGCTCGGCAGTTCGTTGCTCGCGCAACTGGGCTGGAATGCGGTGACCGCGCTGGCCGTCGCGACGTCGCTGGCCGCGCTCGTCGTGCGGATGTGGCGCAACTGAGATCGGGCGTCGCGTAGCACCGGCGGGCAAGCCCACGAGGCTTGCCCGCTTTTTTTATATTTTTGATCGACGCGCGCATGACGCCGCGCCGCCCGGCAGCTTCGCACCATTCCGGCACGGCAATCGTTCATCCGGCGCAAGGTCCGCACCGGCCGGTCGAATTGTCCAGTTCACCCAAATATTTTTCCGGCGTTCGTGCAGGTCCGCACGCAAACATCGGATGATTCGACCCTGCCGCACCGTACGGCGCGTTGCCATCCGGCCCCACCACCGAGCCCGGTGCGTCAGGGGATTCCCGGTATTTTTTCGCATTTTCTTCGAAATAACGGGTGACATACTTGCCCCCCGTTGCGCTCCGTGCGAGCGCGCTTTCCGATCCAGCCGGCCGCCCGTCATGCGCTGCGCGTCCGCCCGGGTCGCACAGGACATGAACGATTTCGACACCACGATCCAGATCTTCCTCACCCACGTGACGTTCGGCCCGTTGATGAATCACGCGATCCGCGTGATCGCGGGCCTCTACACGTTCAAGGGCTTCGTGCTCGTTCCCGTGCTGTGCTGGCTGTGGTTCCAGCCCGGCCCTAACCGCGAACGGCAACGCGAACGGGTCGTCGCCACCGTCGCGAGCGGGCTCGTCGCGCTCGCCGTCGGCCGCGTGCTCGCCCAGGTGCTGCCGTTCCGCGTACGGCCGATCTACAACCCCGACCTGCACCTGCACTTTCCGTCGGCCGGACTGCGCGCGGCGACGCTGCAGACATGGAGTTCGTTTCCGAGCGATCACGCGATGCTGTGGATGGCGATCGCGACCGGCATCTTCATCATCGCGCGCCGCGTCGGCATCGTCGCGCTGCTGTATTCGGTCGTGTTCATCTGCCTGCCGCGCGCGTATCTCGGCTTTCACTATCCGACCGACCTGATCGCGGGCGCGGCGATCGGCATCGCGATCGCGTGGCTGCTGACGCGCGACGCAATCCGCTCGCGCTTCGCGCCGCAGGTGCTGGAGATGATCCGGCGCTTCCCCGCGCCGGCCTATACGCTCGCGTTCCTGCTGTGCTTCGAGCTGATCACGCAGTTCGACGAACTGCTGACGCTCGCGCAGTCGGCCACGCGCACGATGTGACAGGCCGCCGCGCAATGGTGCTGCTGCTGTCGTTCCGTCGCCCCGGCGCGCGATGCCGGCCATGCGCGGCGGCCGCGCGCCGTGCGACGGCCGCACCCGTCAGTCGCGATCGGGTGCACCGAGCGGAAAGAACGAACGATACGGCCGCGCCTCGTCGACCGCCCGCGCAAACGACGGCCGCGCAAGCAGACGCTGGCGGTACGCGATCACGTTCGCGAACGCCGGATCGATCCGGTGCGTCCAGTCCGCGTAGAACAGGAACGGCGCCGCGCCGCAATCGGCGAGGCTGAAATGGTCGCCGGCCGCCCATTCGCGCTCGGCCATCGTCCTGTCGAGCCACGCATACGACGTCTCGAGCATCGCGCGCGCATCGGCCACCCCGCGCGCATCGCGCTCGGCTTCCGGCCGCAGCGCATCGAACACGACCTTCTGCTGCGGCGTCGCCACGTAGTTGTCGAAGAAGCGGTCCATCGTCCGCACCTCGAGCGCGGCGCGCGGATCGTCGGGCAGCAGGCGCACCGGGCCCGGATGGTTCAGGCCGAGATATTCGATGATGATCGTCGCCTCGATCACCGTGCGGCCCGCGTCGACGAGCACCGGGAAGCGCTTCAGCGGCCACAGCGCGGCCAGTTCATGCATCGGCTTCGGGTCGTCGTGCGCGAGCACGCGATAGTCGAACGGCGTGCCGTTCTCGTATAGCGCGGTCAGCACCTTCTGGCAGTATGACGAAAAGGGATGGGCGTAAAGCGTCGGCATCATCGTGGGGTCTCTCCGGGTTTCGGCGCCGCGTCGTGCGGCGCCACGTGATCGGATACCTTGACGACGAACGGCGCCCGGCCGTTTCGACATCGGTCCGACATTTTTTCGAAGGACTGCCTGGGCCGCTACGATCGGCCGTCCATCACGACACGCCCTTCCGCGCGCCAGCGCAGCATCCCGCCGCCGAGATTCGCGACCGCGTCGAAGCCGGCCTTCCTGAGGATCACGGTCGCCTGCGCGGAGCGCCCGCCGGCCCGGCATACGGTCACGACCGGCCGGTCGCGCGCGATCTCGCCGGTGCGCGCGGCCAGTTCGCCGAGCGGGATCGGCGTCGCGCCCGGCAGATGGCCGAGCGGACCGGTGAATTCGTCCGGCTCGCGCACGTCGACGACCTGCACGGCCGGCAGATGATCCTCGAGCCATTGCGGATCGATTTCCCAGAAGCCGGCGAACGTATAGACGAGCGGCGCCCAGTCGGCTGCCGCCTGCGCATCGGGCGCGTTCGTGGCGACCCCGCACTGCAGGTTCGCCGGCACCGCGACGTCGATCTGACGCGGATGCGCGAGCCCGAGGTTGCGCATGTAGCCCGCGAAATCGTCCTCGCTGAGATCGCCGCCGAGGCGCGGGTTGAAGCGCCGCTCCTCGCCGACGCTCGTCACCGTGAGCCCGCGATAGTCGTGCGCCGGGTACAGCAGGCACGCGGCCGGCAGCGTGAACAGCCGGCCGTGCACCGCGCGATACAGCGCGCGCGGGTCGCCCTGCTGGAAGTCGGTGCGGCCGGTGCCGCGGATCAGCAGGCAATCGCCGGTGAACGCCATCGATTCGTCGTCGAGCACGAGGCTGATGCAGCCGCTCGTGTGGCCGGGCGTCGCGCGCACGGTCAGGTAGCGTGAACCGAACGCACAGCGGTCGCCGTCGTTCAGGTAGCGGTCGGCGCCTTGCGCGCCGCTCGCGGCCGAGATCGCGATCGCGCTGCCGGTGCGCTGCTTCAGCAGCCAGGCGCCCGTCACGTGATCGGCATGCACGTGCGTGTCGACGGTCGCGACGAGCCGCAGCCCGAGTTCGTCGAGCAGCGCCGCGTCGCGGCGTACCTGCTCGAACACCGGATCGATCAACAGCGCCTCGCGCGATGCGCTATCGGCGAGCAGATACGTGTACGTCGACGATTGCGGGTCGAAAAGTTGCCGGAAGATCATGGCTCGGTTGCTCCGTCGCTTGTTCTTCAGTGGAGTGTAGCCGGGCTCGTGTGCCGCCTGTCGTCGTCGGGCACCGGCATCGGCATGACGACATCGCCGCCGCGTTTCGCGCATGCATACAGCGTAGATCAAAATGCCCGCGCCGCAGCGCATCCCATACGCGGCAACCGATTCCGGCGACGAATCGCGCATGGCGGGACGATTCGCCGCGCCGGGACGGCGGCCCACGCTGCCTTACACTACGGCCTGTTCTCGTCTCCGCTCACAGGAATGCCCCCGACATGTCGATGACGATCGATCCGAAGCAGGCCGCCGCGCTGCTGGCCGTCGCCGACACCGGCAGCTTCGAGCAGGCGGCCGTGCGCCTGCACGTGACCGCGTCCGCCGTCACGCAACGGGTCCGCGCGCTGGAAGCGAGCCTCGGCACGCCGCTCGTGCTGCGCACGCGGCCGTGCCGCCCGACCGTGGCCGGACAGCGCGTGCTGCAGCACCTGCGCCGCGTCGCGCTGCTGCAGGCCGACCTGCAGAGCACGCTCGCGACCGAACGCGAATCGCCGATCTCCGTGACGATCGCGCTGAACGCCGACAGCCTCGGCACCTGGTTCCTGCCCGCGCTGACGTCCGTGCTCGCCGGCGAGCGGATCCTGTTCGAGCTGATCGTCGAGGATCAGGATCACACGTTCGCGCTGCTGGAAAGCGGAATGGCGGTCGGCTGCGTGACGACCGAGCCGAAGCCGATGCGCGGCTGCATCGCGACGCCGCTCGGCACGATGCGCTACCGGCTGCTCGCGGCCGCCGCGTTCGCGGTGCGCTGGTTTCCGCGCGGGCTGAACCGCACGAGCGCACGCAAGGCCCCCGTCGTCGCGTATTCGCGGCGCGACACGCTCCAATCGTCGTTTCTGAAGGAGAAGTTCGGGCTGCCGGACGGCGCCTACCCGTGCCATTACGTGCCGGGCACTCATGCGCACTTCGCGGCCGTGCGGCACGCGCTCGGCTACGCGATGGTGCCGGAGCCGCTGATCGGCACCGCGCCGCTCGATACGCAGGGGCTCGTCGATCTCGCGCCCGCGCATCCGACCGACGTCACGCTGTACTGGCACGCGTGGACCGTGCAGTCGCCGACGATGGCGTCGCTGTCGGAGCGGGTCGTCGAAGCGGCGCGCCGGTTGCTCGCGCCGCTGCCGTAACGCGCCGGCAGCCGCGCCGGCGATCGATACGGTCGGCCGGCGCGGTACGCACTCCGACGAGAAAGTCGGCCGCGCCGCCTATACTTTTTCCATCGGCCTCGCGAACGCGCCGCGCGGCCGATCGTCCAGGTCCGGCCGTTCCCTTTCATGTGAGGAGAACATCATGTCCCGCCGCTATATCGATTGCCGCGAGTTTCCCAGCGCGATGCATTGCTCGGTCGCGATTTCCGCCGACTCCGACAACGAACTGCTGGAGGCCGCCGTGCAACACGCGGTCTCGGTCCACCAGCACACCGACAGCGCCGAACTGCGCACGCAGCTGAAATCGCTGTTCCACGACGGCACGCCGCCCGCCGACACGCCGCGGCAGGCGTAATCCGCCGGCACGGCAACGATCGACCGACGACGCGCCGCGTCAACCCTCCGCGTCCTGCGTCATGCCACGTCGCGCCGGCCCGTCGCCGGCCGACGCACTCCGCTTCACGCGCGCCGCTGCGAGAAGTACTCGCCGACCGCGCCGAGGAACGTGTCGATGTCCGCGCGCGACACGTCGCAGTGGGTGACGAAGCGCGACGCATACAGCATCTGCGTGAGAATCCCGCGTTCCTTGAGCCATGCCTCGAGCGGCGCGCAATCGGCTTCGGGGAATTGCGCGAACACCATGTTCGTCGCATGCGACAGCACCTTCACCGAGTCGATGCGCGCGAGCCCTTCGGCGAGATGCGCGGCATTCGCGTGATCGTCCGCGAGCCGCTCGACGTTGTGATCGAGCGCATACAGGCACGCCGCCGCGAGAATGCCCGACTGCCGCATCCCGCCGCCCAGCACCTTGCGCCAGCGCTGCGCGCGCTCGATCAGCGCACGGCTGCCGACCAGCACCGAGCCGACCGGCGCACCGAGCCCTTTCGAGAAGCAGATCGACACGGTGTCGAACGGCGCGCACAACGCGGCGATCGGGCGACCCGATGCAACCGCCGCATTGCAGACGCGCGCGCCGTCGAGATGCGTGGACAGCCCGCGGCTGCGCGCGAACGCGACGGCTTCCTGCACATAGCCTTCCGGCAAGACCTGGCCGCCGATCGTGTTTTCGAGCGCGAGCAGGCGCGTGCGGGCAAAGTGATTGTCGAGCGGCTTGATCGCCGCAGCGATCTTCGCAAGCGGCAGCGTGCCGTCCGGCGCGTTCTCGATCGGTTGCGGCTGGATGCTGCCGAGCACGGCCGCGCCGCCGCCTTCGTACTTGTAGGTGTGCGCGAGCTGGCCGACGATGTACTCGTCGCCGCGCTCGCAATGCGACATCAGCGCGGCCAGGTTGCTCTGCGTGCCGCTCGGGAAGAACAGGCCGGCTTCCTTGCCGGCCCGCTCGGCCGTCACCGCCTGCAGGCGCAGGACGGTCGGGTCGTCGCCCCAGACGTCGTCGCCGGTTTCGGCGGCGGTCATTGCAGCCAGCATCGCCTGGCTCGGACGTGTCACGGTATCGCTGCGTAAATCGATCATCGCTGTGCCCTGAGAAAACGCGAGCCGGCATCCCTGCGTCCGGCCCTGCCGAAAACGAGACTCAGAGTGTACGCAATTCACGCAGCGCGTGCCGATGGAGGCATGCGATCGCGCGGATCAGTATCGCGGCGGCGGCGGCTGGACGCCCGCCGGCGGCATCGGCGGCGCCGCGCGCGGCGCCGTGTCGTATCCGCTACCGCCATACCCGCCGCCGCTCCCCCCGCTCATGCCGCCCGGCACCGGCACACGGTTGCCGGTCGCATACATGCACTGCAGATACGCATAGTCGTAGCGGCGCTGAACGTCGTAGGCCGAACCCTGCGCGGCGCCCGCACCGACGACGCTGCCCGCGAGCAGCCCCGCGCCCGCGCCGACCGCCGCGCCGGTGCCGCCGTTGAACGCGGCGCCGGCCGCCGCGCCGAGCGCGGTGCCGACGGCCGCGCTGCCGACCGCGCTCGCGGTCGACGCCTGCCCGGCGCTCACGCCGCCCGACTGCTGGAACGCATACTGCCGGCAACTGCCGTCATCCGCGCGGAACTGGTCGAACGACTTGCCGGTGCCCGGCAGCGCCATCACGCTCGGCCCGCTCGGCAGGTAGGCGCACGCGCCGAGCAGCGCGGCCAGCGCCAGCACGGCCGGCACGCGCAGCGGTCGAAATACGGTGTTCATCGTCGCGCCTCCGTCACTGCGGCCGCGCCGGCACCGCGCGCCAGCCCGACTTGCAGGTTTTCACATGCGGGTAGTAATGCTTCGACGCGTCGCAGTAGTACCAGAGGTCCGCGTCGCCGTCGTCCTGCGGCTGCCCCTTCTCGACATACTCGGGCGGCGGCGGCGGAGCGACCGGCACCGCGACGACGGGCGGCGGGTAGTAGTACGGCGCAGGGACGACCGGGGCGTAATACGGGTAGCCGGGGCCGATATAGACCCCGACCCGGGCGGCATGCGCCACGCCGCCCGTCGCGACCGCGAGCGCGGCCGCCGCGCCCAGCGCGAGCTTCAATCCATTCACGTCACGTTCTCCGGCAGGCCGGTTCGGCGATCCGAACCAGGCATCCCGAACGCTACGCCGCACGCGCTCGGGGATCCATTACGGGCCGGCGCGCGAATGTTGCGCGACGTTACCCGTGTCACAGACGCCCCGCCCGTTCGAACGCTCGCGTTACGCGTTTAACGCATCGAAACCGATCGCCGTCCCGGCACACGGTTTTCGTCTGCGCAAAACCGTTCCGATGACGCGACGCGCCATATTGACGCACGTGCGTCAGACCGCCACGCCGCGACCGCGCGCGCCGCGAACGACGTTCTTGATACGAATCAACGATTTATCCCGAAATCGCGCGCGACGGACTGGACATCTGCGACGAGTTGGCGCATTTCGCGGTGCAACATCGCGGCACATACTCCAGCCAACCCCGACGCCTGTCCGCCGGGGTCCGCCGGCACCCGCCGGCGGGTATCGTCAGCCTCGGTCATCTGGTATGGACACCGCACTTTCGGCCCTCGATCTGGCCCGCCTGCAATTCGCGTTCACCGTCTCCTTTCACATCGTCTTTCCGGCGCTGAGCATCGGCCTCGCCAGCTTCATCGCCGTGCTCGAATATCGCTGGCTCAAGACCGGCAAGCAGTACTACAAAACGCTCTGCCTGTTCTGGTCGAAGATCTTCGCGGTCGCGTTCGGGATGGGCGTCGTCTCCGGCGTCGTGATGAGCTATCAGTTCGGCACCAACTGGTCGGGCTTCTCGAGCTTCGCCGGCGCCGTCACCGGCCCGCTGCTGATGTACGAGGTCATGACCGCGTTCTTCCTCGAAGCCGGCTTCCTCGGCATCATGCTGTTCGGCTGGAACCGCGTGAGCCCGCGCGCGCACTTCGGCGCGACGCTGATGGTCGCGATCGGCACGCTGATCTCGACGTTCTGGATCCTCGCATCGAACAGCTGGATGCAGACGCCGCAGGGCTTCGAGATCGTCGACGGCCGCGTCGTGCCGACCGACTGGTTCGCGATCATCTTCAACCCGTCGTTCCCGTACCGCCTGTTCCACATGGCGATCGCCGCGTTCATCGTCGCCGCGCTGGTGGTGGCCGCGACGGGTGCGTGGCACCTGCTGAAGGGTCGCCGCGACAAGGGCGTGAAAAAGATGTTCTCGATGGCGCTGTGGCTGCTGCTCGTGCTCGCGCCGCTGCAGGCCGTGATCGGCGACCAGCACGGCATCAACACGCTGAAGCACCAGCCCGCGAAGATCGCCGCGATCGAAGGGCTGTGGGAAACCGAAAAGGGCGGTACCGCGCTGAACCTGTTCGGCATTCCGGACATGCAGGCGGAAACGACCCGCTACGCGGTGAAGGTGCCGCACCTCGGCAGCCTGATCCTCACGCACAGCTGGGCCGGCGAGATCCGCGGTCTGAAGGACTTTCCGCCGGAAGACCGCCCGAATTCGACGGTCGTGTTCTGGAGCTTCCGGATCATGGTCGGCCTCGGCTTCGCGATGATCGGCCTCGCCGCGCTCGCCTGGCTGCTGCGTCGCCGCGGCCGCCTGTATGAATCGAAGGGGTTCCAGCGCTTCGCGCTCGCGATGGGCCCGACCGGTTTCGTGTCGCTGCTCGCGGGCTGGGTGACGACCGAAGCCGGCCGCCAGCCGTGGGTCGTGTATGGCGTGAAGCGCACTGCGGAAGCCGTGTCGCCGCTGTCGGTGCAGCAGGTCAGCCTGTCGATGATGACGTTCGTGATCGTGTACTTCCTCGTGTTCGGCACCGGCGTGTACTACATGCTGAAGCTGATGAAGGCCGGCCCCGCGCTGCCCGACGTCAAGCACGACGACGAACCCGATACGCGCCCCGATCACACCGCGCGCCGCCCGATGTCGGCCGTCGACGAGCTGATCGAGACCGTCTGAGCCCACTCCTTTCGCTTACGAGAAAACCTATGGACGTCACCGTAATCTGGGCCGCGATCATCGCATTGGGGCTTTTCATGTACGTCGTGCTCGACGGCTTCGACCTCGGCATCGGCATCGTCTTCCCGTTCTTCCCGGACGAGAAGGAACGCGACCTGATGATGAACACGGTCGCGCCCGTGTGGGACGGCAACGAAACGTGGCTCGTGCTCGGCGGCGCCGGGCTGTTCGCGGTGTTCCCGGTCGTCTATTCGACCGTACTGTCGGCGCTGTACCTGCCGCTGATCTTCATGCTGGTGTGCCTGATCTTCCGCGGCGTGTCGTTCGAGATCCGCGCCAAGGCGCGCCGCACGAAACAGCTGTGGGATCTCGCGTTCATCGGCGGCTCGGCCGGCGCGACGCTGTTCCAGGGCATCGCGCTCGGCGCGTTCCTGCAGGGCATCGACGTGAAGGACGGCGTGTACGCCGGCGGCGCGTTCGACTGGCTCACGCCGTTCAGCCTGCTGACCGGCCTCGGCCTGATCGTGACCTATGCGCTGCTCGGCTGCTGCTGGCTCGTCGCGAAGACCGAAGGCGACCTGCAGCGCCGCCTGCATCGCGTCGTGTGGCCGCTGACCGTCGTGCTGCTCGGCTTCATCGCGATCGTCAGCCTGTGGACGCCGCTGCAGGACCCGGCCATCGCGCAGCGCTGGTTCGATTCGGGGTTGTTCTGGCGCCTGCTGCCGGTGCCGTTCCTGGTCGCCGCGTGCGCGGCGTGGATGCGTCGCGCGGTGCGCGACCGGCACGACATGACGCCGTTCGTGCTCGCGCTGGCGCTGGTGCTGCTCGGCTACGTCGGCCTGCTCGTCACGCTGTTCCCGTATGCGATTCCGCAGACGATGACGATCTGGGAAGCGGCGGCGCCGCGTTCGAGCCAGACCTTCACGCTGGTCGGCGCAGCGGTTATCCTCCCGATCATCATCGCCTACACGACGATGGGTTACTGGGTATTCCGAGGCAAGGTGCGCCATGAAGACCAGCATTACTACCACCACTGATTCCGCCGATCGCCCGCCCGAGGCGCCGCGGCCGCGGATGCGCGGCTGGATGTGGTTCGTCGTCCTGTGGGCGGGCGGCGTGATCGGCGCGGTCACGCTCGGCTATGCGTTCAAGATCTTCATGAACCTGACGCTGTTTGCGGTGAAGTAGGTAAAGCGGCCGCCCGGTCGAACGATGGACCGGGCGGCCGCTTTGTCATTCGGCAGCGGTTTCGGCTGGATACATCAAGCCGAACAACGCACGAATCCGCCATTTAGGCAGAAATCCATACAAATCACATCGCCGATGTGAATGAAATATATAGATTTCTACCGAAATACGAACCACGCGGCTGAATCACCCCACCGCGCATTGCGCGTCTACGGCCGCCCGCGCAGCGCCGCGTCGATCTTGCGATCGGTCTTGTACTGGCTCAGCGCATACACCGACCAGATCGCGGCCGGCAACCAGCCGATGACCGTGAGTTGCAGGAGCAGGCAGATGATCCCGGCGATCGGGCGGCCGATCGTGAAGAACTGGAACCACGGAAGCAGCAGGGCAAGCAGCAGGCGCATGAGCGATCCTCTCGGTACGTCGTTGAACGGGTGATGCGCGACGAATATGCCGGTGCACGCGCCTGAATTCAAGCCATGCACCGGCATCGCGGCGCCATGATCCGCCCGGCGCCGCGTTCACCCCACTCAACTTCCGAAACGCCCGCGTCATGCCGCGGACGCACCGCCCTTCCCCACGCTCAACGCCCGATACCGAGCCCCGGCAGCACGCGCGTGTTCTCGGCCACGACCGCCTGCAGCAGGCGCGGGTCGGCGCCGAGCAGCGCGAGGATCGTCGGCGCGACCTGCTTCGTGCCGACGAGGTCGTTCACCGTGCGCGCACGATGAATGCCCGGATACGACACGAGCAGGCCGAGGTGGCTGTCGTCCGGCGCGTTGCCGCCGTGCTCCTCGTCCTTCTTCGTGCTCGACGTGTAGATCACGCCCGGATTCGGCTGGACGACGATGTCCGGCGTGCGGCCGTTGGCCGGATCGCCGAAGCGCTCGGCGAGCGCCGCGCCGTACAGCACGTATGCCTGCGGGCCGTCCGCGCAGATCCCCGGCGCGTTGCAGCCGAGGTTCGCCTTCAGCGTCTGCACGACGGCCGTGCGCTGGCTGCGGTCGCGCAGCCAGATCAGCCCGACGTCGTCGGTCTGCACGAAGCCCGTGCCGACCAGGCCCGAACCGTCGTTCAGGTTGCCCGTCGTCGTGTTGTTCTGGCCGAAGTTGCCGTTCGGGTCGAGGTAGTTGTTCGCTTCGAGCAGCTTCGTCAGCGTGTCGCCGTTCTTCACGAGCTTCGTGTGATCGCTCGGCGACTGGCCGTGCTTCGACGTGACGATCACGGCCGTCGACGAATACAGGTTCGCCTGCTTCAGCGCCGCGACGACATGGCCGATCGCGTCGTCGACATACGTGATCGCGTTCGCGACCTGCCCGTTCGGCGTGAAATCGGCGTCGAGATAGCCGCCGCCCTTCGCGACCGGCGCCTTCTGCGCGACGCTCAGCGTCTGGAAGTTCGCGCCGAACAGCGTCGGCACCGGTGCGGTCTTCGTGCCGGTCGAATCGCGGCCGCCGATCTGGTTGATCAGCGCCTGCACGTGCAGGTTGTCGAAGCGCGCGGTGTGCGAATAGACGTCGGTGTACGCGGTGTTGGTCGCCGGGTCGATCGAATTGATCTCGGTGCGCATCAGGTCGTCGACGCCGGTGCCCGACGGGCCGTTCAGCCAGTCGTAGCCCCACGCGTGCTTGTCGGCCCACGCGGTGCGCGCATTCGGCACGCCGGCCTTCACCGCCTCGAACACCGTGTTGGTCTTCACGTAGTTGTGCGGGTAGACCGGCACGCACTGACCGTTGACCTTCGCATGCGGGATCGCCTGCGGATTGAACGCGCCGCCGCCGTCGAGGTGCACGAGCGCGCCGCCGTTCTGCGCATCGATGCCGGTCGTCTCGTCGAACACGACGTTCCAGCCCTGCTTGCCCGAGCACGTGGTGTCACTCGGCGCGTACAGGTTGCGGTCGTACGACACGTCGTAGAACAGGCCGGCCGTCTTCGGCGAGCCGCCCGTCACCAGTGCGGCGAGGCCCGGGAATGAATCCGACAGGCCCGGCGTATACGCATTCGCATACGTCACACCGCTCTTCGCGAGCACCGCGATGTTCGGGCACGTATTCGCGCCAATGCAGCGCGCGAGATCCTGTTCGTGCAGGCCGTCGATACTCAGCAGCAGCACGTGCTTCACGACGCGGCTCGCCCGGCCGTTGTCCCCGCCCTGAGCGTTGCCGTCCTGTTGCGCCGCATGCACGCCCGCGCTGGCGAGCGCCAGCGCACCCGCCACCATCGCCGCCATTTTCCGTTGCTTGATGAACCTGGAAATCATCACCCCACCTCACCGATTGATGTTGAACCACGTGACCTGCCTTCAGGCGCGCAAAATATCGCCGGATCGTGCGGCGCTCGGATGAAGCGGGGCTTTCTGTTCTCTGTCAAACGTAACCAATCGCAAATGACATCACGCGGTCGCAATCCGCGGCCCTCGCGTGCGCCGGCCCGTGCGGCGGGATTTTTTTTCGGGTTGGCCCGCGACTATTGGCGTGTGATAAAGGGTTTCCCCTGACCCGGAGCACGAGTATGTCGACCCTGGAAGCTCTCCGGTTCGTGCTGGACGATGCACGTACCCCTGAAATCATCCGTCATCACGTCGTCGACGCGCTGCAGTACGCGTTGCGCAACTACGGACCGGTGTTCACCGCGAAGGAAATCGAATGGCTGACGCAGTGGGACGACGCGCGTCTGCCGCTGGCCGCGAGGAAGGAACTGGACAAGCGCGAACCGGCGATCGCCGGCCGCTGAAAAAAAGCCGCCGCGCCCGACGAGTACGGGCGCGGCGGCGGATGCGGGATGACGGACGGCGGTAACGCTTACTGCAGCCCGAAGTCGACGCGGGTCGTCGCGCCCTTGTCCGAGATGCCCTTCGCATCGAGCTTCGGCGCGACGACGAACATGCGGCTCGAATCGATCTTGCCGTCGAGGTACTGGCGCACGGCCTGCGCGCGCTGCTGCGCGAGCGCACGCAGCGCGTTGTCGTCGGCCGGCGCATGATCGGCGAGCGCCTGCTTCATGTCCGCATCGGGCAGCGTCTTCTGCAGGCCCACCAGGTTGCGCGGCTTCTTGAAGTCGGCGGCCTTGTACGCGCGCGTCAGGTACTTCGAGTATTCGGCCTTGTCGACCTTCACCGACATCGGATCGACGCTCTCGCCCTGCCCGACCACGTCCTTCAGCTTCTGCTGGCGCACCAGCCGCTCGACGTACGCGTCACGCAGCCCCGGCGTGTCCTGCGCCGGATCGACGCGGCCGATCAGGTCGAGGCGAATCGACGGCTTCTCGGTCAGCATCTTCACGACCGTGTCGAGCTTCTTCTGCTGCGTGTCGGTCAGCGCATACGAGCCCGGCGCGAACTCGACGTAGCCGAGATCCTCGCCGCCGCCGCCGAACGCATTCGCGAGCAGCGTGAACGGCGACGTGACGGCCTTCGCGATCAGGTTCAGCACCGCATGCCAGATCAGGCCGCCGACGCTGAACTCCGGATTCGACAGCGAGCCCGACACCGGCAGGTTCACGTCGATCTGGCCGCGCGTGTTCTTCAAGAGCGAGATCGCGAGCTTCACCGGCAGCTTCGTCGCCGTGTCGTTCTCGACCCGATCGCCGAACGTCAGCTGATCGATGAATATGTGGTTGTTCGCCGACAGCTGGTCGTTCGCGAGCTGGTAGTGCAGATCGACGTTGAGCTTGCCCTTCGTGATCGGATAGCCGGCGTACTTCGCCGAATACGGCGTGAGGTTGGTCAGCTCGATGTCGTGCGCGGTCGCCGTGAGGTCGAGCGCCGGCTTCTCGATCAGCGGGTTCACCGAGCCCTTGATCGAGATCGGCCCGTTGCCCGCGAGGTTCGCGGCGACGTCGACCGGCGCGGACGTCGTCGAATCCGTGCCGAACGCGCCGACCGTGCCCTTGATCGCGACGAGGTTCGCCGTGTAGTTCGGCTTGATGAAGTTGTCCGTGTACGTGACGCGGCCGTTCTGCAGCACCAGTTCGCCGAAGTGCATCCGCACCGGGTTCTGCGGCTGCGGCGCGGCCTTCACGACCACCGTCGCCGACGCGGCGGCCGGCACGGACGCCTGCTGCGCGGCCGCGGCCGATGCGGCCTGCGCGGCGGCCGGCGGCGTCACGCCCGGCGACAGCGGCACGGGCTCGCCCTTGCTCGCGTCGCGCGTGAGCGACTGCGCAGGGCCCGTCTCCTTCGCGACCACGTCCTTCAGGTTCAGCCGCCCCTGCGCATCGAGCAGCACGCGGCCGTAGAAGTTCGAGAACGTCACGCGCGCGGCGTCGACGTCGGTGCCCTTCTCGTCGTAGTTTGCCTTCAGGTTCGACAGCGCGAGCGAGCGCCAGCCGGCGAACGGGTCGGACGTCGCCTTGTCGAGCATCCGCACGTCGACCAGCGCGACGTCGCCGCGATAGGTCGCGCGCGGCGTGTCCTTCACCTGCGCGAACGTCAGGTTGCCCTGCGCGTTGAGCAGCGCGCTGGCGATCGTCGCGTTCAGCGCGCTGCCGAAGTACGGCTCGAACGCGGCCGCGTCGAGGCGGTTGCCGTTGATCTTCAGGCCGAGCTTCAGCGGCTGCGCGGTCACGTCACCCGTCACGTTCAGCGAGCCCTTGCGGTTCAGCGTCGCTTTCAGTTGCACGGGCAGCGGCTTCGTCAGGTCGTCGCTCACCTTCTGCACCGACAGCTCCAGCGGCTTGATCGCCAGCTTCACCGGACGCGGCGTCGACAGGTCGGTGAAGTTCGCGGACGCCTCCTTCACGTTCAGCGCGTCGATCCGGTAGTGCCACGACGGCGCGGCGGCCTGCGCCTTGCGCGCGACCGTGCGCTTCGGCACCGCCGCCTGCGCGGGTTCGGCGAGCGCCGCGAGGTCGATCTTGCCGTCCTTCAGGCGCTTCACGTCGAGCGCGAGCCCGCTTGCGTCGACGCTCGCGATCTCCGCGGTGCGCGCCGCAACGTCGACCTTCGCGATCTTCGCGCTCGCGTCGGGCAGCACGATCGCGGGCGCCTTGTTGTCCGGCGCGGCGATCTTCAGCGACTTCAGGCTGACCGTGCTGTCGGCGACTTCCGCGGCAAGCGGCGTCTTGCCCCAGTCGGTCTTCGCGTTGACGGTCGCGCCGAGCGTGCCGTCGAGCACGCGTGCGCGCGTCGCCTCGCCGAGGTACGGCTGCAGCGCCGGCAGCGCGAGCGCGGCGACCGTCAGCTTCGTGTCGGCCTGCTTCGCGGCGAGATTGAACGCGCCTTCGGCCGTCACGTCGCCGCCGCGCGACAGCGACGTCGACAGCGTGTATTTCGCGGGCGTCTTGCCCTGCAGCGAGAAACCGTCGAGCGTCGCGGCGAGCTTCGTCAGCGACATCGCGGTCGGCGTCGCCGGCACGCGGTCGTCGACGTTGATCGTGCCGCCGTCGATCGCGACATGACGGATCGTCAGGTCGAGCGGCGGCGCTTCCTTCGCGGCGGCGCTACGTTCGGCCTTCGCGCCGCTGGCGGCGGCGACGGCGCCGGACGCACTGGACGCACTGGACGCACCGGATGCGGCGGCGACGGCCGACGCGGCCGGCTTGCCAGCCCCGGCCTCGACCTTCGGCGCGGCGGCCGGTTGCGCGACGAGCTTCTCGACGTTCAGCACGCCCTGCTTGTCGCGCGACAGGTCGACCACCGGCCGGTCGATCCGGATCTCGTCGAAGTGCATCGCGTTGCGCAGCGGCTCGAGGCCGGCCGCCGCGACGTGCACGCCGCGCGCGGCGAACAGCGGCGCCGACGCGCGGTCGGTCACCTTCGCGTCGTTCAGGTCGACGGTGCCCGACACGCGCAGCGCCGGCGTCTCGCCGCTCATCACGAAATTGACCGTGAGGTTGCTGCTGAGCAGGCCGCTCGTCACGGCCACCGGCAGCTTCGCCGGCACGTACGAGATCAGCTTCGGCACGTCGAGGCGGTCGAACTTCAGCGCGATCTCCGATTCGCGCGACTGCGCGAACGGCTTGGTCTTGCCGTCGATCGAGATCGGGCTGCCGTCGAAGCGCGCGCGCAGCTTCGGCTCGACGAAGATGTCGGTCTTCGAGGCGAGCGTCGCGATGTACGGGATGCCGAGCGTCCAGTTGTCGACCACGTGCTTTTCGTTCAGCAGGCGATCGTCGAAATCGATCCGGCCGTCGTTGACCTGGATGTTCGACACCGAGAATTGCGTCGGCTTGCTGTCGGGCTTCGGCGTCGGCGACGAGAACTTCTCGATCAGGTCGGTGAAATTGAAGCGCTGCGCATCGTAGCGGACGATGTGAAAGCGCGGCGAGTCGAGTCGGACCTCGTTGACGATCGGCGCGCCGCGGAACAGCGACGACCACGACGGCCGCACGACCAGCTTGCCGATGTCGATGAAATCGCCCTGGCCGCCGCGCTCGCCGAGGTGGATGCCGTCGGCTTCGAGGTTCAGCGTGTACGGGTTCAGCGCGATGCGCTGGATCGTGGCCGGCCGGTCGAGCTGCTTGCTCAACTGCTGTTCGGCGACATGGCGGATCAGCGGCGGCGCCGCGAAGAAGCCGAGCACTCCGAATAAAACGACGAAGATCAGCACGCCGATGCCGATACGCCGGGTGCGGCGCGAGCGTGCAACGCCGCCGAGGGCATGGAGGGTCGAGGGTACGGTTTCTTTGTCTGCGCTTGCCATGCTTGAATGCCTCGGGAATGGATGCCGGGCCGCACCGGATAACCGGGCGGCCGCGCACGCTATCCCGAAAGTATAGGCTCAGGAGGTGACGGTACGGAGGTCGGGCGCCGCCGCAGCGCCCGCCGGTCGGACAACGGCGACGGTCAACCGTTCATTTCCGGACGATGACGGGCGGCATCCAGGACCCGTCGCTCGCCTGCGGCTTCGGCGCGTACAGGCGCAACGCGAGCGCGAAATCGGTACGCGGCGCCGGCAGCCAGTTGGCCGCATGCGTGCCGCCCGGCGACGCCGACACGACGATGTCGATCGAGCCGTCATGGTTGCGGCGCAGCCGGTCGCGATCGCCGAGCGAGCGGCGCGCCGACCCGACGTCGGGCAGCGCGCCGTTGGTCGTGTACGGCGTGAGTGTCCAGAATGCGCGCACCGGCGGCAGCGCGCCCGGCGCGAAATGCAATACGTAGCGGTTCGCGCCGTTCAGCGGATGGCCATCGCTGTCGACGCGGGCGACCGCGAGCGTCTCGTCGTCGCGCGTCGCGGTGCCGAACTGCGTGTAGGCCGCGTACGCGCGCAGTGCGTAGTCTTGGCCGTACTTGCCGGCCGTATCGCCGATCCAGCTCCAGCCGTTCGCGTTCAGCAGGTTCGACGGCGCCGCCGCGAGCCGCGCGCGCGCCTCGGCGACGCCGGCCGTCGCGGCCGTCAGACGGTCGCCCGTCCACAGCACCGGGTAGCCGGCCGTCACGCCGATGTCGGCGAGCGATTCCTGCGCGTGCGCGTCGTCGGCCGGCGCCGGATTGTCCTGCAGCGCCCGCGCGAAGCGCGTGAAGAACGCCTTCGGGTCGAGCGCGGCGACCTGCTCGGCCGGCGTGCCGCCCCCCACCGCCTCGGACGGCGCGCTGCCCGCATGGACCGCGACCGACGCACCGCGCTCGGCGCCGGTGTACACCGACAGCGGCACCACGCGGATCGCGCGCTGCAGCTTCTTCACGTTCGTCAGGTCGCGCCCGCCGCTCGTCTGCAACCGCACTTCGAGCCACGCATTGGCGGACGGCACGTCGACACGCAGCACGCCCTTCGGCAACGTGCCTTGCCAGTCCTTCGCGGCGAAGGCAATCGTTTGCGATCGGCCGGCACCACGGGGGCCGCGTGCGGCGACGCTCGACGACGACCACAGCACGTTGGTCCACATGTCGAGCGCACGCGCGTCCCAGTAGCGGCCGCGCGTGTCGGGCAGCGTGACGATCACGGGTTCGGCGGCGACATCGAGCCAGCCGGTCGAGTCGAGCGTGTCGACGCCCGGCAGCGGCGGGTTGACCGCGCCGACGGGCGGCAGCGCCTGCGCGTGGCGCAGCGTGTTGAGCGGCGCCTGCCCCGGTTGCGCGCCGTCGCCGCCCGTCGCGGCTTCCTTCGCGACGTCCATCAGCACGAGCGGATACGCATAGATATAGGAGTCGGCAACTTCCGCCCGCATCCAGCCGGTTTTCCGCTGGATCGCGTCCGGTTGCGACGCGCATCCTGCAAGCAACGCCGCAATGGCCAGCGACGCGCACGCGCGTCGCAGAGAAACTGATTCTCGCTGGTTTTCAATCATCGATTACTGGCCGAATATCGTTCTTTTCAGTCAACGCCCTGTTCGTCTCGCGAACGGCTAAAACAGGGCACCCCAGCGTACCCGGATGACCGTTTCGCTACGTTTCGTAACGGTGGGCGCTGATGTCAGGCCGGTATCATAGCGCCTAAGGGCATCCCCCAATATGCCGAATAACGGGTAAAACGGTAGTCGAACTATCAACGAATCTGAAATATTGCACAGGATTCGACAAAAATCTGAAACGGCGCCATCGCGCCGGAATGATGGCTGGACGAGGGCCGTCGACGATGATCGACCAATGGTGTCACTATTGGCACCACAGGCTACGCCAAGCGAATGGAAGAATCCTCGACCAAATGACGCGCAAGCCCGCGAAGGTGCGCTTCATCGATCTGTTCGAGATCTCGCAGGTTCTCGACGCGATCGATCGACTGAAGGAACAGAAATCATGACCCAAGACCACTTTACGTACCGCGTAACGTGGTCCCCGGAGGACGGGGAGCACGTCGGCCTCTGCGCGGAATTCCCGTCTCTTTCGTGGCTCGACGCAACACCGGAGGGCGCACTGGTCGGCATTCGCCGGCTCGTCGCCGACGTCGTGAGCGAGATGACCGCGAACGGCGAGACCGTGCCCGAACCGATCGCCGACCGAACCTACAGCGGCGAATTCAAGGTCCGCATCCCGCCGCAGGCGCACCGCGCGCTGATCATCCAGGCCGCCGAGCAAGGCGTCAGCCTCAATCGCCTCGCAAGCGCCAAGCTCTGCGCCTGAGCGCACACACCCCGGCACGCTCGGTCGCCCGGTCGTCCGTCCGGAAGCCGGGCGATCGCTTTTTCCGCGTTGTGACAACCTGTGTGCATCGACCTGCGTCGCATCGTCGCCGGCGCTTGACCTTACCATCATGGGAATGTTGATACTGGAACCATTCGCGGCACGAACCGCGCTTTTGGGGAATCCGACATGACTGAACCACTTGCCTCCGCGGCACGGCAAACGATCGCGCTGAGCGTCGACGGCATGCATTGCGGCGGCTGCACGGGCCGCGTGCAGCGCGCGCTGGCCGCCGTGCCGGGCGTCGTCGATGCGGCGGTCGATCTCGATGCACAGGCGGCGACGGTCACCGCTCAGGACACGGTCGGGCCCGACCGGCTCGTCGACGCGATCCGTGAGGCCGGCTACCACGCAGCGGTGCGCGAAGCGGCCGTCGAAGCCGGTGTGGCCACGCCGGCGGCGCGCGAAGCAACGTCGTCCGCGCCGGCCGCCGCCGCGACGATCGAACTCGATATCGATGGCATGACCTGCGCGTCATGTGTGTCGCGCGTCGAAAAGGCGCTCGCGAAGGTGCCGGGCGTCACGCGCGCCTCGGTCAACTTGGCGACCGAACGCGCGACGGTCGACGCGTCGGCCGGGGTTTCCGCCGCGCAATTGGCAGATGCCGTGAAACAGGCCGGCTATGGCGCGACGCCGACAGCGTCGGATACCAATGCCCCGGCCGCCGCCCCGACCCGCCCCGCTACGCCCGCGAGCATCGAACTCGACATCGACGGGATGACCTGCGCGTCGTGCGTGTCGCGTGTCGAGAAGGCGCTCGCGAAAGTGCCGGGCGTCACGCGCGCCTCGGTCAACCTGGCAACTGAACGCGCGACGGTCGACGCGTCGGCCGACGTATCCGCCGCCCAGCTTGCCGAAGCGGTGAAACACGCCGGCTACGGCGCGACACCGGCGGCCGTCGCCACGCCTGCCGCCCCCGCCACCTCCGCCGCCACCTCCGCCGCCACTTCCGCGGCCGCCGACGTCGAACTCGACATCGGCGGCATGACCTGCGCGTCCTGCGCCGGCCGCGTCGAAAAAGCGCTGGCCGCCGTGCCGGGCGTCGCGCGCGCGACGGTCAATCTCGCGACCGAGCGCGCGTCGGTGCACGGCGCCGGCGCACTCGACGCCGCCGCGCTGATCGCCGCCGTCACCACGGCCGGCTACCATGCATCGCTTCCCGCCGCGTCACCCGCCGGCGCAACGGCCGGCGCCGACGCGCAACCGGCCGGCCCCGCGCCGGACGCCGACGCACGCAAGCGCCGCGAGGCCATCCGCGAACGCAACCTCGTGATCGGCGCCGCCGTGCTGAGCGCGCCGCTCGTCGCGCCGATGCTCGCCGCGCCGTTCGGCCTCGACCTGATGCTGCCCGGCTGGCTCCAGCTCGTGCTCGCGTCGATCGTGCAGTTCGGCTTCGGCGCACGCTTCTATCGCGCGGCCTGGCATGCGGTGAAGGCGCGCACCGGCAACATGGACCTGCTCGTCGCGCTCGGCACGTCGGCCGCGTACGGGCTGAGCCTGTGGATGCTGCTGCGCGATCCCGCGCATCCGGGCCATCTGTATTTCGAAGCGTCGGCCGTCATCGTCACGCTCGTGCGCTTCGGCAAGTGGCTCGAATCGCGCGCGAAGCGCCAGACCACCGAGGCAATCCGCGCGCTGAACGCGCTGCGCCCCGACCGCGCGCGGGTCGTCGAGCACGGCGTCGAACGCGACGTGCCGCTGTCGCAGGTGCGCGTCGGCACGCACGTCAGCATCCGGCCCGGCGAGCGCGTGCCGGTCGACGGGCGGATCGTGTCGGGCCGCTCGCACATCGACGAATCGCTGATCACCGGCGAAAGCCTGCCCGTGCCGAAGGACGACGGCGACGCCGTCACGGCCGGCTCGATCAACGGCGAAGGCGCGCTCGTCGTCGCAACCACCGCGATCGGCGCGGAGACGACGCTCGCGCGCATCATCCGCCTCGTCGAATCCGCGCAGGCCGAGAAGGCGCCGATCCAGCGGCTCGTCGATCGCGTCAGCGAGGTGTTCGTGCCGGCGATCCTCGGCATCGCCGTGCTGACGCTGGTCGGCTGGCTGATCGCCGGCGCCGGGATGGAAACCGCGATCCTCAACGCGGTCGCGGTGCTCGTGATCGCCTGCCCGTGCGCGCTCGGTCTCGCGACGCCGGCCGCGATCATGGCCGGCACCGGCGTCGCGGCCCGGCACGGCGTGCTGATCAAGGACGCGCAGGCGCTCGAACTCGCGCAGCGCACGACCGTGATCGCGTTCGACAAGACCGGTACGCTGACCGAAGGCAAACCGTCCGTGACGGCGTTCGACGCCGTCGGCGTGCCGCGCGACGAAGCGCTCGCGCTCGCGGCGGCCGTGCAGCGGCAGAGCGACCATCCGCTCGCGCGCGCGGTGGTCGCCGCGCATGACGCCGACGTGGCCGCACAGGGCGGCGTAGCCGCGCCGGTCGTCGCGACCGATGCACGCGCGGTGGCCGGGCGCGGTGTGGAAGCGCACGTCGGCGGGCAACAACTTGCGCTCGGCAGTACGCGCTGGCGCGACGAACTCGGCATCGCGGTACCGCCGGCGCTCGACGCGCGCGCGGCGGAACTCGAACGCGCCGGCAATACGATCTCGTGGTTGATGCGCGTCGATGCGCCGCGCGCGGTGCTCGCGCTGATCGCATTCGGCGACACCGTGAAGCCGGGCGCCCGCGACGCGATCGCGGCGCTGTCGGCGCGCGGCGTCGCGAGCGCACTCGTGACGGGCGACAACCGTGGCAGCGCGGCGGCCGTCGCGGCGGCGCTCGGCATCGGCGAAGTGCACGCGCAGGTGCTGCCCGACGACAAGGCACGCGTCGTCGCCGAGCTGAAGCGCACGCACGGCGGCGTCGTCGCGATGGTCGGCGACGGGATCAACGATGCGCCCGCGCTCGCCGCGGCGGACGTCGGCATCGCGATGGCGACCGGCACCGACGTCGCGATGCACACGGCCGGCATCACGCTGATGCGCGGCGACCCGGCGCTCGTCGCCGACGCGATCGACATCTCGAAGCGCACGTACCGCAAGATCCAGCAGAACCTGTTCTGGGCGTTCGTGTACAACCTCGTCGGCGTGCCGCTCGCGGCGCTCGGCTTGTTGAACCCGGTGATCGCGGGCGCCGCGATGGCGTTTTCCAGCGTCAGCGTCGTAACCAACGCGCTGCTGCTGCGGAGATGGAAAGGCCGCGCGCGTTGAGGCGGCAAGCGATGAATGGCGGACGGCCGAACGGGCCGTTCGGCGTTCGATCGACAGGAAGGGTCGGGAAGATAGCCGGCTACGTAGTGCGCCGAACCGACAGCACGCGACGATGCATCGCGATGCCGGCGGATTCAGTTCGACACGACCGGTTTGATCAACGTCGTGGTGATCGGCGCGAAGCCGCATGCTCGATACAGCGCACGCGCCGCCGCGTTGTGATTGAAGACCGACAGCCCGATCTCGGTAACGCCGTACCGGCGCGCCTCGGCATCGAGCGCATCGAGCGCGCGCGTGGCCCAGCCCTGGCGGCGCCGGGACGGGACGATGTCGAGGTCGTAGATGAACAGCGTGCGGTTCGGCCCTTCGGGGACGATCGCGTACCAGAGGTCGCCCACCGTGTCGCCGCTGGCGCCATCGATGAGTGTGACGAGGGTCTGGCCGGCGGTCAGCAGGCCGTCCGGCAGCAGCGTGTCGAAACAGG
The DNA here is from genome assembly GCF_003253915.1 of Burkholderia sp. 28_3. Taxonomy (NCBI): domain Bacteria; kingdom Pseudomonadati; phylum Pseudomonadota; class Betaproteobacteria; order Burkholderiales; family Burkholderiaceae; genus Burkholderia; species Burkholderia sp. 28_3. The sequence continues at coordinate 205,160 of NZ_QKZF01000010.1, forward strand.
CGCGCGCACGGTCGGACGCGTCTTCGACAGCATTTTGTCCGGAAGAAACGAGGTCGCGCGCGTAGCCGTCGATGGCTCGCGTGCGGTACGCGTGGAATTCGCCGGCCGTCATCGGCCGCATCTGCAACATGGCCCGGTCGCCGTGAACGGAATCGGACTTCCAGTGTAGCGGGACACTCGCACCGGCGCGCGATGCGGCGGTGGACACGGGCAGGCGGGTGCGGCGGACGCCGCGCCGAATCAGCGAATCAGCGAATCAGCGAATCAGCGAATCAGCGAATCAGCGAATCAGCGAATCAGCGAATCAGCGAATCAGCGAATCAGCGACGGTACAGGACGATCGGCACGAGGTGCGCACGACGCACGCGCTCGGCTTCGGCACGACGCGCGGCGTACGAGTATTCGGCGTCGAGCGGCAGGTGCGGGGACACGAACAGGTCGTCGATCTTTTGCAGCAGGGCGAGGATGAAGCTCATGTGAGACTCCTGACAGATGTGGCTAGGGTTTTCCCTTATATGACCTCCATTCTAAGGGTTTTCCCTTAACTCTGCCAGTGCGCTGCATCGGTTTGCCGCACGCCCGCGACAGCCGCGCGTCGGTGCGAAACGGCGATCCTTGCTGCGCCGGGCTTCCGGGATAGGGTCGAAACGATCAACGCGTGCGGCGGACCCGCTTTGCGACGGCCGCCTCGCGGTTCGCGTTGCGTTGCAGCCGGTCGACTTGCGACAGCAGCGCTTCGTGGTGCTCCTCGAGCGTCATCAGCGTGGCCTGCTGCGTCGACAGGTCGGCCGCGAGACGATCGATCCGTTGCTGCTTGGTGGCGACGTCCTGCTTCAGATGCGCGATCTGCCGCGTTTGCAGCACCAGCGCGACGAGCCCCGCCAGCACGACGACGGCCAGCGCGAGCAGCAAGCGGTTGACGCGGCGCATCTCGCGATCGGCCGCGCGGGTCAGGCCGTCGACGTCGGCCTGCAGCGCGGCGAGCCGGTCGGTCAGCGGGCGCAGGTGGGTGTCCGGATCGAAGGCCGGCGCGGCCGGTTGCGTACGCTCGGACGATGGCCTGGTCACGAACGACGCGACGGATGCCACCGGCTGTGCAACCGGCGACGGCGAAGCGTCGGGCTGCGCCGCTGCGTCGCGAGGCTTCGCGAATGGCGTGGCGATGACCGGTTCGGGCGGCTGTGCGGACGGTGCCTGCGTCTGCGGCTCGGCCGGCGCAGCCTGGACCGACGGCGGGTTCGAATCGACCGCTTCCGGCTTCGAATCGACGCTCGGCGCAACCGGCACGGCCGGCGTCGCCGCCGCTTCGTTGGCACCGGCAGCCGCCCGGCGTTTGCCGCCCGACGACGCGCGGCGTTCCTTCGCGGCATCACCGGAAGATTTCCCTTCGCGGGATTTGACGACCGCCGCCTCGACTGCAGGCTTCGCGGCTTCGGCGTCTGCTGCTTGCGATTCGACCGTCCGCGCCGCAACGCCATCGGCGGCTTGCAGCTTCGTCGTCGCCTTCGCGGCGCCGTCGATCACGGGACCATCGATCTTCGTGGCGGCGCCAGCGCCCGCGGGCAAATCGGCGGCCTGCGTTGCAAGACGCTCTGCGGATGCGCTGTAGACGTTCGCGGCCGTCCCGCCTTCAGGCGTCGAAACGGCCTCGACCGCTGCAACCGTCGCCGCCGCACTCTCCGCTTCCGCACGCGTTGCCACGGCCGCATCCGCTGGCGGACTGAACCCGTCCAGCATGGCCTGTCGACCGTCGTCGACACCGGCTGCCGCATCGCCCTCCACGCTCGCTTCATCGTGCGCCGCCACCGGCATGCGCTCGCCCGGCTCGAGCACCGGATCGCCGAACAGGTCGAGCGTCCGTTCGTCGCGCGGCGCGTCGCCGGCCGGCGCGCTGCCGGATCGTGCCGTCGCCCGGGCGGACGTGCTGCCTGCGGCAGCGGCCGAGCGCTGGCGCGAACGGGCCGACGAACGGGTGGAACGGGAGCGGGAGCGAGGCGTGGAAACGGATTCGGTCATGGAAATCGGATGGCGGGGCCCGCAAGCGCGGACCCGGATGTCGAACGGAATCGGTGATCGGCCATTGTCGCACGCCCCGCAACCGATTCACGCTATTCGTCGCCCGACAGCCCGTTCCCGCCGTCGAAACGCGTGACGCCCGGCAGCGCGCGCAGCTTGTCGCAGATCGCCTTGTATTCGAGTTCCGACACCCGCGCCAGCGCGATGCGCACCTCGTCCTGCTCGCCCGTGTCGTCCGCGCGCTGCACGATGAACTGCTTCACCCGCGCGCTGTCGGGACCGAGCGCCGCGTGCAGCGAATCGAACGTCAGCGTGCCGCCGGCCACCGTCAACGCGAGCTGGCGCCGCTGGCGCACCGTGAAATAGCGCCGCTCCAGCGGCTTGATGCCGTCCAGGATGATCAGGATGATGATGGTCGCCGAAATGGACGCGACATAGAGCCCGCCGCCCACCGCCAGGCCGATCGCGGCGACCGACCACAGGCTCGCGGCCGTCGTCAGCCCGCGCACGATCTCGCCGCGCAGCAGGATCGAGCCCGCGCCGAGGAAACCGATGCCCGACACGACCTGCGCGGCGATCCGCGACGGATCGAGCACGACGTGGTCGCTGGTGCCGAGCACGTCGGCGAAACCGAACGCCGACACGATCATGATCAGCGTCGAGCCGACGCACACCAGCATGTGCGTGCGCAGGCCGGCCGCCCACGACAGGCGCTCGCGCTCGAAGCCGATGACGCTGCCGAGCGCCGCCGCGAGAACGAGCCGCATCACGAGTTCCAGGTTGCTGAGCATCCTATTTCTCTCCTTTTTTTGGTGCCGGCCGCGCGGAATGTTTTATCCTTGGCCCCGGCCGCGCCGATTCTCCGGGCCGCGCCGACACGTTTCGATCCAAGCGCTCAACCCCGCCATGTCCGTTTCCGACTCCGCTTCCGCCCAGGCCGCCCAGCTGCGCCACCATTTCGCGCACGTCGTCTTGCCGATCTGGCGGGGTTCAGGGTTCGACCCAGCATTGCAACTGCCGTTCGAGGCCGTCGATCCGGCCACCCATGCGCCGCTGCCCGTGACCCGTTATCGCGCAATGGCGTGCGCAAGGCAACTGTTCGTGTTCGCGCAGGCCGGCGACACCGCGCACGCGGCCACGCTGTTCGACGCGCTGTGCCGGCACTTTCGCGACCCGCGCCACGGCGGCTGGATCTACAGCGTCGACGCGCAGGGCGCGCCGCTCGACACGACCAAGGATCTCTATACGCATGCGTTCATCGTGTTCGCATGTGCCGCGTGGCATGCGGCGTCGGGCGACGCCGCCGCGCGCACGGTGGCCGAAGCAACCGCCGCGCTGATCCAGGACCGCTTCGCGCCGCGCCCCGGCGACGCGCTGCTCGATGCCGCGCGCCACCCCGATTTCTCGTCGTCCGGCAGTGGCGCGCTGCAGAATCCGCTGATGCATCTGACCGAAGCGTGGCTCGCGGCCGCCGATGCGTTCGGCGATACCGCGTTCGACGATGCGCTCGCGCGCACCGCGCAGGCCGTCGAACGCACGTTCGTCGATGCGGCGACCGGCTGCGTGGCCGAGCTGCCGCTCGGCGCGGCCGACAACCGTTTCGAGCCCGGCCATCAGTTCGAGTGGTTCTATCTGGTGGATGCGGCCGGTGCGCGGCTCGCGCGGACCGGGCTGCCCGCCGCGCTGTCGCGCGCGTTCGCGTTCGCCGAGCAGTACGGCGTCGATCCGCAGACGGGCGGCGTGTGCGCGGCGCTCGACGCGCACGGCGCATGCATCGACGGCACGCAGCGGATCTGGGCGCAGACCGAATACCTGCGCGCGCTGGCGACGCACGGCGGCACGCCGGCCTCCGCGCCGCTCGCGCGGCAGATCGAGCGGTTCGCCGCGCGCTTCCTGCATCCGCGCGGCTGGTTCGAGTGCAAGACGGCGGACGGGCAGGTGTCGCGCGCCGACATGCCGTCGACGACGCCCTACCACCTCGCGACCGCCTACGCGGCGCTGCCGACCGGCGCGTAACCCGCCGCGGCGAACGACGGCGCCGCGCGCTCGCCATGCGCGGCGCGTCCGTCGCCCAGTTCGAACACCGACACCGCCTGCATCAGGTGCGCGGTCTGGTCGTTCAGCGACGCGGCGGCCGCCGCGACTTCCTCGACCAGCGCCGCGTTCTGCTGCGTGAGCTGGTCCATCTGCGTGACGGCCTGGTTCACCTGCTCGATCCCGACGCTCTGCTCGACCGACGCCGCGGTGATTTCCGACATCGTCTGCACGACCCGCGTGATCGACGCCGACACCGTGCGCATCGCGTCGCCGGCGCGCTCGACGAGCGCCGCGCCGCCGTTGATCTGCGCGACCGAATCCTCGATCAACGCCTTGATCTCCTTCGCCGATTGCGCGCTGCGCTGCGCGAGCGAACGCACTTCGCCCGCGACCACCGCGAAGCCGCGCCCCTGTTCGCCGGCCCGCGCGGCCTCGACCGCCGCGTTCAGCGCGAGGATGTTGGTCTGGAACGCGATGCCGTCGATCACCGAGATGATCTCCGCGATCCGCCCCGAACTCTGCGCGATGCCGCGCATCCGGTCGATCACGCTGTCGACCACGCCGCCGCCGTGGCTCGTCGCTTCGAGCGCCGCGTCGGCCAGCGCGCTCGCCGCGCGCGCGCTGTCGGTGTTCTGCCGGACCGTCGCGGTCAGTTCCTCCATGCTCGCGGCGGTTTCCTCGAGCGACGCGGCCTGTGTGCCCGTGCGCGCCGACAGGTCGGCGTTGCCGCCCGCGATCTCGCCCGCGCCGAGGTGAATCGCGTCGGACGCCTGGCGCACCGTGCGCACGGTGCCCGCGATGCTCGTCTGCATCGCGGCGAGGCCGCGCAGCATCCGGTCGATCTCGAACACGCCGCCCGCCTGCACGGCTTCGTCGAGACGGCCCTGCGCGATCCGCTCGAAATGGCGGCCGGCCTGCTCCAGCGGCGCGACGACCGCGCGCCGCGCGGCCGCGTAGATCGCCGCGCTCGCCGCGAGCATCGCCACCAGCAGCACGATGCCGACCGACTTGAACCACAGCATGCCGCCGTCGATGGTGTCGAGCGCCGCGCGGCTCGAGGTGCCGCCATAGCCGGTGAAGCGATGCAGCTCGGCGATGTACGCGTCCTGGAAACCCTGGGTCGGCTGGTCGAGGAACGCCTGGATGTTGTCGGCGTCGAGGAACTGCACGAGTTCGCCCAGCGCGCCGCGCAGCGCGCGATAGCGCTCGGTGAGCGCCGCGACGCGCGCGCGGTTGGTGTCGTCGACCGCCTGCGCGGCCGTCAGTACGGCGAACGCCTTGTCCGCTTGCGCGAGCGACGTGCCCGCGTGGCGGATGATGTCTTCGGGCTTCGGCCCGCCGCGCACCATCCGCGTGCCGGCACGCGACAGGTTGATGCGCGCGTCGAGCAGTTGCTCGGTCGCCCGGCTGGCCGCGTCGACCTGCGCGATCGCGACGTTCGACAGATCGTCGACGCCGCTGCGCGTCGACGTGAGCGCCCAGAAGCCGAGCGCTTCGATCGCGAACAGGAAGAGACAGAACACGGTCAACACGCCGAGCAGACCCGACGCGAGCTTGATTTTTCCGAACATGGGGGATTCCTGGAGAGCGGACGATGAGGCGATGCCCCGGCATTAGCGGCATTTCTTCGTCGGACTTTAGGCGGAATCAGCGGCAACGCAGGTCAAGTGCGCGCTTCGCTCGCGCATTCGCGTCGAATCGCCCGCAAACGCGGAGATCTTGTGTATTCGACGCAATAATCGCGTTGCATCGCGCCGGGATTTGCACGAAACGCGGACGAATTTCCTTGCTTATCCGGAGCCCCCTTCCTAGAGTTCAGCGCAAGCGGGCACGCATTTCGAAGGAAAGTTCGATGACCGACATCACGGACCACGCGCGCGGCGCATTGCGCGCGCAGCCGTTCAGCATGCTGCTGGGCACGGAGCTGATGCACATCGGCGACAACGAAGTGTCGCTGTGCCTGCCCGTGCGCGAGGAATTGCGGCAGCAGCACGGTTTCGTGCACGGCGGCGTCATCAGCTATCTCGCGGACAACGCGCTGACGTTCGCCGGCGCGCTCGTGCTCGGCCCGCGCGTGATCACCGCCGAATACAAGATCAACTATCTGCGGCCGGCCGTGAACGGCACGCTCGTCGCCCGCGCGAAGCTCGTCTACGCGGGCCGGCACCAGGCGACCTGCCAGTGCCATGTGTTCGTCATCGACGGCGATCACGAGCGGCTCGTCGCGATCGCGCAAGGCACGATCAACCGCGTCGGCGACGGCAAGATGCCGGATGCGCCGGTGGAAACGGCGTGAGAACGGCCTGAACGGCCGGCGCCCAATATCGCGGCCGCCTGGCGCCCAAGTCGCGCCGCTAGGCCGCGTCGTCCCCCACCAGCGGCAAAAACCGCGGCGCCACCCGCGCCCGCACGTTCCCGTGCTCATCCGTCCGATAGATCCCGCGCGCCGCGTTGTGCGGGTGCACGGCCGCGTCGGCCACGCTCAGCACCGGCGCGAAACACGCATCGGTGCCTTCGAGCAGCGCGCGCCAGTGCGCGGACGGCTGCCGCGCGAACACGTCCGCGAAACGCGCCTTCAGCGCGGGCCAGCGCGCCCGGTCGTACTGCGACGCGGGATCGACGTCGGTCAGCCCGAGCCGTTCGACCAGCAGCGCATAGAACGGCGGTTCGAGCGCGCCGATCGTCACGCATTCGCCGTCCGCGCAGCGATACACGTCGTAGAACGGCGCGTCGTGGAACAGGCTCGGCTGCGCGCCGTCGAGCTGGCCGTTCGCGCGCGCCCACAGCGCGAGCGAACCGAGCATCGACACGATGTCGACGATCGCGCCGTCGACCACCCGCCCCGGCCCGCCGCCGCGCACGTCGAGCAATGCGCAGACGATGCCGAACGCGAGCCCGAGCGCGCCGCCCGCATCGCCGACGACCGTCGGCGGCACGCCGGGCCGACCGTCGCGCGGCGCGGACAGCGACAGCAGCCCGGTCAGCGCGACGTAGTTCAGGTCGTGCCCGGCCGCGGCTGCCAGCGGTCCATCCTGGCCCCAGCCGGTCATGCGCCCGTAGACCAACTTGGGATTGCGGCGCGCGCAAACGTCGGGCCCGAGGCCGAGCCGCTCCATCACGCCGGGCCGCAAGCCCTCGATCAGCGCATCGGCTTGCGCGATCAGATCGAGCGCGGCGTCACGCCCGGCCGGCGCCTTCAGGTCGAGTTCGACGATCGTCTTGCCTTCGCGCAGCAGATCGCCGTCGCGAGCCCGCAGCGCGTCCGGCGCGCTGGTTCGGCCGGACGGGCGCGCGATCAGCGTGATGCGCGCGCCCATGCCGGCGAGCATCCAGCCCGCGAGCGGGCCGGGGCCGAGCCCTTCGAATTCGACGATGTGGATGCCGGCAAGCGGCGCGTTCAATGACATGGTGACCTCGCTGAAATGCAGTCGGAACAGGGGCGGCGAAGCTTTCCGATTCTATGCGAATGCCTGCGCCCGCCAGCTTCGCGCGACCAGCGCCTGTTCACACCGATAACGGGCTTGCGCGGGCCCTACGCCCGCTCGGCCAGCGCCGCCTGCATCGCGCGCACGATCGCGTCCCGATGCGGGTCGATCCGCTCGACCGGCCCGGCCACGCCCATCGCCAGCGGCAGCCCGTTCCAGCCATCCGCGATCACCATCGAGATCATCGCGGCGCCCTGCGTCACGGTGTGCGCCGAATACGAATAGCCGAGCCGGCGGGTCTGTTCGACCTTGTCGAGCACGACGTCCTCGTCGATCGTCCTGCCCGACTTCCCGATCCGGCGGATGCTGCGTGACACGAGCCGGCGAATCGTGCTGTCGGGCTGGATGCTCAGCAGCGCCCAGCCAAGGCCCGACATGCAGATCTCGCGACGCGTGCCGATCGGCGCATAGAACTGCACCGGAATCGAATGCGAGCCCTCGACCGCGTCGATGTACTGCACGTACAGGTCGCTCTGCACCGCGATCACGACCGCCTCGTGCGTGCGCGCCGCCAGCCGCTTCGCGACCGCATGCCAGTGCCGCCGGCTGCCGGCCGCCGAATCGACCAGCGCTTCGCCGAGATTGACGAGCCGCGCGGTGGGCGCATACGCATGGGTTGCATCGTCGTAGGCGAGATAGCCGAGCGTCTTCATGCTGGTCAGCAGCGCCGCCGCGCTCGACCCCGGATACCCGCAGCGCGTCGCGATCTCGCGCACGCTCAGCGGCCGCTGCAAGGTGCTGAAGAGTTCCAGCACCTCGAACACGCGCGCCGCGCTCTTGACCACGCTTCCGCTCATCCCGCCCTCTCCGCAGCAACCGGCACGGGCCTTCCACGTATGTGGAACGGAATTTCCCGCCGCCAACCGTCGTGACGATACTAGGCTTCGGCCCGCGGCGTGAAGTCCCGCGGCACAGAACACACGGAGACAACATGGCAGCCTTTTTGATCCGTGAACGGCAGGGCGCGATCCTGACCGTCACGATGAACCGTCCGGACACCCGCAACGCAATTTCGGACACCGATGCGATCGACGCGCTGACCGAATGCTGCGACGAAGCAAACCGTGACGAATCGATCCGCGTGCTGATCCTGACCGGCGCCGGCACGACGTTCTCGTCGGGCGGCAACGTAAAGGCGATGCGCGCGTTCGTGGAAGCGGGCCCGCACGACCCTGCTGCGATCCGCACCAGCTATCGCCGCGGCATCCAGCGGCTCGCGCATGCGTTCGAGCACCTCGAAGTGCCGGCCATCGCAGCGGTCAACGGTCCGGCCATCGGCGCCGGCACCGATCTCGCGTGCATGTGCGACATCCGCATCGCCGCCGAGCGTGCGCGCTTCGCGGAGAGCTTCATCGCGCTCGGTCTCGTGCCGGGCGACGGCGGTGCGTGGTTCCTGCCGCGGATCGTCGGCGCCGCGGTCGCCGCGGAAATGTCGTTCACCGGCGATGCGCTGGACGCGCAGGCCGCGCTGCGCTGCGGACTCGTGTCGCGCGTCGTGCCCGATGGCGACCTCCTCGCGCATGCGCACGAACTGGCCGGCCGCATCGCGCATCACTCGGGCACCGCACTACGCCTGACCAAGCGGCTGCTGCGCGAAGGCCGCCACGCAAGCCTCGACACGCTGCTCGACCTGTCGGCGTCGTACCAGGCGTTCGCGCACGCCAGTCCCGACCATCGCGCGGCCGTCACCGCGCTGTTCGCCGCGCGCGGCTGAACCCGCGACGCATCGCGGCCGTGCGGCCGGCACAGGCCGGCCTGCCGGCCCGTCGAACCCACATCGAAGGAGACATCGTCATGACCAGCAGCAACGAAGGCGCACTCGCAGGGGTGCGCGTGGTGGACCTGAGCCGCGTCTATGCGGGGCCGTTCTGCGCGCAGACGCTCGCGGACCACGGCGCCGACGTCATCAAGATCGAACCGCCGCAGGGCGACGAAACGCGCGACTGGGGCCCCGCGATGCCGAACGGCATCTCCAGCTACTACTGGGGGCTCAACCGCAACAAGCGCAATCTCGCGCTCGACCTGTCGCATCCCGACGGACGCGACGTGCTGTTCCGCGTGCTCGAAACGGCCGACGTGCTGATCGACAACTTCAAGCAGGGCACGCTCGAACGCTGGGGCATCGGCTACGAAGACTGCCTGCGCGCGCGCTTTCCGCGCCTCGTCCACTGCTCGATTTCCGGCTACGGCACCGACGGCCCGCTTGCGCGGTTTCCGGGCTACGACGCGGTCGCGCAGGGTCTCGCCGGCTTCATGTCGATCAACGGCGAACCGGGCGGCATGCCGCTCAAGGTGCCGTTTCCGGTCGTCGATTACGCGGCCGGCCTGAGCGCCGTCTCCACCATTCTGATCGCGCTCGTCGAGCGGACACGCTCCGGCCTCGGGCAGCACGTCGACATCGATTTGTTCAGCACCGCGCTGTCGATGCTGCATCCGGTCAGCACGAGCTGGATGGCAACCGGCGACGTGCCCGTCGCGACCGGCAACGTATACGGCGCGATTGCGCCGTACGGCGTCTATCCGTGCAAGGACAAGCCGGTCGCGACCGGCGCCGGCAACAACCGCACGTTCGCGCGGCTCGTCGACGCGCTGGGCGTGCCCGAGCTGGCGCGCGATCCGCGCTTCGCGACCAATGCACAGCGCGTCGCGCATCGCGATGCGCTCGACTCGCTGCTCGGCCAGCTGACCGCCGAACTGCAGGCGGACGACGTCGTCGAGCGGCTGATGCACGCCGGCGTCGCGACGGGGCCGGTGAACACCGTGGCCGATGCGTTCGGCCATCCGCAGGCGGCGCGCAACGCGATGTTCGTCGACACCGACACGTACATCGGCGCGGGCATCCCCGCCAAGCTGTCCCGCACGCCCGGCGCGATCCGCCGGCCGCCCCAGCCGTTCGCCGCCGACACAGACGCCGTGCTCGACGCATTCGGGATCGACGCGGCGCGCCGCGACGCGCTGCGGCAGGCGGGCGTGCTGCCCGACACGCGGGCAGACGTGGTCGGGAGCGCGTCATGACCGCCCCGCGCTTTTCTTCACCGACGGACGACGATGCGCCGTCGATCCTGCGCGACGACGCCGACGGCGTCGCGTGGCTGACGATGAATCGCCCGCACGTCGCCAATGCGCTGTCCGCCGACGCGATCCGGCGCCTGTGCAACGAACTCGTCACGCTCGACGACAACCCGTCGATTCGCGTCATCGTGATCCGCGGCGCGGGCGAACGCGCGTTCAGCGCGGGCGTCGATCTCGGCGACCCCGAGATCCGCGGGATGCAGCCGATGCGCGGACTCGCGCGCAACGTCCACGAGCTGATCCTGGAACTGCGCAAGCCGACCATCGCGGCCGTCAACGGCCATGCAATCGGCGGCGGCTGCGAAATCGCGCTCGCGTGCGACCTGCGGATCGCCGCCGATCACGCGACCTTCGCGTTGCCCGAAGCGCGGGTCGGCATGGGCGCGAACTTCGCTAGCGTGCTGCTGCCGCGCATGTTGCCGCACGCGATCGCGATGGAGCTGCTGTTCACGGGCCGCCGCTTCGACGCAGACGAAGCGCAACGCGTCGGCCTGCTGAACCGCGTCGTGCCGGGCGCCGCGCTCGACGACACCGTGCGCGAGCTGGCGCAGACGATCGCCGCGAACGCACCGCTCACGATCCGCCGCATCAAGGAAACCGCGACCCGCAGCCAGGGGCTGCCGGTGGCCGCCGCGCTGCGGCTGGACGTCGGCCCCGACGTCTACGCGAGCGAGGACCGGATCGAGGGCGCCCGCGCGTTTCTCGAGAAGCGCAAGCCGGTGTTCAAGGGGCGCTGAGCCCGGCACCGCACCGCGACACCCGCGCGCACCGCTCCCAGAACGCGGGCGCGCCAATAAAACATGGACGGAGACACCTTCATGCAACGAAAAGCATTCCTGGTCAGCGCGTGCGTGCTGTGCGCCACGCCGGCGCACGCGTCGTCGGTCACGCTGTACGGGATCGTCGACAGCTACGTCGAATTCGATCGCGTCGGCAGTTTGTCGAGCATGCGGCAAAGCGGCGGCGGCGCGTCGACGAGCCGCTTCGGCCTGACGGGCGTCGAGGATCTCGGCGGCGGCACGTCGACGAAATTCGTGCTGGAAAGCGGCTTCTCGCCGGCCGACGGATCGTTCCAGGGCGGCACGCTGTTCTACCGGCAGGCATACGTGTCGCTGCAGAACGCGCGCTACGGCGACCTGCGGCTCGGCCGGCAATACACGCCCGCGTTCTACGTCGTGTACGACGGCGATCCGTTCGGACTCAACGAGCGGCTGTCGCCGCTCGCGCTGCTCGCGACGTCGACGGACACGATCACGAGCAACACGACGCCACCGATTCCGCGCTTCAACCAGGCGGCGTCGTACCTGAGCCCCGACTGGAACGGCCTGCGCGTGATGGCCACGTACGGCTTTCCGACGCCGAACGCGCTGTCGACACAGGCTGGACGCAACTACGGCGCCGGGCTGCAGTACCGGATCGGCGGCCTCTATGTCGGCGCCGGCTTCCAGGGCGATACGTCGGCCGGCAACCTGGGACCCGTCGTCGCGCCGTCGACGACCCGCCACTACGTGTTCGCGACCAACTACGCATTCGCGCGGGTCAAGCTGTACGCCGCGTTCCTGTACGGCGTCGGCACGGCGGCGCGCCTGCCCGCGTTCTCGACCGCGAGCGTCGGTGCGTCGATCAACGTCGGCGCGCTCGATCGCGTGCTCGTGTCGGTGGTGCGCCGCGACGTGAAGGGTTCGGCAAACGACGCGACTGCGCTCGGCGTCGGCTACGACCATCCGCTGTCGAAGCGGACTTCGCTCTACGCCCGCTATCTCTACATGAAGAACGGCGGCGACGCCCGCAATACCGTCGTCGCCGGCCTGCAGCCGCAAGCAGGCGGCACCGAGCAAGTGTTCGCGCTCGGCATCGTTCACCGCTTCTGACGGAGTGCCCATGACCCCGACCCTTTCGACCCACCCGGCCGTCGACGACGACGGCGCGACGCAGGCGCTGTATCGCCGGATCTCGCGCCGGCTGCTGCCGTTCCTGATCCTCTGCTACACGCTGTCGTTCATCGACCGGATCAACATCGGCTTCGCACACGCGCAGATGGCCGCCGAGCTGCACTTCTCCGACGCCGTCTACGGGCTCGGTGCGGGCATCTTCTTCATCGGCTACATGGCGTTCGAGATTCCGAGCAACGCGTGGCTCGCGCGGATCGGCGCGCGGCGGACGATTGCCCGGATCATGGTGCTGTGGGGCCTCGGCTCGGCCGCGACGATGTTCGTCACGACGCCCGCGCAGTTCTACGCGTGCCGCTTCCTGCTGGGCGTGTTCGAGGCCGGCTTCTTCCCCGGCATCCTGTTCTATCTCGGCGCGTGGTATCCGCCACGGCAGCGCGCCAAGGCGTTCGCGCTGTTCATGACCGCGCTGTATCTCGCAGGGTTGATCGCCGGCCCCGTGTCGGGCGCGATCCTGTCGTACTTCGACCGCTTGGGCGGCCTGAGCGGCTGGCAATGGCTGTTCGTCGTCGAAGGGCTGCCGAGCAGCGCGCTCGGCCTCGTCGCGCTACGCTTTCTCGACGACCGGCCGGATGACGCACGCTGGCTGTCGGACGCAGACAAGGCCACGCTGCGCGCCGCGCATGCGCAGGCCGAAGCCGATACGCCGGCCGCGAACGCGGCGCGGTCGTTGCTCGCGCACCGCGATTTCTGGCTGCTGTGCGCGGCCAATTTCGCGATCGCGGCCGCCGGCTACGCGCTGGTGTTCTGGATGCCCGTGATCCTGCATCGCGGCGGCTTGCATGGCGCGATGCAGATCGGGCTGATATCCGCGCTGCCGTACCTGTGCGGCATCGTCGGCATGCTCGCGATGGGCTGGCGCACCGAGCGCCGGCGCGAATGGCGCAAGCACGGCGCCGTCGCGATGCTCGCGTGCGCGGCGGCGCTCGCTGGTCTCGCGAGCAGCGCCGGCACGTCGCATCTGATGATCGCGCTGTGCATCGCGGTCGCCACGCACGCCGCGGCGCTGCCCGCGTTCTGGGTGCTGCCGGGGCTCGCGCTGCCGAAGCGCTCGATGGCGGTCGCGATCGCGGCGATCACGATGACCGGCGCGATCGGCGGATTCGCGAGCCCGTTCCTGATGGGCGTGCTCAACACGGCCACCGGATCGATGCGCGGCGGCCTCTATTTCAATGCCGCGCTGCTGGCGGCCGGCGCGCTCGCGTTGCTCGGGACGCTGCGCGCCCGCGCGGCGGCGCGCGCGAACGCCGGCTGACGGCACGGCTTCTTCCTCTCCTGTACGCACCTACCCACATGAATTTCGAACTCGAACTCGAACACCGGATGATCCGGGATCTCGTCGCGCGTTTCGTGAAGGACGAACTGATTCCGCTCGAAGCGGCGGTGATGGCGCGCGAGGCCGACGGCCAGCGCTTCGGGCTGCTCGTCGACGAACGTGCGCACCTCGACGAGCGCTCCCGGCAACTCGGCCTGTGGGGACTCGACGCGCCGCTCGACGTGGGCGGCTCGGATCTGCCGGCCGTCGCGATGGTCGGCGTGAACGAGGCGATCGGCACGACCGTCACCCCGTACATCCTGCCGCCCGACTCGCCGAACCTGCGGATGCTGTGCGATGCGGCCGACGATGCGCAGCGCGCGCGCTATCTCGACCCGTACGCACGCGGCGCCACGCGTGCCGCGATGGCGATCTCCGAGCCGGGCGCCGGCTCCGACCCGGGCGCGCTGTCGACGACCGCCGTGCACGACGGCGACGGCTGGGTGCTGAACGGCCGGAAGATCTGGATCAGCCACGCGGCCGATGCCGACTGGACGATCGTGATGGCGCTGACCGATCGCAGCAAGGGCAAGCGCGGCGGCATGTCGGCGTTCATCGTCGATCGCGACACGCCGGGTTTCATCATCGAACGCCGGATTCCGATGATCGGCGGGCTGTCGACCTACGAAATCGTGCTGGAAGACTGCCGCATTCCCGCCGCGCAACTGCTTGGCCCGGAAGGCGCCGGCTTCACGCCGATGCAGGCCCGGCTCGCGAACCGGCGGCTGGAGATGGCCGCGTGGTGCATCGGCCGCGCCGAGCGCGCGGTCGCGCTGCTGTGCGACCATGCGAAACAGCGCACGACCTTCGGCGTGCCGCTCGCGGAGCGTCAGGCGGTCCAGTGGTGGGTCGCCGACGCGCTCACGCAGATCCACGCATGCCGCCTGATGACCTACGAAGCGGCCGCGCGCGTGGATGCCGGGCAGGATGCCCGCACGCAGATCTCGATGGTCAAGGTGTTCGCGACCGAAATGGCGTGGACCGTGATCGATCATGCGATGCAGACGCTCGGCGCGATGGGCATGACGAAGGAAATGCCGTTGCAGCAGATGGCCAGCGAAGCGCGGCTGATGCGCATCTTCGAAGGCCCGACCGAGGTGCACCGTTGGGTCGTCGCGCGCAGCGTGCTCTGACCGCGGCGCGCCGCCCACTTCCACGATGGAGCCCTGCGTTGAACACCCTGCATCTCGTCGATCCTGAAATCCGCCCGCTGCTCGAGACCTGGCCGACCGTCACGCTCGATGCCGACAACCTCGCGCAGTCGCGCCAG
This sequence comes from Burkholderia sp. 28_3, assembly GCF_003253915.1. Taxonomy (NCBI): domain Bacteria; kingdom Pseudomonadati; phylum Pseudomonadota; class Betaproteobacteria; order Burkholderiales; family Burkholderiaceae; genus Burkholderia; species Burkholderia sp. 28_3. The sequence goes on from NZ_QKZF01000010.1 coordinate 220,304, forward strand.
CGCGTGCTGCCGCTGCCGCCGCCCGACCCGACCGGCAGCACGCTCGAACGCCGCACGGTGCCCGGCCCGTCCGGCGCGCCGGACGTCCCGGTCCTCGTCTATCTGCCCGACGGCCACGCGCGCCCGCTACCAGCGATCGTCCACCTGCACGGCGGAGGCTTCGTGCGCGGCGCGGCGAAGGAACTCGAAGCGGTGCACCGGTTGCTCGTCACACACCTCGGCTGCGCGCTGATCTCGATCGACTATCGCCTCGCGCCGGAAACGGTGTTTCCCGGTGCGATCGAAGACTGCTACGCGGCGCTCGCATGGGTGTTCCGTCACGCCGATACCCTCGGCATCGACGCCGCGCGGATCGGCGTGGCGGGCGAAAGCGCGGGCGGCGGGCTGGCCGCCGCGCTGGTGCTGCTGGCCCGCGACCGCGGCGAATTCCCGCTCGCGTTCCAGCACCTGATCTATCCGATGCTCGACGATCGCACCTGCACGCGCCCGCCGCATCCGCATGCCGGAGAATTCATCTGGCATGCGGCCAACAACCGATTCGGCTGGACCGCGCTGCTCGGTCACGCCCCGGGCATCGACGGCGTGTCGCCGTACGCGGCGGCCGCGCGCGCCACGCGGCTCGACGGCCTGCCGCCCACGTTCCTGTCGGTCGGCTCGCTCGACCTGTTCCTCGACGAAAATCTCGACTACGCGCAGCGCCTGCTGCGCGCAGGCGTGCCGACCGAACTGCACGTGCTGCCCGGCGGCGTCCATGGATTCGACCTCGTGCCCGGCGCGCGAGTGTCGGAAACGGCGCGCCGCCTGAGCCACGACGCGCTGCGCCGGTTCCTGCACGGCTGACCAAAACAATGCGGGCGGCCGAAGCCGCCCGCATCCGCGCCGATCCCGACGACCACGCTCAGAACGCATCCCCCGGCACCCGCACCCAGCCTTCCATCAACACGCGCGCGCTGCGGCTCATGATCGCCTTCGTGACGGTCCACTCGCCGTTCTCGCGCCGCGCTTCCGCGCCGACGCGCAGCGTGCCCGACGGATGGCCGAAGCGCACCGCGTGGCGTTCGCCGCCGCCCGCCGCGAGATTGACGAGCGTGCCGGGGATCGCCGCGGCCGTGCCGATCGCGACCGCCGCCGTGCCCATCATCGCGTGGTGCAGCTTGCCCATCGACATCGCGCGCACCAGCAGGTCGACGTCGCCCGCGTTCACACGCTTGCCGCTCGACGCGACGTAGTCGGCCGGCTTCGCCACGAACGCGATCTTCGGCGTGTGCTGCCGCGTCGCGATTTCGTCGAGCGTGTCGATCAGGCCCATCCGCAATGCGCCGTGCGCACGGATCGTCTCGAATTTGTCGAGCGCCTTCGGGTCGCCGTTGATCGCGTCCTGCAGCTCCGTGCCCGTGTAGCCGATCGCTTCCGCGTCGACGAAGATCGTCGGGATGCCTGCGTTGATCATCGTCACCTTCAGCGTGCCGATGCCCGGCACCGCGAGATCGTCGACGAGGTTGCCGGTCGGGAACATCGCGCCGCCCGCGCCTTCTTCCTCCGCGGCCGGATCCATGAATTCGAGCTGCACCTCGGCGGCCGGGAACGTGACGCCGTCCAGCTCGAAGTCGCCCGTCTCCTGCACCGCGCCGTTCGTGATCGGCACATGGGCGATGATCGTCTTGCCGATGTTCGCCTGCCAGATCCGCACGGTCGCGACGCCATCGCGCGGCACGCGCGCCGGATCCACCAGCCCGCCGCTGATCGCGAACGGGCCGACCGCCGCCGACAGGTTGCCGCAGTTGCCGGTCCAGTCGACGAACGCGCGGTCTATCGCGACCTGCCCGAACAGGTAGTCAACGTCGTGCCCCGGCCGCGTGCTCTTCGACACGATCACCGTCTTGCTGGTGGACGACGTCGCGCCGCCCATCCCGTCGATCTGCTTGCCGTACGGATCGGGGCTGCCGATCACGCGCAGCAGCAGCGCGTCGCGCGCGGCACCCGGCGTCTGCGCGGCATCCGGCAGATCCTGCAGCCGGAAGAACACGCCCTTGCTGGTGCCACCGCGCATGTAGGTCGCGGGAATCCTGATTTGAGGAATATGAGCCATGTCTGTGTTCTCAATGTGCGCCGGTCAGGCTGCCTGCGACGATTCGAGGAAGTCCTGCGCGAACCGCTGCAGCACGCCGCCCGCTTCGTAGATCGACACTTCCTCGGCCGTATCGAGCCGGCACGTCATCGGCACCTCGACGCGTTCGCCGTTCTTGCGGTGAATCACGAGCGTGAGATCGGCGCGCGGCGTGCGCTCGCCGATCACGTCGAAGGTCTCGGTGCCATCGATGCCGAGCGTCGTCCGGTTGGTGCCCGGCTTGAACTCGAGCGGCAGCACGCCCATCCCGATCAGGTTCGTGCGGTGGATGCGCTCGAAGCCTTCGGCGGCGATCGCCTCGACGCCCGCGAGCCGCACGCCCTTCGCGGCCCAGTCGCGCGACGAGCCCTGGCCGTAGTCGGCGCCGGCCACGACGATCAGCGGCTGCTTGCGATTCATGTACGTCTCGATCGCTTCCCACATCCGCATGACCTTGCCTTCCGGCTCGACGCGCGCGAGCGAGCCCTTCTTCACCGCGCCGTCGACGACCGCCATCTCGTTGACGAGCGTCGGGTTCGCGAAGGTCGCGCGCTGCGCGGTCAGGTGGTCGCCCCGGTGCGTTGCGTACGAGTTGAAGTCCTCTTCCGGCAGGCCCATCTTCGCGAGGTACTCGCCGGCCGCGCTGTTCGGCAGGATCGCGTTCGACGGCGACAGGTGGTCGGTCGTGATGTTGTCGCCGAGCACCGCGAGCGGGCGCATGCCCTTCAGCGTGCGCTCGCCGGCCAGCGCGCCTTCCCAGTACGGCGGACGGCGGATGTACGTGCTCTGCGCGCGCCAGTCGTACAGCGGCGCCGCGCGCTCGCCCGCATCGGCGCTGCGCGCGAACATCGGCTCGTAGACCTTGCGGAACTGTTCGGGCTTCACGCTCGACGCGACGATCGCGTCGATCTCCTCGTCGGTCGGCCAGATGTCCTTCAGCGTGACGGGCTGGCCGTCCGGATCGTGGCCGAGCACGTCACGCTCGATGTCGAAGCGGATAGTGCCGGCGATCGCATACGCGACCACGAGCGGCGGCGACGCGAGGAACGCCTGCTTCGCATACGGGTGAATGCGGCCGTCGAAGTTGCGGTTGCCGGACAGCACGGCCGTCGCGTACAGGTCGCGATCGACGATCTCCTGCTGGATCTTCGGATCGAGCGCGCCCGACATCCCGTTGCAGGTCGTGCACGCGAACGCGACGATGCCGAAGCCGAGCTTCTCGAGTTCGGGCAACAGGTTCGCTTCTTCCAGATACAGTTCGACCGCCTTCGAGCCGGGCGCGAGCGAGCTCTTCACCCACGGCTTGCGCGTGAGGCCCTTCGCGTTCGCGTTGCGTGCGAGCAAGGCGGCGGCGATCACGTTGCGCGGGTTGCTGGTGTTCGTGCAGCTCGTGATCGCGGCGATGATCACCGCGCCGTCGGGCATCTCGCCCGGCTTCTCTTCCCACTGGCCGGCGATGCCGCGCGCGGCGAGATCCGACGTCGGCAGCCGCTTGTGCGGGTTCGACGGGCCGGCCATGTTGCGCACGACGCTCGACAGGTCGAACGTCAGCGTGCGCTCGTACTGCGCGTTCGCGAGCGTATCGGCCCACAGGCCCGCTGCCTTCGCGTAGGTCTCGACCAGCTTCACCTGCTCGTCGCTGCGGCCGGTGAGGCGCAGGTAGTCGATCGTCTGGCCGTCGATGAAGAACATCGCGGCGGTCGCGCCGTATTCGGGCGCCATGTTCGAGATCGTCGCGCGATCGCCGAGCGTGAGGCTCGCCGCGCCTTCGCCGCGGAATTCCAGGTACGCGCCGACCACTTTTTCCTTGCGCAGGAACTCGGTCAGCGCGAGCACCACGTCGGTCGCGGTGATGCCGGGCTGGCGCTTGCCGGTCAGCTCGACGCCGACGATGTCGGGCAGGCGCATCCACGACGCGCGGCCGAGCATCACGTTCTCGGCTTCGAGCCCGCCGACGCCGATCGCGATCACGCCGAGCGCGTCGACGTGCGGCGTGTGGCTGTCGGTGCCGACGCAGGTGTCCGGGAACGCGACGCCATCCTGCGCCTGGATCACCGGCGACATCTTCTCGAGGTTGATCTGGTGCATGATGCCGTTGCCCGGCGGGATCACGTCGACGTTCTCGAACGCCTTCTTCGTCCACTCGATGAAGTGGAAGCGATCCTCGTTGCGGCGATCCTCGATCGCGCGGTTCTTCGCGAACGCGTCCGGATCGAAGCCGCCGCATTCGACGGCGAGCGAGTGGTCGACGATCAGCTGCACCGGCACGACCGGGTTCACCTTCGCCGGGTCGCCGCCGCCGTCCGCGATCGCGTCGCGCAGGCCGGCGAGATCGACGAGCGCCGTCTGCCCGAGGATGTCGTGGCACACCACGCGCGCCGGGAACCACGGGAAATCGCGTTCACGCTTGCGCTCGATGATCTGCTTCAGCGAATCGGCGAGGATCGCCGGATCGCAGCGGCGCACGAGGTTTTCGGCGAGCACGCGCGACGTGTACGGCAGCGTGTCGTACGCGCCGGGCGCGATCGCGTCGACCGCGGCACGCGCGTCGAAATAGTCCAGCGACGTGCCGGGCAGGGGTTTGCGGTTGGCGGTATTCATGATGTGGGGCGGAAATCTGGGTATGACGTTCCGCGCGCGCCGGCGGCCCGCATCCTCACGGGCGCCGGCACGCGCGGCGGGCGTTTCAGCGCTTCTCGATCGGCACGAACTGCAGATCTTCCGGGCCCGTGTAGTTCGCGCTCGGGCGGATGATCTTGTTGTCGATGCGTTGCTCGATGATGTGCGCGCTCCAGCCGGACGTACGCGAGATCACGAACAGCGGCGTGAACATCGCGGTCGGCACGCCCATCATGTGATACGACACGGCGCTGAACCAGTCGAGGTTCGGGAACATCTTCTTCGCGTCCCACATCACCGATTCGAGGCGCTCGGCGATGTCGTACAGCTTCAGGTCGCCCGCTTCCTTCGACAGCTTGTGCGCGACGCCCTTGATCACCTTGTTGCGCGGATCGGAGATCGTATAGACCGGGTGACCGAAGCCGATCACCACTTCCTTGTTCTCGACGCGGCGGCGGATGTCGGCTTCGGCGTCGTCAGGCGAGCTGTAGCGGCTCTGGATTTCGTACGCGACCTCGTTCGCGCCGCCGTGCTTCGGCCCGCGCAGCGCGCCGATCGCGCCGGTGATCGCCGAGTAGATGTCCGAGCCCGTGCCCGCGATCACGCGCCCCGTGAACGTCGATGCGTTGAATTCGTGCTCCGCGTACAGGATCAGCGACGTGTGCATCGCCTCGACCCACGACTTCGACGGCGTCTTGCCGTGCAGCAGGTGCAGGAAGTGGCCGCCGATCGAATCGTCGTCGGTTTCCGTTTCGATGCGCTTGCCGTTGTGCGAGAAGTGATACCAGTACAGCAGCATCGAGCCGAGCGACGCCATCAGGCGGTCGGCGATGTCGCGCGCGCCCGGCAGGTTGTGGTCGTCCTTTTCCGGCAGCACGGTGCCGAGCACCGACACGCCGGTGCGCATCACGTCCATCGGATGCGCCGACGCCGGAATCTGCTCGAGCGCGGCCTTCAGCGCGCTCGGCAGGCCGCGCAGCGCGCGCAGCTTGGTCTTGTACGCAGCCAGTTCGGTCAGGTTCGGCAGCGTGCCGTGCACCAGCAGGTGCGCGATTTCCTCGAATTCGCACGATTCGGCGACGTCGAGAATGTCGTAGCCGCGATAGTGCAGGTCGTTGCCGGTCTTGCCGACCGTGCACAGCGCGGTGTTGCCGGCCGTCACGCCCGACAGCGCCACCGACTTCTTCGGCTTGAATGCGCCTGCGGCGGCCGGTGCTGCTGCGTCTTTCGTCTCGCTCATGTTTTGTTTCTCCAATGGGTATCGGGGGATGCGGGCCGCGTTACTTCTTGCCCTGCGCGAACAGTTCGTCGAGCTTGCGCTCGTATTCGTGATAGCCGAGGAAGTCGTACAGCTCGGCGCGCGTCTGCATCGTCGGCACGGCCGCCTTCTGCGTGCCGTCGCGGCGCAGCGTTTCGTAGAAGTTCAGCGCGGCCTTGTTCATCGCGCGATACGCGCCGCAGCAGTACAGCGCGATGTCGACGTTCGCCTCGCGCAGCTCGTCGACGGTGAACAGCGGCGTCGAGCCGAATTCGGTCAGGTTCGCGAGGATCGGCACCTTCACGGCAGCCTTGAAGCGGCGGTAGTCGTCGAGCGTCTTCATCGCTTCCGGGAAGATCATGTCCGCGCCGGCTTCGACGTACGCGACCGCGCGCTCGATCGCCGAGTCGATCCCTTCCGCGGCGGCCGCGTCGGTGCGCGCCATGATCACGAACTGGTCGTCGGTACGCGCATCGACCGCGGCCTTCACGCGATCGACCATTTCGTCGATCGGCACGACTTCCTTGCCAGGACGGTGGCCGCAACGCTTCTGGCCGACCTGGTCCTCGAGGTGCACGGCCGCGACGCCGGCGTTGATGAACGAGCGGACCGTGCGCGCAATGTTGAATGCACCGCCCCAGCCCGTGTCGATGTCGACCAGCAGCGGCAGGTCGGTCGCGTTGGTGATCCGGTTCGCGTCGATCAGCACGTCTTCCATCGTGCTGATGCCGAGGTCGGGGATGCCGAGCGAGTTCGCGGCGACGCCGCCGCCCGACAGGTACACGGCCTTGAAGCCGACGGCCTGCGCCATCTTGGCCGCGTACGCGGTGATCGCGCCGACCACCTGCAGCGGCTGCTCGGCCGCGACTGCCGCGCGGAACTTCGCGCCGGCGCTCTGAAGATGCGTATTGCTCATGAACGGCCTCCTGATGGAATGCCCGATAACAGCAAGGACCGGGCCAGCTTGCGAAACGTCGCTAACCCACTGATTCTTAAGCACCCGCCCCGGGCGAGACGGCGCCGGAAGATTTCAATTCGGCAATTTCGTGTTTCAAAAATGAAATCGCGCGCGCATAATCGGCGGTCATGGACCTCTCTTCGACCAAGCCCGTCGGCCCGGCCGACCGCACGGTGCGTCCGCGCATCTGGGCAATGGGCATCAGCCGCCTGCGCGACCTGTTTCGCGAGATCGCCGGCGAGTTCGACGAACGCGCCGACGTGCGCATCGTGACGCGCGCCTATGAAGATGCGCTCGGCGCGATCGCCGAGGCGGGCACCGCGCGGCCCGACGTGATCGTCGCGGCCGGCTCGAACGGCGGCTTCCTGAAAACGCGTGCGCAGGTGCCGGTGGTGGTCGTGTCGCCGACCGGCTTCGACGTGATGCAGGCGCTCGCGCGCGCGCGACGCGACGCGACGCGGATCGCGCTCGTCAGCGCCGGCGAAACGCCGCCCGAAGTGCGTCGCTTCGTCGCCGCGTACGGCCTCGACGTGCAGTTTGCGTCATATCAGTCCGCGCAGGAAGCGGAAGCCTGCGTGCACGACCTGCGCGATCGCGGCATCGAGACGATCGTCGGCCCCGGCCTCGTCACCGATCTCGCGGCCAGCGCCGGCATGGGTGCGGTGTTCCTCTATTCGCACGCGTCGGTGCGCAAGGCAGTCGAGACGGCGCTCGAAGTCGCGTATGCGACGCACGCCGAGGCATTCCGCCGCCAGCGGCTCGACACGCTGCTGCAGCATCTGCGTGACGGCGTGGTCGCGCTGGACGCGCACGGCCGCGTCGAGGCGATCAACGAACGGCTCGCGTCGGCGCTCGGGGTCGAACCCGCGGCGGCCGTCGGCCGCGCGCTCGTCGACCTGCGGCCCGAACTGCGCACGCTGCGCGGCGAGGACGGCGATGCGCTCGCGACCGTGCGCGGCGTGCGCTACGTCGTGCATCGCGGGCCGCTCGTCGATCGCGGCGTCACGTCGGGCAGCGTGCTGACGTTCCAGGAATCGCGCGCGGTCGAACGGCTCGATCGCGCGCTGCGTTCGCAACCGACCACGCAGCAGTTCGCGGCCCGCTATGCGCTCGACGACGTGGTCGGCGCCTCGGCGCCGATGACGCGCGTGCGCGAGCTCGTGCGCCGCTATGCGAAATCCGACGCGACCGTGCTCGTGCTCGGCGAAAGCGGCACCGGCAAGGAAATGATCGCGCAGAGCCTGCATGCGCTGTCCGCGCGGCGCAGCTATCCGTTCGTGGCGGTCAACTGCGGCGCGTTTCCGGAAGCGCTGCTCGAGAGCGAACTGTTCGGCTATGAGGAAGGCGCATTCACCGGCGCGCGACGCGGCGGCAAGACCGGCCTGTTCGAGGCCGCGCACCGCGGCACGCTGTTTCTCGACGAAATCGGCGAGATGCCGCCGTCGCTGCAGAGCCGGCTGCTGCGCGTGCTGCAGGAGCGCGAGGTGATCCGCCTCGGCTCGACCGAACCGATCCGCATCGACGTGCGCGTGATCGCCGCGACGCACCGGCCGCTGCTCGCGGCCGTCGAGGCCGGCACGTTCCGCGCGGATCTCTATTACCGGCTCAACATCCTGAACGTCGGCCTGCCGCCGCTGCGCGAACGCGCGGCCGACATTCCCGCGCTCGCGGCGACACTGCTCGTGCAGGCCGCGCGGCGCGAGCCGCGTCTCGCCGAACGCGTGCGCGACACCGACGACGCGCTGCGCGTGCTCGACGCGACGCAAGCGACGCTCGCGCGCTACCGCTGGCCGGGCAACGTGCGCGAGTTGCAGAACGTGGTCGAGCGGATCGCGGTGGAGCTGGCCGAGGACGTCGACGAGAGCGATCCGGACGCCGCGTGTGCGGCGCTCGCCCCCGGCGCGCTGCAGGTGATCGCGCCCGAGCTGTTCGCCGCGCCGCCCGACGCGGGTGGGGGCGCCGACGACGATGGACAAACGCTCCACGCACGCCGCCGTCGCGCGGAAGCCGACGAGATCCGCGCGGTACTCGACGCGTGCGGCGGCGACCGCGATCGCGCCTGCGCGATGCTCGGCATCAGCAAGACGACGCTGTGGCGCAAGCTGTCGGCGAAATAGGTTCGGGCCGCCCGTCATTCCGCCTTGTGATAGTGGCGATACGCCTTCGCGCGATTGCCGCACGACGACATCGAGCACCAGCGTCGGCTGCCGTTCTTGCTGTCGTCGATGAACAGCCACTGGCATGCATCGTTCGCGCAGCGCTTGACCTTCGCGAGCCGCGCGCCGCCGAGCAGGTCGATCGCCGACCACAGCACCGGACTCAGCAGCCCCGCGAGCGTCGCACCTGACGCATCGATCCGCCACGCGTAGCGGCCGTCGACGCGCGCCAGCGCAACGCGCGGCGACGCTTCCGCCAGAAAGCCGCCGAGCAGCGCGAGATCGTCGGGCTGCGGCTCGCGCTGCTCCGCCTGCGCGTGAAAGAGCCGGTAGAGCGCCTCGCGCAATGCGAGCGCCTGCGCGAGCATCGGAGGCTCGTCATTCTTCTTCGGGTTCGGATATTGCTCGCGACACGCGTCGACCAGCCCGGCCGGTACGCCGGCCTGCTCGCGGCACCACGCGAGCAGGTCGTCCAGCGCGCCGAAGGTTTCCGTCGGCGGGTCGCTGCCGCGCCAGTACAGCGTGTTCGCGAAATCGAGGCTCAACGTCTCGGGCGGCGCCGGGATCAGGCAGTCGATCGCGACGGAAGGTTGCGTTTTTCTCATGACGCGATCGTATCTAACCACCATGCCGGTTGACAAGCGCCGGAGCGATTTCTAACATAACCGGCATGGTGGTTAAAAACAGGTTGGCTGCACCGACGCTCCCTTCAATCCAAGGAGACACAGATGATCGATCGCTTTTCGTTCAGCGTTATCCACACCGTCGCCGGCCGCACGTACGAGGCGAGGACGCTCGACGCGCTTCGCTGCAAGCGGCTGGCATGGTGCCTCCAGGCAGGTTTGCCGTTCTGACGTCCCCCTCAGTTCAAGGAGAGCCACAGATGATCGATCACCTTTCATTCGGCGTTGCACACGTTGGCCGCAGCCGCACCTTCTACGACAGCACGCTCGGCGCACTCGGCTACAAGCGTCTGTATAGCGACGACAACGCGATCGGGTACGGCACGACCGAGCCCGAGCTGTGGTTGCAGCACGCGGCTCGCCCGGTCGTCGCCGATCCCGATTCGGGGTTGCACCTGTCGTTCAAGGCCGCGTCGCCGGTCGAGGTCGATGCGTTCTACCGCGCCGCGCTCGAGCACGGCGGCAAGGACAACGGCGGCCCCGGCAAGCGCGAGCACTACGGCCCGGGCTACTACGCGGCGTTCGTCGTCGACCCCGACGGATATCGGCTCGAAGCGCATTGCGAACTGGACAACGTGGTCTGATCCGCTTCGCACCGCCGCGGACATGCGACAAGGGCCGATTCCGCATCGCGCGGAATCGGGCCCCTGGTTCGAGCTGTCTCGTCGTTCGGGGCGCGCCGCTCGCCGCCGGCATTCATGCCGACGTGGCGGGCAGCATGGCCAGCGCGGGGGGCTGCGTCCTCCAGCCGGCCCGCGTCGCTCACGCGCTCATTGCGCGTGGCGCGTGCTCTGCAACTGCTCGCCGAGCCCGTCGATCCCGAGGCGCACCATCTGGCCGGCCTTCAGGAATACCGGCGACGGCTTGATCCCCATGCCGACGCCCGGTGGCGTACCGGTCGTGATCACGTCGCCCGGCTGCAGCGTCATGCAGGTCGACAGATACGCGATCAGCTGCGCGACGGTGAACACCATCGTGCGCGTGTTGCCGTTCTGATAACGGTGGCCGTCGATTTCGAGCCACAGGTCGAGACGCTGCGGATCGGGTACCTCGTCGCGTGTGACGAGCCACGGGCCGATCGGGCCGAACGTGTCGAAACCCTTGCCCTTGTCCCACTGGCCGCCGCGCTCGATCTGCCATTCGCGCTCGGACACGTCGTTGACGACGCAGTAGCCCGCGACGTAATCGAGCGCGCGCGCTTCATCGACGTCCTTGCACTTCGCGCCGATCACGACGCCCAGCTCGACTTCCCAGTCGGTCTTGACCGAACCCTTCGGGATGTCGATGCCGTCGTTCGGGCCGCAGATCGAGCTCGTCCACTTGCCGAATACGACCGGCTCCTTCGGCACCGGCATGCCGGCTTCGGCTGCATGGTCGGCATAGTTCAGGCCGATGCCGATGAACTTGCCGACGTGGCCGACGCACGCGCCGATGCGCGGCTCGCCCGACACGAGCGGCAGCGTGGCCGGATCGATCGCACGCAGCCGCGCGAGACCCGCGTCGGACAGCACCTCGCCGGCAAGATCCGGCACATGCGCGGACAGGTCGCGAATCCGGCCGGCCGCGTCGAGGATGCCGGGCTTTTCCTGGCCGGGCGGGCCATAGCGAAGCAGTTTCATCGTGCTTAACCTCTGTTGTCGAATGGGACAGGATACCGGCCGACGCGGCCTTTCGCAGCCGCGCGCCGGACTGATTGTCGATCGTCGATTGCACGCGTCGGCGCCGCATGCGGGATGCCGTCGACGCGCGAGGGTCGCGCGGGCGCAGCGATCGCGGCGCCGTACGGAAGTACGGCGCGCATCGAACGGGCGGCCGCCGGTCTGCGCATCGGCGACGACGGCCCGGCATCCGCGACGCGTGCCGGCCCATGTCGGCCGGCTGCACGCGCGGCCGCGCCGTCGCTGGCCCGCAAGCCTTTGTACCATCGGCCGCGCGCCGTGAAATGACGCGCGACGGATACCGACTATTGGTGCGCCTGCCGACGCTGCGGCGCAGCACGCGCCGCACCGGCGTCGGTGGAACGACCATCGTTCGCAGTGGCGCCTGCCATCGGTGCATGAATACTGGCTATTCGGGGTGCCCCTGTCATCGGAAACGTTTGCCCATCCGTTCTTGTCCGGTAATGATCGGTAAAAAGACGCTGCATTGCACACTGTATGTTTATTGCTAAGCTCATACGGATGGCTTTCATTGCCATCCGCGGGCCCGCCCTATACGCGTGCAGAACCGGCCAGCGTGCGTCGCCAACCGATCGACGGTAATCCCCCAACCTCACACCGACAATGCAGACAACCAACGACCCGCTTCCCGGCAGCGACGCACGGGAATCGATGGCCGCTATCGACCGCTATCGCGCACCCGCGCTCGACAAGGGCCTCGATATTCTCGAACTCCTGTCCGAGCAGAAGGAAGGACTCACCCGCACCGAAATCACGAAGGAACTCGGCCGTAACGCGAGCGAGATCTACCGGATGCTCGAACGCCTCGTCGCACGCCGCTACGTGATGCGTTCGACCGGCGGCGACCGCTATACGCTCAGCCTCAAGTTGTTCGCGCTTGCGCACCGGCATCCACCGATGAACCGGCTGATCGCCGAAGCGCTGCCGCCGATGCAGCGCTTCGCCGATGCCGCCGAGCAATCGTGCCACCTGTCCGTCTACGATCGCGGCAACCTGCTCGTGATCGCGCAGGTGGACGGGCCTGGCCCGTGGGGCGTGTCGGTCCGGCTCGGCTCGCGCGTCGGGCTCGCCGATACCGCGTCGGGACGCACGCTGCTGGCGTTCCAGGGCCCCGAGCAACGCGCGCACATGCTGGCCGAGCACCGCAAGGTCAAGGGCGAAACGCCGCTGAACGAGCAGGAGCTCGCGAATGCATGCCAGTCGATCCGGCAGTCCGGCTACCTGCGCCAGGACAGCCGCCAGGCCTACGGCGTGACCGACCTGACCGTGCCGATCCTCGGGCCCGCCGGCCATGCGATGGCCGTGCTGACGTGTCCGTACATGCGACGGATCGATGCGCACATGGCGCCGACCGTCGACGTGGTCGTCGACGCACTGCGCGACACGGCCGCCCATCTGTCGATGTGCCGCACCGAGACCTGCTGACGCGCGGGTTCGCCGCCAACGCGCACCGGGCATCGCGCAGCGGCGCCGGGTGCGATTGCGCACGACGCCCGCGCGGTGCCCGATGCGCGATGTCGCATCGGGCAGCCGCGGCGCTACGCTAAAATAGCGGCCCTCTCAAAAACTACGGCGGCCGGTTGTCGCGGCCGTCGTGTCCGATGGATGTCATGGCCAAACTTCTGAACGATCAAGAATTCCAGCGTTTCTCCGAACTTCAGCAGAAGCAGGCAAGCTTCACGATCACGCCCGAGGAAGCGGACGAACTGCGCGATATCGTCGCGCGCGCGCAGAAGAAGCGCGACGATCGTGCCGCCGCAATGCAGGCGATCGAGAACTACATCGAGCAGTTCGACATCACGCCTGACGAACTCTTCTCGCCCGAGCAGATCGGCGACGCGGCGCGCACCTACGGGCTCATCACGGCGACCAAGAAGGAACGCACGCTGCCGCCGTCGATCACGTTCAACGGCAAGCCGTACCAGTGGACCAAGACGCTTCCGGACGACGTGCGCGGCGCACTGTTCGACGCGTTCACGTCCGGCGAGTCGGTCAAGCGCTTCATCGCGATGCCGAAAGACGCCGCGCGCTGTGCGCTGACGATCGCCCGCCTCGAGCGCGAAACCGGTGCCGTCTATGCCGATCCACACCTCGAGGAACTCGCGATTTCGCGTGATCAGGTGAACGACGCGGCGTCGAAACTCGCTGCGTGAATGTGATCGTGGGCACGCTTCCTGCGTGCCCACACCCGCGCGTCACGCCGGCATTGGCCGGCGCGGCGCCCGCGGCAGGCGTGCGTTCGCATGCTCCCGAAAAAGCTCACCTCGGCATCCCGCAAGCGCTCACCGCAGCCTCCCGTAAAGTCTCACCGAAGGCTCCTGGAGACGCTTACTGACGCCTCCCGAACATCCTCACCGATCGCTCCCGCAAGTGCTCACCGAGGTGTCCCGGAAAGGCTCACCGGCCTTTCCCGCAGGCGCTCATCGGCCGTTCCCGGGAAAGCTCACCGAACGCTCCCGTATCGGCTCACCGCGCTGTCCCGGAAAAGCTCACTCGCCGCTCCCGAAAAGTCTCACCTTCGTGATGGCTTTGCATGTGCGAAGCCGGAATAGGGCCACGAATGCGTGCAAGCACATCGCTTGAAACGGTTGCGCAGGGCGAATATCGCAGCACGCTGGCGCGCCTCTGCCGACATGATGCGGGCTTCACGATATCGCCTCGACCGGCAGGTTCGCCACGTCGGCGAGCGCTTCATGCCGGATACTGGTTTCAACTCCTTTGCATTCCTGAGTGACCGTGCGGCATGGCGAGACATTGCAGCATCGACGCCATGCGTTACCTTCGCAACGTGGGACCACAGACTGACGCCTACGGTTGCAACTTCATCCTGAACCCGACGACGCCCGGCTCCTCCGTCGTCGATACCGCAAACCCGCACGATTTCGCGAGCGAAATCATCGCCGTATTCTCGCGCAACGCCTCGCCGACCATCCACGCGGTGCCGCGCGAGCGTGCGTAGTCGATGATGCGCATCATCATCAGCCGGCCGAGCCCCTTGCCCTTTTGGTCGGGCCGTACCGCGATCGCGAACTCCGCCGTCTCGTTGTCGGGATCGGCGACCGCGCGCGCCACCGCGAGCGTGTGGTCGCGCCCCGACACGTCGGTGAACGACACGATGAATGCCATCTCGCGGTCGTAGTCGATCTGCGTCATGCGCGCCACCTGCGAATGATCGAAGCTGCGCACCGCGCCGAAAAAACGCATCCGCAGATCTTCCGGCGTCATCGCACCGAGCAGCTCGTTGTGTGCGGCCTCGTCCTCCGGACGGATCGGACGGATCGTCACCGTCTCGCCATGCCACTCGAGCGTCTGCTCGAGGTGCCGCGGATACGGCATGATCGCGAGCCGGCTGCGCCCTGCAGCCAACGTGATGCGCGGCGCGACGACCCATGCGCGGTCGGACAGCACGCGCAGCGTGACCGACATCGCAACGACTTCGCGCACGTCGCAAACGACCTGCGACAGCGCCGTCAGCGCGTCGAGCGTCGGCTCGACGGGCGTGCTGCGCGCATACGGCGAGCGCTCCATCACCGCGCGGGCGAGCACGGTGTTCAGCGGCGGCAGACCGTAGACGACGAACGGCGCCGATACGCCATCCGCCGGCGGCACGGCGTAGCGAAACACCGGACCGAAGTTCGAATCGTCATACATGTCGACCGTGATATCGACGACCTTCTTGCCGGCCGGCTCGCTGGATTGCTCGCCCTGCAGACCGAAATGGGACAGCCAGCGCAGCGCGGCTTCGCCGGCCAGTTCATGCTGCCCGGCTTCGACCATGCGGCGCGCGTCGGCCTGGGCGGACGCCACGCATTCGGCCGGCTGCGGCGGCGTGCCCTCCGGCGTCTGCATCAGCAGCTGGCGCCCGAGGTTGTAGTCGACGAGACGCGCATACGCACGTGCGAGCCGCTGCGGCGTCGTGTGCACCGGAATGCCGTTCGCGTGCAGCGCATCGCGTGTCGCCGCATCGACCGCGCCGAAGAAACACGCGAGGATGCCGCGATGCGCGTACTGCCGCGAATCGATCAGCGTGCGCGCGACCAGGTCGGCCGGCGCACTGTGTGAAGTGGAATGAACGACGAACAGCGTGCCCGTCTGCGGAAACGGGGCGAGCGCCTTGATCGCCGCGGCAAAGTGTTCGGGGCGTGCATCGTCGCCCAGCGTGAGCGGATTGCCCGGCGCCGCGAGATGCGGCAGCGCGGCCGCGACGGCCGACGTGGCCGCGGGCGACCAGCCGGTCAGCACGTCGCGCACCTCGGCCACCGCATCGACCGCGAGTTTCGCCACGCCCGCATCGCTGGTCACGAGCGTCGCCGCCCCCCGTGCGGTGACGCGGCCCACGCCGAGCGTCTCGATTTCGTCGAGCAGGTCGTCGAGCGCATCGACGCGCACCATGCCCGCGCGCTGGAACGCCGCCGTGTAGAGCGCATCGCCGGGATCGGCACGGCCGGTACGTAACGCGAGCACCGGCTTGTTGCGTGCGGCCGCGCGCGCCGCCGACATGAACTTGCGCGCCGCGCGCACGGTATCGAGCTCGAGCAGGATCGCGCGCGTGCCGGGATCGCTCGCCAGATAGTCGAGGACGTCACCCGCATCGACGTCCGATTCGCCGCCGAGCGCGACGACATGCGAAAAGCCGAGGCCCCGCGCATGGGCCCAGCCGAGCACCGCGTTCGTCAGCGCATTCGATTGCGATACCCATGCAACGCCGCCCGATCGCGCCGTATACGCAGGCGCGCCGAAATGCGCATGCCGCGCCGGCGACAACACGCCGAGGCTGCCGGGCCCGACGATACGGAGCACGAACGGCTTCGCCGCCTTCAGCGTGCGATCGACCGCGGCGCGATCGGCATCGGTGCGCGCCTCGCCGACGATCACCGCGACCCGCGTGCCCAGCTCACCGAGCTTGCGCACGATGCCGGCCCAGGTCGCGGGTGGCGTGCAGATCACGGCAACCGACGGCGGCGCGGGCAACCGGTCGACATCCGAGACGACCGCATGCCCGTCCAGCTCGCGATATTTCGGATTGACCGGCCAAACAGGCCCCTGGAACGCGCCGTCGAGCACACGCGACCACACCATCGCGCCGATACTGCCCGCGCGCGACGACGCGCCGACGACCGCAACGGACTTGGGCTGGAACAACGCATCGAGATGGCGAACGGTCACATCGGCTCCCTGCGGTGGCGAAAGACGACACGATCGGCATGCGGCCACGCGGGCCGTGCGCCGATCGACGCGAACCCCAAGCATAGGCGAAGCGCCTGCGACTGCCTATATGCCGAACGGCCGACTATTCGACGGACGTCAACGCTCGCATCATGGATCTGCAACACATGCGGCCCGGCATCGCAGCGCCGCTCGCACGATGCAGGCAACGCGGCACGATGCTGCAGTCGCGCGCTCAAAGGTGAGGTTTTACAGGAGCCATGGTGAGTATCTTCGGGAATCGCACGACATACCGCGCCAATACGCGAAAGGTGATGAAAGTCCGCGTCGCGCGTGCACCTCGAAAATGGCGAATGCCAATGCGCGTGCATTGCGCCATTACGCGCTTGTTTACGGAAATTCCCCGCAATATGCAGTCGGATCGCGGCGAATTCGCAAAACGGGATCCGTTCATTGCGCGGCATTGCACTTCAATTCGCGACGGAAAATCGCATGGCGACCGCCCAAAAACAAAACGGTGCGAAGGCCGCATGGCCGTTCGCACCGTCAGTCGATACGCGAAAGGTGAGGATTTTCGGGAGTCAGTCCTTGATCAGGAAACGTCCGCGATTCTTGCCGAGCCATGCCGGCGCCCGCCCGCGACCACTCCAGGTTTCGCCCGTCTTCGGGTTCAGGTACTTCGGCGGCAAGGTCCGCTTGGGCTTCGCGGCGGCAGCGGCTGCGCCCGATCCTGCCGGGCGAAAACCGAGTTCTTCCGGCGTAATGTCGTATTCGTCGATTTTCGCGCGGATTTCGGCAATCGCGTCGGCAATCGCCTTTTCACGTTCCTTGTCGATCTTTTGCTGAAGCCGTTCGAGCTGTGCGGACAGTTGCCTGTAGGTCGCCATATGGATGGGACTCCATGAGTGTTATTCGTGAAAAATAGGTAACACCAAGCAAACAGAAAAGCGCTTCGCCCGATCGTGGTCTCCTCAGCCGGTCATTTCGGGATCAATAACCGCTCTTCTTCTTGCACGCGAAGAGAAGATTTCGCACGGCGTCATCCGTCGATTGCTGGATCACGTCGAAATCTCCGTTGCACATGGCCCGGGCATTGTCCGTGCAATTGCTCCAGTCGCTGCCGGTGCATTGCACCTGAGTGGTCGGGCGCCCGTCCGAAGTGAACAGCGGAGCACCGCCACCGCACCCGCCGAGCCCTGCAACCAGAGCCAACATCACGGCCGCCCGAGGCCACCGACAGACCGACGCAAGCATGTGTTTCATTATGGTTCCCGTCAACCTTTTTTTGAATGTCGCGAGTATGCCATGGGCGGCCCGTCGAGCGTCAGTCCGGCGCGCGGTCGGGTTGTCCGCGCGCCTTGTACGGCAAGCGCTTGCGCGGATCGTCGGTGATGCGAATGAACACCTGCTCGACGTCCGGAATTGCCTCGAATTCACGTTGCAACGCCTGGCGATCGACGCTCGTATCCGCACATCCTTCGACGTAGATGAAACGTCGCTGCACGGTAATCCACAGGCTCGTGCCGCGCAGACGATCGGAGCCCGCGAAGTGCGCCTTCGCCGCATCGGCGATCGACGCATCGTACATATACGAGTTCGGCTTCGTGCAGCGATGGGCGAGCCAGCAGGTCGTGCCGCGTTCGGCGCGGTAGTGCGCATCGTCCGTCATCTCCGCGCGCGTCATCCACGGGCCGAGCGGCAACGGGCATTCGGCGACGTCCTGCGACAGCGCGACGAACGGGTCGTTGTACCAGTTGCGCCGCGCGTCGGCCGTGTCGGCGTCGCCGGCCTGCGCGAATGCGGAGCTCGCCAGCAACATGGTCAGCCACCCTGCGATGCCGATCCGCTTCATCGTGATCTATATGAACGCGTCCCGTTTGCAACAGTTTTCGTGTGTTCAGACAGACAGGATGGGCTGCAGCTCTATATCCGGCCTTGTTGC